>MVZH01000022.1 GCA_002068325.1 Lentisphaerae bacterium ADurb.BinA184 | reverse complement strand
ACCGCCCACGCCACCACCGCCGACCCCCTGGCCGAGTACAGCCGGATGGCCGCCTCCTTCGCCTATGAACAGGAGGAGGAGACCGAGATCCGCTACTACACCTGCCGCCACGTGCGCAGCGAGACCGTGCGCAAGGTCCTCGAAAGCTTCCTGACCCCTAGCGGCACGGTCGCCGACAGCGCCGAGGCGGACATTGTGGTCATCGCCGACATCGCCTCGAACATGGACAACCTCATGCGGGTGGCGGAGGGCCTCGACCAGCCGGTGGCCCAGATCCTCGTCGAGGCCCGCGTCGTCGAGTTCACCGTTGACGCGGCGTTCGAGAAGGAGGTCAACCTGGAGTTCATGAACTTCAGCAACCTGGCCGAGGTGGCGCCGCTGCCCAGCGGGACGACCGAGTTCGTGGCCCGCCTGACCGACGCCTTCGTCTCCCCCAGCAGCAGCCCCCTCAACACCCGCGGCAGCCTCTCGTGGCTGTACTACGACCCCGACAACCAGAATCTGCTCAGCCTGTTCATCCGCTTCCTCGAATCCCAGGGCAAGGCCCGCATCCTCTCGGCCCCCAACCTCATCCTGCGCCGCGGCACCGAGGGCAGCATCATCACCGGCGAGGAGGTGCCGATCCAGACCCAGACCGTGACCTCGGGCTCGGTCAGCACCTCGACCCAGTTCAAGAGCGTCGGCATCAAGCTGCGGGTGCGGCCGTTGATGATCAGCGGCCCACGCGTGCGCATCGCGGTCAGCCCCGAGGTCTCGAACGTCACCCGCACGGACAGCAGCGGCGCGCCCATCATCGCCATCCGCAGCGCCGACACCGAGCTGGAGCTGGACAGCGGGCAGCTGGTCTCCATCGGCGGCCTCCTGCGCAGCGAGGAACGGGAGACGCGGCGCCGGGTGCCCGTGCTCGGCAGCCTGCCCGTACTCGGGCATCTGTTCCGAGGGGTCGAGCGGGAGAGCGTGCAGACCCACCTGGTGATCTTCCTGCGCATCTTGGTCATCGAGGACGGCTTCGCCAACGTGCCGCTGGTGCGCGACGGCCAGCTGCCCGCCGACGTGCGGCCCGAGGTCGAACGGATCGAACAGGCAATCCAGCGGCCGGAACGCTCGCCCGGCCAGGAACTCCGCGACGTCCTCCGGGAGTGACATGGACTCTGCGAACGGACAACGCAACGGACGCCGCCGGCGAGTCCGGCGCTGGCTGCTGGCCCTCGTCCTGCTCGCGCTGGCCGGCGGCGGCTACGCCGGCTGGCGCGAAGTCGAGCGGCGGCGGCAGGCGGCCGCCGACGGGCAGACCCGCGACCGCATCCACCGCATCCAGCGTGGCCACTTCACCATCAGCCTGCAGATGGACGGCAACCTCGACGCCATCGAGCGGCACATGATCAAGGTCGAGAACCTCAACGCCCGCTTCGGCCTCGAAGTGGTCGAGATGGTGCAGGACCGTGCCGAGGTGAAGAAGGGCGACCAGCTGTTCCGCTTCTCCGAGACCAAGTACAAGGCCGAGGAGGACCGGCTGCTGGTCGAGATGGACGACGAGCGCACCAACCTGCGCCTGGCCGAGGAGGACCTGGCCATGACCAAGGCCTCGAACCTGAGCGCGATCAAGGCCGCCGCCGGGAAGCTGCGCACGGCCCAGGAGGCGCTGCAACGCTACCTCGAACAGGAGGCGCCGCAGAAGAAGAAGGATCTGGCGCGGGCGGTGGACGCCGCGGAACTCAAGGTGGCCCAGGCCGAGGAGAAGGTCACCGCCTCCCGCAACCAGATCGCGGACGCCCGCATGCAGGGCCAGGACGACAACAAGCTGGACAGCCTCGACGAGCAGCTGACCACGGCGGAAAAGAGCGTGAGCCAGGCCCAAGACGAACTCGAGAAGGCCCGTGCCGCGGTCAGCGCCTTCAAGATGTACGACCACCCGCAACGCACCCGGCAGTTGCGCGAGGCCGTGACCGAGGCCCGCATGGGCATGCAACGGGAGCTGGTCAACGCCTCGGGCAATGTCATCAAGGCCGAGCGGCAGATCGAGAACCACCACACCCGCATCCGCCAGCTCGAAACCCAGATCCGCGAGGTGCGCGACGCCATCGAAAAGCTCATCCTGCGGGCGCCGGTGGACGGCATCGTCTCCCTCGGCAATCCCATGCGCCGGCAGTGGCAGCAACCCGACGAGATCAAGGTCGGAACCAATGTCAGCGTCAACCAGGTCCTCGCCTCCATCCCCGACATGAGCAAATTCATGGTCGAGGTCAACCTGCCCGAGGAGAACCGCTCGCGCATCCGCACCGGGCTGGCGGCGGCCCTGACCAGCAAGGCCATCCCCGACCTGGTGCTCAGCGGCACGATCACCGACATCTCACCCATGGCCGTCAACGTGGTGCGCTGGGACAACAACAGCCCGAAAATCTATCCAACGAAGATCTCGACGGACTCCGCCGACCCGCGCCTGATGCCCGGCATGACCATGCAGGTCGAGGTCGTGCTCGAACAGGTGCAGGATGTGCTCTACGCGCCCATCGAGGCGGTCTACGGCCGCGAGGGCAAGACCTACGTGCGCGTCCGCCAGCTGACCGGCGAGGCCGAGCGCGAGGTGACGACCGGACGGGTCTCCAACGACTACGTCGAGCTGACGGCCGGGGTCGAGGAGGGCGATGACGTGATCCTGCACCGCGTCGGCGACACGCGGCCGGCGAGGTGACCGGCACCGCCCGCCGAGCGCCGGAAGGCGGGACCGCACACGGGCGGACGCGTATGTCGTCCTGGCTTCGGCCGGCTTCCCGGGCCGCCGCCGCGGCGGAGCCCATACACGGACTAACATGGCCGACAAACAGCTTCCAAGGATTGACACGGCCTATGGATCAAGCGTGACGATCTGGCTGACAAGGTGTTGCGTTGTGGTTTCCCCCTACTCCCATCGGGGTTTCGGCCCGCGCCGCGAAGGAAGAACTGTCCTCCCTGCAGTTCCCGACGGCGTAGGGGCCCAATGCGCTTCGGGAGGCGGGGGGCGTGATTCTGCCAACAAGGGCATGCGGGCGGACGCCCGTGCCCCGGATGACCGACCGTGACCCGACTCTCCACACTTCTGCGGGTGACCTTCCGCAACCTCTCGCGCCACGCCTTCCGCGCCTTCCTGGCGGCGCTCGGCGTGGTGCTGGGCGTGGCGGCCGTGGTGGCGATGATGGCGATCAGCGGCGGCGCCCGCCGCGAGTCGCTCGAACGCATCCGCGTGCTGGGCATTGACAACATCGTCCTGCGTTCCGTCAAGCCCCCCGACGTGGGGCGCGAGCAGACCGAGGGGGCGCGCGCGGTGGACCGCTACGGGCTGACCCGCGACGACCTTGACCACATCGCCAACACCTTCGAGAACGTGCGCGCCATCGTCCCGGTGCGCGACATGCAGCAGATCCTCTACCGCCGCGGCCGGCGCACGGAGGCCAAGCTGGTCGCCACGGTGCCGGCCTTCCTGGACACGACCTTCTCCGAGACCGCCGACTCGCGCGGCCGCTGGCTGAACGCGATTGACGAGCGGGACGGCCTGGCGGTGTGCGTGCTCGGCGTCGAGGCGGCGCGGCAGCTGTTCGGCTTTGCCGACCCACTCGGCCAGTCGCTGAGCGCCGGACCCGCCACGTTCAAGGTCGTGGGCCTGCTGCGCAATGCCGGCTCGGCCCGGCTCGGCGGGCTGTACGACCTGAACACCCTGGCCTACATCCCGCTGCGCACCGCCAACGCCCTCTACGGCGATACCGTGATGAAGGTCAACTCGATGACCAGCATCGAACGCATCCAGGTTGACTGCGACTTCGCCTACCTCAAAGTCATCGCCCTCGACCAGGTGGACAACACGGTGCGCCGCCTCAAGGCCTACCTCTCGAAGACCCACGAGAGCGCCGACTACGAGATCGTCGTGCCCTACGAACTGCTGACCCAGGCGGAGGCCACGCAACGGGTGTTCACGATCGTCATGGGCTCGATCGCCGCCATCTCGCTGCTGGTCGGGGGCATCGGCATCATGAACATCATGCTGGCCAACATCTACGAGCGGACCCGCGAGATCGGCATCCGCCGCGCCGTAGGCGCGCGCCGGCGCCACATCCTGAGCCAGTTCCTGACCGAGTCGCTGGTGCTGACTGGGCTGGGCGGGGGCATCGGCCTGGGGCTGGGCGTGGGCTTGGCCAAGGCGGTCGAGGGGCTGGCCCACATGCCGACGGAGATCACGGCGGGGTCGGTGGCGATGGCGCTGGCCGTCTCCGGGCTGACCGGCATGGTCTTCGGGACCTACCCGGCGTGGAAGGCGGCCCATCTCGACCCTATCGAAGCCCTGCGCCACGAGTAGCCCGGACTGCTGGGTGCCGGCCTGGGGCGGCGGCGGGGCGCCCGCGAAGGGGCGGGGAGGGCGGCGCGCAGGGCGGCTCACTCGTCGAGCGGGACGATCTCCGGATCCTCGGCGGGGAAGGAGTCGAGCGGTTCGAGCGAGGTCTCGACGGGAGCGGCCGCCTCCGTGGGTGCGGTCGCTGGGGCTGGGGCAGGGGGAGGGGCCGCGGCGGGGGGCGTCCCCTGGGGCGGGGGCGGGCGGTGCGTGGGGCGGGACAACGCCCGCGCCGGGGGTTGCGCCATGACCGCCACCTCCGCCTGCCAGGGGCAGTCCTGCGCCTCCACCTCGAACCGGAACTCGCCGCCGCAGTGGATCCAGGTCTCCCCCCGGCCCGCGGCGTCAAGCCAGTTCTGGTGAAGGGGGCTGTCCGGGGCGGCCAGATCGGTCAGCGAGACTTGGATGTGGCCCTGCTGGCCGGTCGCCGCGTAGGTCAGCCGCCAGCTCCCGGCGGGCACACGGAAGGCGAAGGTTCTCCGGCCGTTGGCGCCATGCCAGGTAGCCAGCCGGCGCAGGGTGGCGGGCGGCTGGCGCAGGAACTGCCGGTACTCCCATTCCTCGGCCTTGGACAGCCTCTGCCTGACCTCGATCTCCCACTGGGCCGTGGGATGGGTCACCTGGAGGTAGTGAAAACCTTTGCCGTGCAACCGGCCTTCCTTGAAGGTTCCGAGGACTCCCCGGTAGCTGTTGACCGTGGCCACCCACTCGTTGCTGGCGCGGCAGACGTGCACCTTCAGCGACGTGCGGTCCCGCTGCCGGCAACGCACGATCCACTCGTCGCCGTTGACCCAGAACGGTTGGGACATCCACATGCCCTCGCCGCTCCACCGGTGGGTGAGGAACCACCCCCCGTCCTCGGCAGATGCCGCCAAGGAAAGCAACCCGGCCGCCATCAACATCCAGCGCTGAATCGTCTTCATGAGGAGGCTCACCGTCCGTTCTCCGGCCGCCGCCGGAACCTGTGACCGCCGTACCATACTCCATCTCCGCGCCGGTGCCTGCCGTGCCGGGCAGCCGTGGTGGAGAAGACGCACCGGCGGAGACCGCCGGCGCCACGAGCCCACGAGCCACGGTGCCTTCGTGCCTTCGTTGCCGGAATCACCGATCACGGGTCACCGATCACCGATCACCGGTTCCCGGCATTACCGACGGAGACCGCCGGCTCCAGGGGAGAGGCCTGAACCCTTTCGCGACGATTGGTGACATGCTTGCCAACAACCGGTTCGAGTGCTTCAAGTTCTCGAGTCTTGGAGGTGAACAGGTTGCCCCGGCTACGGCTCGTCGCCGAGCCGCACCAGCGTCACGCCGCCGCCGCCGGAATCCTTCTCCGCGTCGCCCAAGCGGAAGCGGCCGCGGAACCCGTTGTCGCGCAAGTACTCGTGCACGGCCTCCATCAGGCGTCCGGTCCCGAAGCCGTGGATGATGCGGACTTCGCCAAGGTTGGCCAGGGCGGCCTGATCGAGGAAGCGAGACAGCGCGGGCAGGGCCTGGTGGACACGCAGGCCGATGAGGTTGAGCTCGTGGCTGACCGTCCGCGCCGGCCGCGGGGCCGAGACGTGCGGGTCGCCGGTCGTTGCGCCGGCCGCCTGGCGGTCCGGCACGCCGAGCTCGTCACAGTCCACGGCGAATTCGACGCCGCCGACCCGGACGCGGGCCTTGCGGCGGTCCGGGGTCACGCTGTGGATGACCCCCTCGGCGTCCAGCCGCGCGAGGAAGACGCGCGCGCCCGGCCGCACCTCGGCCGGAGGCAGGGGCCTGCGGTTGGGCGGCGTGGTCTCGCGCACGGCGGTGGCCAGCCTGGCCTCGCGGTCGCGGATCGCTTCGCGGGCCTGGCGGGCGGCGTCACGGTCGTACTCGCCGGGGCGGGTTTCGCGGATGCCGGCGATCAGGCGTTCCATCTGGACGCGGGCGTTGGCGACGATCTGGCCGGCCTGCTGGTAGGCTTCGTTGAGGAGGCGGCGGCGTTCGCGGCGCAGTTCGGTGACCTCGGCCCGCAGCTCCTCGCGGTCGCGGGCGGCGGCTTCGAGGGCGCGGCGCGACTCGCTCTCCTGCTGGGCGACGACCCGTTCCTGCTCTTCGAGCTGCCCGAGCATGGCTTCGAGCCGGAGCTGGTCGCTGTCGAGCCGTTGGCGGGCGGCGGCGAGGATGGGTTCGGGCATGCCGAGGCGTTCGGCGATGCGGAGGGCATGGCTGGCGCCGGGCCGCCCGATATCGATGGCGTACTCGGGTTCGAGGGTGCGGGCGTTGAAGCGGGCGGCGCCGTTGAGCATGCGATCGTGCTGATGGGCGAAGGTCTTGATGATGCCGAGGTGGGTGGTGGCGATGGTGAGGGCGCGGCGTCCGGCCAGGGCTTCGAGCACGGCGCAGGCCAGGGCGCCGCCTTCGAGGGGGTCGGTGCCGGTGCCCAGCTCGTCAAGCAGGACGAGGGCCGGCCCGTCGCCGAGCGCGCGCAGGATGTCGGTCATGCGGCGGAGGTGGCCGGTGAAGGTGCTCAGGTTGTCGTCGAGGGACTGCTCGTCGCCGATGTCGGCGAAGACCTGGGCGAAGACGGGCAGGGCGGTGCCCTCGGCCGCCGGCACCGGCAACCCGGCCTGGGCGATGAGGGCGAGCAGCCCGACGGTCTTGAGGGCCACGGTCTTGCCGCCGCTGTTGGAGCCGGTGATGACGAGGGCGGCGCAGCCGGCCGGCAGCTCGATGTCCAGCGGCACGATGGCGTGGCGTCGGCCGGCCCGCAGCTGGCGGTCAAGCAGCGGATGGCGGGCCTGCCGCAGGCGGAGACGGTCGCCGAACGCCGGGAGCGTGCAGCGGTACTCGTCGGCCCACAGGGCGACGGCGAAGGCGGCGTCGGCCGCGGCCAGGATGTCGAGCATTGCGGAGATCGCATCCTGTTTGTCACGAATCTGTTGCGTGAGTTCGGCGAGGATTCTCCGGCACTCGTCACGCTCCTCGAGCCGGGTGCTGGCCAGCTCGTTGCCGAGGGCGACGTACTGCTCGGGTTCGATGAAGAGGGTGTGGCCGCTGTCGGAGTGGTCGTGGACGACGCCCGGCAGCCGGCGGCGGGCCTCGCGCTTGACGGGGATGACGTAGCGGCCGTTGCGGAGGGTGACGAATTTCTCCTGGAAGATGTCTTCGAGGGACGCGGCCTTGACGAGGTGGTCAAGGGCCTGGCGGTTCTCCTCTTCGAGGCGGCGGACGTGGCTGCGGAGCCGTCGCAGCTCGGGGCTGGCGTCATCAACCAGGTTGCCCTCGTCATCCAAGGCGGAGGCGAGGCGGGCGGCGAGGGCGGGACAGGGGTCGAGGCCGGCGCAACGGCGCCCGAGCTCGCCGGCCTGGGCGCACTCGGGCTTGGCGAGGAAGCGTTCGAGGGCACGGGCGGCGGCCAGCAGGGCCCGAGCCTTGAGAAGGTCTTCGCCGGGCAGGATGGCGTCCTCGATGCGGGCGCGCGCCGGGATGTCGCCCAGGTCGGGGAAGGTCAGGCGCGGGAAGGGGACATTGAGCTGGCGCAGGTGCAGGAGCTGGCTGTAGAGGGCGTGCGGGTTGCAGGCCGCGGCGGGGTCGCCGGCGGCGGTGAGGGCGCGGAGGCGGGCTTGGCCGGGCTCGCTGGCCGCGTACTGGGCCAGCCAGTCAAGGAAGGCATTGAAGCCGAGGACGGCGAGGGCGTGCGCATCCATGGTCTGAGGCGTCCGTGCGGGCATGGAACCGGCTCCCGGCGTGGCATTTGGCGCGCCGGGGCACTACTGTAACGGCGTCCGTGTCGGGTGCCAGCCGTCGGTGGCGGGCGCGCGGCGGGGGGGACGGGAGCGGACCGGCCCTCGCGCCGGCAGGACCCTTCGGCCAGGCGCGGCGTCCTTCGTGGCGGCCGTGGTGCGGGGTGCCGGTCCGACGGTTGCGGGCGATGGGTGTTTTTCGTTGTGTCAGGCCATGAATAGAACCGCCTTCTCCATCGTCAATAGCCGTGTGGCCTTCCTGGCTGGCGGGCCGGGCGGCGCCGAAGCTGTCCCGGCGGGCGGCCGGCCAGACCCCGGCGCGCTGCTGCGGCAGGCGCAGGGCGGCGACGCCGAGGCCTTCGCGGCGGTCTTCGAGACCCACCGGCCCCTCCTGTACCGGATCGCCTGCCGGATTGTGGGCGCCGACGATGCGGATGATGTCGTGATGGATACTTACCTCAAGGCTTGGCGCTCGATCCCGTCCTTCCGCGGGGCGGCTTCGTTGCGTACCTGGCTGTGCCGGGCGGTGCGCAACACGGCGCTCGACCGCCTGCGCTGGCGGGCGCGGCGTCCGGCCTCGTCGCCGGAACCCGGGGGCGACGACGGCGGCGTCGGCATCGAGGGCGTGGCGGACTCGCGCGAGCGGGCGCCGGACCGGCAGGCGATCACGGAGGAGACCGGGCGCGCAGTGGCCGCCGCGGTCGCCGAGCTCAGCCAAGAGCACCGTCTCGCCCTGCTCTTGCGCGAAGTGGATGGCCTCAGCTATCGCGAGGTGGCGGCGGCGACGGGCAGCAACGTCGGCACGGTCATGTCCCGCCTGTTCTATGCGCGGCGGCGGGTGCGCCGCATCCTTGAGGCCCAGGGGGTGACCCCATGAGAACGATTGGCCGCACAGATTTCCGGAGCGCCCTGCGGCGGGCCTATCCGTCGCCGGTGCCGCCGCCCGCGGCCGACTTCTGGAACCGGTTCCGGGCCAGGCTGGCACAGTTGCCAGCGGCGCGGCCGGCGGCGCCGACGCGGGTCTGGCGCCCGCTGGTGGCGTCGGCGGCGATGGCGGCCTGCGGGGTGGCGCTGCTGGCGATCCTGCCGTTGTCGTGGCCGAGTGCGGGGGCGGCCCCCTCGCCGCTGTCGCGGGTCGAAGACCTCAGCGTCTATGGCGATTACAGCTCGATCTTCATCATCGAAGACCGGGTCAACCAAGGCACGATTGTCTGGGTGGCCGACTGGACCCGGCCGGCCGCCGAACCGCGACCGGAGGCGCCGCCACTATGACCCGCTTATGCCTCGCCCTCCTGCTGCTGGCCGGCCTTGTTCGGGCCCGGGCCGACGACGCCGCGCCCCGGAACCTACGCGTGCAGTTCATCGCCGCCTCGACCAGCGAGACCCCGAAGACCGACAAGCGCCTGGCCGCCCTTCTGCCGCTGCTGAAAAACCTCTCCCACAACAGCTACCGGCTGCTCGACGAGAGCACAATCCGCCTGCCGGGGGCGACGCCGCTTGCCCTGAGCCAGGGCTTCGTCCTCGCGCTGCAGGACAAGGGCGGCGGCAAGGTGGGGGTGACCATCACCCGCAAGGGCAAGACGGTGATGGACACGCCCGGGGTGGTGCTCGTCGAAAACCGCCCGCTCGTGCTCGGCGGTTTCCCTGACGGCGACGGCACCAGCCTCCTGCTGGTCCTCACCCACGTCGCGGAAGGCCGGTAGGCGCCGGGCACCTCGCCAACCTCAGCGGCTCGCAGCACGCGGACCGGGGGGACGATATCAGCGGGGCGCTTGCAGAACCCCCGCGGACAACAACTGCCTCGTGCGATGGAGGGCGGGCCTCCGTGTCCGCCAGGTCATACGCGAAGCCCCGGTCTGCCGCGGACGAACCCGGACGACACGGAGGTCGTCCCTCCAGCCCGGCACACAGCAATCCATGTCGAGGCCGATGGAGGCCGGAACCTTGTCCCAGCCACTCACGCCTGGGTTCCGCACGCGCCTCCAACTACTCCTACCGGGGGAGCCCGCCGGCTCCAGGTGGCCTGTACAGGTCACTACGGGACGATCAGCAAGCACGAGCCCGCCTACGCCATGTGTTTCCCGCAGATCTCGATCAGGGGGCGGAGCTCGGCCATGACGCTGGCGAAGTCCGCGGTAGGCAGTTGCTGCGCGGCGTCGCTCAACGCGTTCACGGGGTCGGGGTGGGCCTCGATGATCAGCCCGTCAGCCCCGGCCGCCACCCCGGCCTTGGCCAGGGGGAGGATGAGCCGGTGGGTGCCGGCGGCATGGCTGGGATCAACGATGACCGGCAGGTGCGACTCCTGCTTGGCTACCGCCACGGCGCCGACATCGAGGGTGTTGCGGGTCGCCGTCTCGAACGTGCGGATGCCGCGTTCGCAGAGGATGACGCCGGGGCAGCCGTGCACGAGCAGGTACTCGGCGGCGGACAGCCATTCCTCGATGGTGCTGGCCATGCCGCGCTTCAGCAGGACTGGCTTGCCGGCGTCGGCGACCACTTCGAGCAGGTGGTAGTTCTGGCAGTTGCGGGCGCCGATCTGGAGGAGGTCGGCGACCGCGGCCACGCGCTGCACGTGCGGGGAGCCCACCACCTCGGTCACCACCGCCACGTCGAAGTCGTGCTTGACCTCGGCGAGCAGCTCAAGCCCCTTCTCGCCCAGCCCCTGGAAATCGTAGGGCGAGGTGCGCGGCTTGTAGGCGCCGGCGCGGATCACCCGCACCCCGGCCGCGACCAGATCCCGCGTCGCCTCCCGCAGCTGCTCGCGGCTCTCGATCGAGCACGGCCCGGCCAGCATCTGGAACTGGCCCTGGCCAATCGCATGCCGCCCGATGTGGACCACCGAGCTGACCGCGTGGAACTCGCGGCTGGCCAGCTTGTAACGCTTCTGGATCGGCAGGACGTTCTCGACCATCGGCAGGCCCTTCAGCATCTCCAGCGAGCGGTGCGACAGCTCGTCGCCGACCGCGCCGATGATCGTGCGCTCGACGCCGCGGATCACCCGCGGGTCGTACCCCAGGTCAATCACGTGCCGCTTGACTTCCTCGACCTGCTGGTCACTGGCGTGGGGGGTGAGGACGATGATCATGGTGTCTTCCTTTCGCGGGGTGGGTTGAGGGGGGCGCTGGCAGGGCTGCTCTCTGCGGGTTCCTGCTTTGCGGGCAAAAAAAACGAGCCGTGCATCGCAGGGCGGATGCGCGGCTCGTGCTGTTCGGCTATGGATCGGTCAGTCCACTCGCAACAGCAGGACGTGCCCGCCCTGCTGTCTAAAGGAGAAGGTCTTGACCGCCGGTTGTTGCACTTCAGTCATTCCCTGTTGCCGCCTGCCGATGGCGATGGCGTCGCGGCACACGAAAAGAAATATGGCGCGGCCCCGCAACAATGCAAGCCCCCCGCCGGCGGGGGCGATCCGCGCAGGGTTGCGGAGTCCGCAGGGCAGGTGCATATTGACCGCAGTCTCCGCGGCGTCACGGCGGCGGGGCTGTTGTGGAAGGAAAGGAGCGCGGGCATGGGCGTCAGCATCGGAGTGGTCGGGCTGGGGTCGTTCGGGGGTTGCTTCGCGCCGTTGTTCAAGAACCATCCGCTGGTCAGCCGGATCGGGCTGTGTGACCGCGAGCCGGAGCGGATTGCGGAGTTCGCAAACGACCCGTTCTACCACGACAAGTTGCATCCGCGGGACTGTTTCGACTCGTTGGACGCCATCTGCCGGGCCGACTTCGACGCGCTCGTGATCATCACCCAGCCGTGGCTGCACGCGCCGCAGTGCATCCAAGCCATGGACAGCGGCAAGGACGTCTACAGCGCAGTGCCGATCATCTCGATCCCCGACGACGACGAGATTCTCGACTGGTGCGACCGCCTGGTCGCCACGGTCAAACGGACCGGCCAGCGCTACATGCTCGGCGAAACCACCTACTACCACCCGCAGTCCATGTTCTGCCGCCGCCAGGCGCGCCAGGGGGCGTTCGGCGATTTCGTCTACGCCGAAGGCGAGTACATGCACGACGTGGACTCGCACTGCAACCTGCGCGAGGTCCAACGTTCGCGCACCGCCAGCGCCTCGGGCAAGGAGTGGCTGCCGTTGCGCGACGCCTACCGGCGGCGCGGTGTGCGCGGCGGCCCCATGCACTACCCGACGCACTCGGTCAGCGGCCCCGTCTGCGTGATGAACGCCCACGCGGTCAAGGTCAACGCGCACGGGTTCCGCAACCGGGAGGACGACCCGTTCTTTGCCGAGTCCGCATTCAGCAACGAGATGGCGCTGTTCGCCATGAGCAACGGCGCCGCGGTGCGCATCCTCGAGATGCGTGAGACGCCCGGCTTGGTCGGGCAGGATTCGGAGACCTTCCGGGTGTTCGGCACGCACGGCGCCTTCTCGGAGAACCGCTGGTTCTCGATCCGGCGGCCTGACTTCGGACGGCCCGACGCGGCCGCGCTGCCCAAGCCCGAGGTGACGGCGCTGACCCCGGCCGAGATGTTCGACCCGTTGCCGCCCGAGGTGCAGCTGGCCTTCAAACGGGTCATGCACCGCGACCTTGATGAAGCCAAGCTGCTCAGCCTCGATTTCACGCCACGGGGGCACGGCGGCTCGCACCCGTACCTGGTGCACGAGTTCATCTCCGCCGTGGCGGAACGGCGCCAGCCGGCCATCAACATCTGGGAGGCCGTGCGCTACATGGCCATGGGGGTCGCCGCCCACCAGTCGGCCCTGGAAGACGGCGAGACGGTGACTGTCCCCGACTGGGGCGACGCACCGGCGTGATCGCGCAGAGGCGGCACGCAGACCGATCCGACCGATCCGGCGGATCCGTCGGATCTCTGCGAAAGGAAGACCCGCATGACCGACCGCGAACGTTTCCTGGCTGTCGCCACCGGCCAGACCCCCGACTACGTGCCCATCTTCGGTTTCCCCGGCGCGCCGGGGATGAGCTGGGGCTGCCTGCGCACGACGCACGAGCGGCTGGTCGCCACCGGCATGCCGGCACAGGTCGGCGGCTGCTATGTAGACTGGCAGTGCCGCGACGTCGAGAGCTGGTTCCGCTACTGGGGCACGACCGGCCCCGTCGGCCTGGACTTCGGCCTGGCCTGGGGGGCCGAGGGCATCCGAACCACCCGCCGCAAGGAGGACGGCTTCGTCATCATCGAGGGTGAGGACGGCTCGGTGACGCGCGAGGTCATTGACAACGCCGACACCTACAGCATGCCCGAGTTCCGCGTCTATCCCGTGCGCGACCGCGCCTCGTGGGAGTTCAACCAGGCCCACCACGCGCCGCGGCAGTTCATGTCGCGCGACGACATCGAACGCAACTGCCGTCGCTTCGACAACCGCACCCGCCCGCTGGTGATCGGCGCCGGCAGCACCTTCGGCAGCGTGCGCTCGATGATGGGGACCGAGGCCGCCAGCCTGGCGCTCTATGACGACCCCGAGCTGGTGCATGACATCATCACCAGCGCCCGCGAGAACAACCGCAGATTCGTCTTCCCGCTGATCGAACGGCTGCGCCCCGAAGTCGTCGCCTGCTGGGAGGACATCGGATACAAGACCAGCATGCTCATCGGGCCGGACGCCTTCCGCGAATTCTGCGCCCCGCTGTACCACGAGGTCGCCGACTGCGCCCGCGCCTGCGGGGTGCCGGTGCTGGCCGTGGACTCCGACGGCTGCGCCATGCAGCTGGTCCCGCTGCTGGTCGAGTGCGGTTTCAACGCGCTCTATCCCTTCGAGGTCAAGGGCGGCAACGACCTGTTCGCCCTCCGCGAGCGTTTCCCGGAGCTGGTCATGTTCGGCTGGCTGGAGAAGGAGGTGGTCAACGAGGGCAACGAGCGGCTGATCGAGCCGGAGATCCGCGGCAAGGTGCCGCCGCTGCTGGCCAGGGGCCGTTATTTCCCCAACGGCGACCACGGCCTCCAGCCGCCGGTGACCTACGACAACCTGCGCCGCTTCATGACGATCCTCCACGAGGTCTGCAACAACCCCGAGGGCGAGTTCCCGCGGTGGCCTTGATTTGTGGACGATAGGCTTCCATCAGGCAGACGTTCACGGGACTCTGAGCTATGAACCTCCTGTACAAGCCCGACTGGGACGAGACGAAGGAACGCTACCGCGCCTTCTGGGCGCACGAGTACTTCGGGCGATGCGCGCTGGCGGTATCTGCGCCGTTGGACAACCCGCCCGACGGCCCGCCGCTGCCGCCGCGGCCGGCGACACCCTACGCGCGCTGGACCGATCTCGACTACGCCGCCGCCTGCAACGACGACCATATGCGGCGCACCTTCTACGGCGGTGAGGCGTTCCCCGTCTGGACGGTCGGCTATCCCGGCCATACCGCCATCCCGGCCTTCCTCGGCTGCCCGACGGAACTGGACTTCGACACCGGATGGTGGAACCCCATTGTCAAGGGCGAGGGGCTGGCCGAGGAGGTGCTCAAGCTGCGTGTGGACCGGACGTGCGCGTGGTGGCGGTTCACGCTCGAGGCGCTCAGACGGGCCGTGCGCGAGTCGGCCGGACGCTGCATCCCCAGCATCGGGGCCTTCGGCGGCTGCGGCGACACCCTGGCCGCGCTGCGCGGCACCGACCGCCTGCTCTACGACGTCGTGGACCGGCCCGACGAGGTGATCGCGGCCGAGGTCTACCTGATGGAGATGTGGTGCGAGGTCTTCGACGACTTCTACCGGATCGTCCACGAAGCGTCCGAAGGCTCGACCTGCTGGTTCGGCTTCTGGTCGCCGGGCAAGACCTACGCCGCCCAGAACGACTTCTCCTACATGATCTCGCCGGCGATGTTCCGCGACCTCTTCCTGCCCATCATCGAACGGCAGACGCGCTTCCTCGACCACACCGTCTACCACGTGGACGGCATTGAGGCCTTTGCCCACGTTCCGGCCCTCTGCGAGCTGCCGCGGCTCCAGGCGATTCAGATTCTCCCGGGCGCGGGCAAGCCCAGTGCACTACATTACCTGAACACCTTGAAGACCGTGCAGAAGGCCGGCAAGAACCTGCAGATTTACCTCTCGCCCGAGGAGGTGCAGCCGGCCCTCGAACAACTCTCCGCGCGCGGGCTGTTCATCTCGACCTGGTGCCGGACGGAGGGCGAGGCGCGGGCGCTGCTGGCCAACGCTGCGCGGTGGTCGGTGGACCGTGGGTAGGACATCGCCGGACGCAGAGCCATGCCCGCGGCACAGAACCCCCAGCCCGCCTCAGTGGGGCCACTCCGGCCGCAAGGCCGAGGTCCGCAGATGTCGCCTGGCCTCATCCCCCGCCGAAGGCCCTCAGAGCCCGTGCACCACAAAGCCCATGGCGGCAGCGGCCGTGCCCAGTTGGGTGTCATGCGTCAGGAACGCGTCGATCTCGGTGGTGTCGCGCAGGCACAGCGCAGTGGCCAGATGGATGGCATCCAACGTCCCGACAACGGTCGGGAGGGCGTCGCCGGCACGGGCCAGCACCCGCTCCGAGACGGACACGATGTGCAACCCCCGATGAACCCGGTCGAACTCACGCCGAAGCTGCGCCACCTGCCGATCATTGATGGCTCCGTTCAGCCGCATCCGGTCCACGACGCGGAGCCCCTCGGTGTGCCAGAGACGCGATGCGTAGGCGGCGGCCCACCGACCCCAGTCGGGCGTCGGGTTGGACTCGCGGAACAAGACCCGCAGAATGACCGAGGTGTCGAGGTAGACCGTCATCGCCTCTCCCGGTCGGCCAGCAACAGCCGCTCCGCCGACGCGGCCTTCGCCGGCCTGACCCCGCGCACCGCCGTCAGCGCGCTGACCGGCAGCGAGGGCGGCCGGATGGTCAGCCGCGAATCGTCCTCGGGCAACAGGCGGGCAATGGGCCGGCGGTGCGAGGTCACCACGACATCCGTGCCCTGCTCGACCCGTCGCAGGTACGCACTGAGCTTCTGCTTGAGGGTGGCGACATTGACTGTTTCCATGTCTATACTATAGTCATGCCATGGACAGGTTACAACCGCGGGAGACTTGACGTGACGACACCGTTGAACCTTGGGATCGTCGGCGCGTGCGGGCGCGGGGCCAGTTTCAAGGGCGCCTGCGACGCGCTGGGGAACGTGGCGATCCAGGCGGTCTGCGACACCAATGGCGACGGCCTGGCCGCGGCCCGCGAGCGGCTCGGGGCGCGCGAGCAGTACACCGACTACGGCGAGATGCTGGAGAAGTCCGAGCTGGACGCGGTGATCATCGGCACGCCGATGCATGTCCACGTGCCGCAAGCGGTGGCGGCGCTCGAACGCAACCTGCACGTGCTCAGCGAGGTCACGGCCGGCGTCTCGTTGCCGGAGTGCCGGCGGCTGGTGGCGGCCTGCAAGGCCAGCCGCGGCCTCTACATGATGGCGGAGAACTACACCTACATGCGGCCGAACGTGATCGTGCGCGAGCTGGTGCGACGCGGCCTCTTCGGCACGCCCTACTACGCCGAGGGCGAATACCTTCACGAACTCAAGGGGCTGAACGAGATCACGCGCTGGCGCCGCAGGTGGCAGACCGGGGTCAACGGCGTGACCTACGGCACCCACAGCCTCGGCCCCATCCTCCAGTGGATGCCCGGCGACCGCGCCGTCGCCGTCTGCGGCGCCGGCTCGGGCCACCACTACCGCGACCCGCGCGGCGCGGAGTACGAGAACGAGGACTCGTGCGTGATGCTCTGCAGAATGGCCTCGGGCGGCCTGGTGAAAATCCGCGTTGACATGCTCTCCGACCGGCCGCACGCCATGACCAACTACCAACTCCAGGGAACCGACGGCGCCTACGAGTCGGCCCGCGCCCACGGGGAGGCCAACCGAATCTGGCTGCGCGCCCGCGCCAAGGACGCGAACACCTGGATGAACCTGGACGAGCTGAGCGACGAGTTCCTGCCGGATTTCTGGAAGGAGAACCTCGAACGCGGGAAGGCGGCCGGCCACGGCGGCGGCGACTTCTTCGAGGTTCTCGACTTCGTGGACGCCATCGAGGGGCGCCGCCCCAACCCCATCGGCATCCACGAGGCCATGGACATGACGCTGCCGGGGCTGATCAGTCAGCAGTCGGTCCTCGAAGGCAACCGCTGGATCGAGGTGCCGGACTCAAGGACGTGGTGACGGGCGTCCGGCATCCGGCGTTCGACTTCAGGCGTCCGGCGTTCAGCGTTCGACGTTCAACGTTCGACGTTCAGCGTTCGACGTTCGACTTCCGGTGTTCAGCATTCAACGTTCAGCATTGAGCATTCCGCATTGAGCGCTCAGCGTTCAGGTTTCTGGAGGCGGGGGCGGTGACAGGAGAGGCGAAGATGGCGGCTGGACGGATCGGGGCGGGCGGCACGGCACCGCACGGCGTCTTCTGTGCCCACGACCGGCTATGGCCTGAGCCCGCAGGCTGCGGTGGAGGCCCGGCGTGAGTGCGTGGGACATCGCCTTGGTCGCCGCGGTCTCGGTCATGGGCACAGCCCTGGCCTACCTGCGGAGTCCGCAACACAAGGCCTTCGTGCTGATGTTGCCGGTGCCGTTCACCCTGGCCACTCTGGCGCTGGGGCGGCCGGTGGATGCGACCAACGTGCTGGCCATGGGGGCGCTGTTCGGTTACACCATCGGGGTGTGGTTTCTCCACGTGCGGCGGCGCTGGCCGATTGTGGCCGCGATCGTTGTGTGCGCGCTCGCCTATTGCGTGGCCGGGGCGGGAATTGCCAGGGTGTGCCCGGCCGGCGACGCGGTGTTCTGGGGGGCGGTAATCCTGGTGTTCATTGCCGGGCTTGCGCTTGTCCGCGCCCTGCCGTACCGGGCGGAGCCGTCGCACCGCACCCCGCTGCCGGTCTGGGTCAAACTGCCGGCCATCGCGCTGGTGATCGCCGGCCTGGTTGCCGTCAAACAGCAGCTCGGCGGGTTCACGACGATGTTCCCCATGGTCGGCGTGGTCGCCGCCTACGAGGCGCGCCACAGCCTGTGGACAATCGTGCGGCGCATCCCGTGGATCCTGGTCATCATGGCGCCCGTGATGGGGCTCATTCGCCTCACCCAAGGCCGTCTCGGGCTGCCGTCGGCGCTCGCCCTGGGCTGGCTGCTGGTGCTGCTGCAGTTGTGGCGGTTGCGGCTGTACTATGCCGGCCAAGCGGCGCACGCCACCGAGAACGCCGTGCGCTGCCGGCACGATCCGTCTGATCCGTCCGATCTGTCTGATCTGTCTGATCTTTCTGATCCGTGCCGCGCCCCGCACCGGGCCGACCCGGCTGAGCCGTGACCAGAGCAACAGCAGGGAGTGTAGACATGGCCAAGAGAGTTCAGGCCCCCATCCGCATCGGCGTCATCGGCGTGGGGCGGGGGAGCAGCTTCGCCTCGGGCGCGACCGACCTGGTCGGCATGAAGCTGGTGGCGCTGTGCGACACCTGGGAGGAGAAACTGCGCGAGGCCGGCAAACGCTACGGCGTGGCCACCTACACGGACTACGACCGCTTCCTCGAACACGACATGGACGCCGTCGTGCTGGCCAACTACTTCCACGAACACGCGCCCTTCGCCATCAAGGCCCTGGCCGCGGGCAAGCACGTCATGAGCGAGACGTCCTGCAACGCGACCCTCGCCGAGGGCGTCGCCCTGTGCCGCGCCGTCGAGAAGAGCGGCAAGGTCTACATGCTGGCCGAGAACTATCCCTTCACCCGCTTCAACCTCGAGATGCGGCGGCTCTACCGCAGCGGTGAGATCGGCCGCGTCACCTATGCCGAGGGCGAGTACAATCACCCGATCGATCCGGACACCATCAACATGCTCTCGCCGGGGATGAACCACTGGCGCAACTGGATCCCCTCGACGTACTACTGCACGCACGCCCTGGCCCCGCTGATGTGCATCACCGACACGATGCCGACCCTGGTCAACGGCCTGGCAATCGCCGTGCCCGAGCTGACCGACGCCCTGCCGCGGCGCAACGACCCGGGATCCGTCATCCTCTGCCGCATGGACAACGGGGCGGTGTTCCGCATCTTCGGCCTGTGGCTGACCGGGCACAGCAACTGGTACCGCGTGCACGGCACCCACGGCGGCATGGAGATCACCCGCGGCCCCGGCTACTTCGGCCCCGAACAGGTGCGAGTCTGGCATGACCACTGGGACTGCCCGGCCGGCGTGGCCAAGGAGCGCACCTACGTCCCCGACTGGCCCGAGCACGCCGACCTCGCCAACCGCGCCGGCCACGGCGGCGGCGACTTCTGGACGAACTTCGAGTTCGCCAACGCCATCCGCGCCGGCCGCCAGCCCTTCCTCGACGTCTATCGCGGCGTGGCGATGAGCAGCGTCGGCATCCTTGCCTGGAAGAGCGCACTGGCCGACGGCGCGCCGTTCGCGGTGCCGGACTTCCGCAGCGAGAAGGCCCGCAAACCCTTTGAGAACGACCACTGGTCGCCCTTCCCCAGCCATGCCGCCCCTGGCCAGCCGCCCGCCAGCATCCGTGGTCCGCTCACGCCCAGGCGCGCCGCCGTCGCCGCCGCCCGCAAGATCTGGGCGAAGCAGGGGTACCATGGCGAATGATCCGTCCGATCGGCCGGATCCGTCGGATCTGTCGGATCGGGCCAACCACCAGAGCCAACAAGGGGGGAAACCCCATGCCCCCCGCCGGTCCCCATGCCTTCGCCCGCCTCGCCCCTGTTCAGAGTTCCTGCGACAGCATGAACTGGCGGTAGAGCCGGGCGTAGAGGCCGCCGAGACGCAGCAGCTGCCGGTGGGTGCCGCGCTCGACGATGCGGCCCTGGTCGAGCACCAGCACCTGGTGCGCGGTGCGGATGGTACTGAGGCGGTGCGCGACCACGAAGCTGGTGCGCGCCGCCAGCAGTCGCTCGAGCGCGGTCTGCAGGCGGGCCTCGGTGATGGCGTCCACCGAGCTGGTGGCCTCATCGAGGATCAGGATGCGCGGGTCGGCCAGCATGGCCCGCGCAAAGCAGATCAGCTGCCGCTGCCCCAGCGAGAGCCCCACCCCCTGCTCCCCGACTCGGGTGTGCAAGCCCTCGGGCAGGGCCTCGATGACCTCGAGGCAGTCCAGCTTGCGCGCCGCCTCGCGCACCTCGTCCTCCGTCGCCGTCGGCCGGCCGAGCCGGATGTTCTCCAACACCGTCCCCGAGAACAGGAAGTTCTGCTGCAGCACGATGCCCATCTGCCGGCGCAACGAACGGCTGGTCACCCCGAGCACGTCGGCACCATCGATCAGCACCTGCCCCGACCCCGGCACGTGGAATTTCGCGATCAGGCTGGTGATCGTGGTCTTGCCGCTGCCGGTGGGGCCGACCAGCGCCACCGTCTGCCCCGGCTCGGCGACGAACGTGATCCCGTGCAACACCGGCCGCCCGGCCAGGTAGGCGAAGCCGACGTCGCGGAACTCGACGCGCCCGGCGATCGGCGGCAGGTCGCGCGCGCCGTCCGCATCGCGCCAGTCCGGCGGGGTGTCGAGGAAGCGGAAGACACGTTCCGCCCCGGCCATCGCCATCAAAGCCTGGTTGTAGATGTTCACCAGCGACTGGATCGGCCCGAAGAAATGGCTGGCCAGGAAGAAGAACTGGACCAGGTTGCCGACCGGCATGCCGATGCCGGGATGCAACACCCGCACCCCGCCCAGCAGAATCAGCGCCGCCAGGAAGAACTGCCCGTTCAGCTCCATCAGCGGCCCAAACACCGCCTCGTTGCGCGTCACCTGGATGTTGTAGTTCGAGTGGTCGGCAACCAGCTCGTGGAAAAGCCCGGCGTTGACATCCTGCCGGGCGAAGCCCTGCGTCACCCGCACGCCGCGCACGGACTCCGCCACCGTGGCGGTCACCCGGCTGAAGCTCTCCTGCACGTCGCGCTGGGCGCGGATGAGGCGCCGCCGGAAAAGCCGGTTGATCGCCCACAGCACCGGGGCCATGCCGAGTACCACCAGGAACATCGCCCAGTCGTAGTACAGCATCAGCGCCGCCGCAATCGTCATGTTGCCGAACTGCACCAGCGTGACGAAGAGCACGTTCTGCACGCCCAGGCGCACCGCCTCGGCGTCGGAGGTGAAGCGGCTGATGATGCGCCCCACCCGCGTGCGGTGGAAATAGCCCATCGGCAGGTCGAGCAGGTGGTCGAACAACTCCCGGCGCAGGTCATGCACAATGGCTTCGCCCAGTTCGAGGGCCAGGCGCTGACGGAAGTGGAGCGTGACCTGGCAGAACAGGCTCAGCGCGCCGTAGCCGGCGATCCCCGCCAGCACTCCGGCCCAGTCGTGGGCGGTCACCGGGCCGTTGATGACGGCGCCGAGGATCCAAGCCAACATCGGCAGCTGGATCGAGCGCGTCACGACCAGCAACAGCAGCCAGTTGCGGCGGCCGGCGTGCGCCCGCGTGTAGCCGAACAGCCGCACGAACAGCCGCAGGTCGAACGGCCGGGTGTCGGCGGTGTACTCGCCGTCGCGGGACACAAAGGTCAGTCCGCCTTGGCGGCCGGGGCGCGCGCTCATGGCGCACCTCCCGCCGCCGGCTCGGGCATGGCCGTGCCTTCGCCCGCCTGCAGACGGGCGGTGTGCCGGTAGTGGCCCTTGACCCGCATGAGCTGGTCATGGGTTCCGGTCTGTACCACGCGCCCCCGGTGCAACACCACGATCAAGTCGGCCCGGCGCAGGACGCTGATGCGGTGGGTCACCAGGAACGTGGTCCGGCCCTGGCGAGCGCTGTCAATGGCGTCCAGGATCTCCCCCTCGGTCTCGGCGTCCACCGCCGCGGTCGGATCATCGAGCAGCAGAATCGCCGGGGAGAGCAGGATCGCCCGGGCGATCGCCAGCCGCTGCCGCTGGCCGCCGGACAGGTCGGCGCCCCCCTCGCCCAGAACCGTGTCATAGCCGCGCGGAAGCCGGCTGACAAAGTCGTGCGCACAGGCCTGCCGCGCTGCCTGCTCGACCTGCGCCCGCGTCGCCGCGGGATGCCCGAAGGCAATGTTCGCCGCCACCGTGTTGCTGAACAGGAAGCTCTCCTGGAACACCAGCCCCACCTGCCGCCGCAGGTCTTCGAGCGAAAGCCGGCGCACGTCCACCCCGTCAACCAGAAGCTGCCCGCCGGTGACGTCGTAGAAGCGCGGGATCAGGCTGAGCAGGGTGCTCTTGCCGGCCCCGGTGGTGCCTAGGATCCCGATGCACTGGCCGGGCCGCGCCTCGAAGCAGATGTCCCGCAGGACCGGCTCGCCCAAGTCGTACTCGAAGGAGACATGCTCGAACCGGATGTGCCCTTCCAGCGTCGGCCGCCGGATCGCCCGCGCCGGGCTCTGCACCTCGGGTGGGGTGTCGAGGATCTCAAAGACGCGCCGCGCCGCCGCCAAGCTCTGCTGCACGTTGTCGGTGATCGCCGTCACGGTGTTGATCTGCGCCGAAAACCGCTGCAGCAACCCGAGGAAGACCACCAGCCCGGTGCCCAGCGGAAGCCGCCCATGGATCACCAGCCAGCCGCCGTAACCCAGCAGAACCATCAGGTTGCACTGCGAGAGCAGCTCCACCCCCGGCGCATAACAGGTCACCAGCCAGAAGATCCGCCGCTTCTGCTCGCGGACCGCACGGTTGGCCGCGGCAAAGCTGGCCCGCTGCTCGGCCTCGCGCGTGAACCCCTTGATCACGTGCATGCCCTGGATGCTCTCGCTCAGGCCCAGCACCAGGTCGTCGGCCAGCTCACGACTGCGCAGGTAGGCCGGGCGGACGAGGCGGGAGAAGACTGTCGAGGCCAGCCAGATCAGCGGCAGCCCCGCCAGGCAGGCCAGCGTCAACGGCACGTGGATGCGCACCATGTAGGCGCCGTAGACGACGACGGAAACCACCAGGATCGTGGTCTGGATCACCACCCCGTCCACGAACAGCCGCACCGACTGCACATCCCCCGTCACCCGGTTGATCAACGTGCCGCAGGCATTGTCGTCGAAGAACCGGAAACTCAGACGCTGCAGCTTGTCGTAGACGCGGGCGCGCAAATCCACCACGATGCCCTGCTGCACCAGCCGGGCCACGCCGAGGCTGTAGTGGTACGTCAGAACCGCCCGCACGAGGGCCAACCCGACCACCGCCCCCGACAGCGCCAGCACGACCCCCAGCGGCCCCCACCCCGCCGGCGGCGTCAGCCCCAGCGGCCAGTGCGGCGACGGTGCCCCCGCGTCAACCTGTAGACGGATGTAGTCGATGCCGACCCCCGTCAGCCCCAGGCTGATCACGCCTATGCCCAGCAGGACGACTTGCAGCACAACCGCCCGGATGCACCCGCCGCGGTACCGCCAGGCCAGCCCGAGCAGGCGCCGGATCACCTGCCCGTGGCTGAGCTCCTGCTGCGGCAATTGGCCGCCCTTGCCGTTCAACAGCCGCCCTTTCGTGTCACACGTTCCGACGGAGAAGTCTCAGCATAGCCCGACCCCCTGCGAAAACAACCACCCCAAGTGCGTGAAAACGCCCGCCGTCCCCCCTGTTGTTTTCACGAACTCGGGCCGGCTGGCCGCCAGCCTGCGGGGGGGTGGAAGTGCGTGAAAACGCCCGCCGTCCCCCCTGTTGTTTTCACGAACTCGGGCCGGCTGGCCTCCAGCCTGCGGGGGGGGGCGGAAGTGCGTGAAAACGTCCGCCGTCCCCCCTGTTGTTTTCACGAACTCGGGCCGGCTGGCCTCCAGCCTGCGGGGGGGGTGGAAGTGCGTGAAGACGTCCGCCGTTCCCCCTGTCGTTTTCACGAACTCGGGGCCGGCTGGCCGCCAGCCTGCGGGGGGGGTGGAAGTGCGTGAAAACGCCAGCCGGCGCCTCGTTGTTTTCACGCACTGGCCGACCGCGCGGAACCGCGTCAGGCCGGTCCAGGGCGAGTGGCGGATGGGGGCCGGGGTTGACGGGCCCCGTGGCTGTCCGTCTGCCGGGCTCAGAATTCGAGGCGGACGGCGTCCACAGGGAGGGTGGCGGGGTTGGCCATGGCCCACACGCCGGGGCCGACGGCGACGCAGGCTTCGAGGGCGGCGTGGACGTAGGCCTTGGCCGCGATGACGGCCGGCTGAAGATCCGAGCCGCGGGCCAGTCCGGCGGCAATGGCCGCGCTGAGCGAACAGCCGGTGCCATGCGTGGTCGGCGCGCTGACCCGGGGCGACACCAGGCGCACGGTCTGCGTCGGCGTCGCGAGGATGTCGTAAACGCGGTCGCCTTCGAGGTGTCCGCCCTTGAGCAGGATGGCGGTGCCGAAGCGCTGCGCCAGGCCGGCGGCCGCGGCCATGGCACCGGTGACGCCGCGGATGGCGTGGCCGACGAGAATCTCGGCCTCCGGGAGGTTCGGGGTGACGACGGCGGCCAGTGGGAAGAGTCTGCTGACGAGGGCGTGGACGGCGTCCTCGCGCAGCAGCCGGGCACCGCTGGTGGCGACCATGACCGGATCGACGACCAGGGGGAAGGGCGGCCGCGGCCCGAGTTCGGCGGCGACGGCGCCGATGATCTCCGCGTCGAAGAGCATGCCGGTCTTGGCGGCACCGACGGTGAAGGCGGCGCGCACGGCGGCGATCTGGCGGCGGACGATGTCAGGGCCGATGGCCTGGACGGCGGTGACTTCGCGGGGGTTCTGGGCGGTGATGGCGGTGATGGCGGTGGTGCCGAACACCTCGAAGAACGCGAAGCTGCGCAGGTCGGCCTGGATGCCGGCGCCGCCGCCGCTGTCGCTGCCGGCGATGCTCAGGGCCACGGGGCGGGATGGGAGGGGGTCGCGCATGGTGGGCGGTGAAGATACCGTACGGTGCCGCCGATGCAAGTTTGCAAGCCCTCTCGCGCTGGATATGGTGTCGGCGTGCAGGCTGCGCGCCGTCGGGTGGTGCTCGTTGGTGCCTGTGAATCCGGCAGGCCTGCCTGTGCCGGGCGCCCGCCCGGCCGGCGCCGCGCGAGCAATGTCCATGTGCGGCGGGGGGCGGGCGACCGGGCCGCCATGGGGTCAACCAGCGCCGCCGGACGGGTGTGAGCATGAACGACAGACGCAACCGACGGGTCGCGAACGGGGCCTTCATCACCTTCGAGGGGGTGGAAGGCGCCGGCAAGACGACGCAGGTTGACCGTCTGCGGGAGGCCCTCGCGGGGCAGGGCTACGATGTGCTGAAGACGCGGGAGCCGGGCGGCACGCCGCTCGGCGAGGAGCTGCGCCGGCTGCTCATGCATCTGGGGACGGCGGACAGCCCCTGCCCGGCCGCCGAGGTTCTCCTCATGGGGGCGGCGCGTGCCCAGCATATGCAGCGCGTCATCCTGCCGCACCTGGCGGGCGGCGGGGTGGTGCTCTGCGACCGCTTTGCCGACTCGACCACCGTCTACCAGGGGCATGCCCGCGCGATCAGCCTTGCGTTCATCGCCGCCATGCATGAGCTGACCGTCGGCGGGCGCTGGCCCGACCTCACGCTGATCCTGGACCTCGAGCCCGAGGAGGGGTTGCGCCGAACCCGTCTGCGGAGTCCGCAAACTTCCGGCGGCGACCGTTTCGAGGCGGAGTCGCTGGCCTTTCACCGGCGGGTGCGCGAGGGGTTTGCCCAGCTGGCCGCGGCCCATCGTGAGCGGATTGTGCTGATTGACGCGCAGCCCTCGCCCGAGTGTGTCCACCGACGTGTCTTGGAGGCCGCGAGCCGTGTCCTTGCACGACTTCAGTGACCGCTTCCCGGCTCTCTGCCGGCGCCTGCTCGACCTGCGCCGCGGCGGCCGGCTCGCCCACGCCTACCTGCTGGTTGGCGACGACAGCGACGGCCTCGAAGCCTTTGCCCGCGCCTGGATCGCGACCTGCGTGTGCCAGACGCCGCGCGCCGACGGCGAGGCCTGCGGCGTCTGCGGCGCCTGCACCGACCTGGCCGCCAAGCGCTACGCCGAGATCTACGAGCTGCGTCCCGAGAGCAAGGGCCGCTTCATCCAGATCGGCGAGGATCATCTGCAGCCCGGCGTCCGCCGGCTTGACCACCAGTTGTCGCTGGCCACGGGCGAGGGGCGCCTGAAAGTCGGCCTCATCGTGGATGCCGACCGGCTCACCGAGCAGGCGCAGAACGCCTTTCTGAAGACACTCGAAGAGCCGTCCGGCCGTGTCATGCTGCTGTTGCTGACCACGAGTCCGCGCGCCCTGTTGCCGACGATCCGCTCGCGTTGCCAGATGCTGTCGGTGCGCCGCAACCGTGGTGACTACGCGTTTGCCGAGGGGACCGGGCTGTTTGCGCACCTGGCCAAACTGGGCCGTGGCGCCGGCGCCGCCCGTGCCTTGTCGGCGGCGGCGGGGTTGCGCGCCATTTTCAGCAGCCTGCATCAGAAGGCGGCGGAGGCGGTGCCGGCGGCGGACGGTGAGGACAGCCTGGCCGACTATGACGCGGCGTTCCGCAAGCGGGTTGAGGAGGCTCGCCAGGCCCGGGAGCAGGCGGAGTATCTGCGGTTGCGGGGGCTGATTCTGGAGGCCATCCAAGTGTGGTTTCAGCAGCGCCTTCTGATGGCGTCCGGCGCCTCGGGGACGGAGCTGGCGGAGCCTGGCTTGGCGCCGGCCGAGGGGTATGGGCCGGTGGCCACGCCGGAGGAGGCCGGGGCCGACGTCCGGGAGGCGGCGGATCTGGAACGCTACCTGGCCGGAAACGTGGACGAGCGGCTGGCGGTGGAGGCCTTCTGCCTGGCCGTTTGCCGCGTCGTTTCCTAACTGACTCCAGATGCGTGTCTTAGTCATTTGTGGCAGAGTCGTGGGGCGGCACTTGTGCGCATGTTGTCAACAGCTTGTCAACAACTCCCTCCAGGCGACTGTTGCCCCGCATGGACGATGATGTAACCTGTTTGTGTGAAGTTATTTACGACACAGATCAAATCCCTGCCTGGGAGTAAGGATATTTTCCGCCGGGCGGGTGGACGGACGAGTTATGAACAGCGGCGCCGCGCGCGCTAATCTCCCTAGGAATCAAGCACTTACGACGCTGCGTGCCGGCGTGTCCGAGGGGGCGGCTGGATGGGATGGGGTGGTCGGCTTCGTGCTGGCGGCCGGGGAGGGGCGGCGGCTGCGGCCGGCGTCGCTCGAACGGCCCAAGGCGACGATGCCGTTCTGCGGGGTGCCGTTGCTCGAACTGGCGGTCTCGCGCCTGGCCGGGTTGGGGTTGCGCCGCATCGTGGTGAACTGCTGTCACCTCGGCGACCACGTCGAGGCGTTGCTGGCCGGGCTGGCCTCGCGTTACCCGGCCACCACGCTGACCTGCTCGCGCGAGCCTCGCCTGCTGGACACCGGAGGCGGGCTGCGCGAGGGGCTGCGGCTGGTGCCCGAGGCCCGGCACGTGCTGGTTCACAATGTTGACACGCTCCTCGACTACGACCTGGCCGGGCTGGTGGCCGACCATCTCGCCTCGGGCGCGCTGGCGACGCTGGCGCTGGTTCCCGGCCGCGGGCCGCGCACGGTCTGCCTGAGGGCGGACGGCACGATCGAGGATTTCCGGCGTCCGCGGGGCACCGCGCCGTACACCTTTGCCGGGGTGCATATCTTTGCCCGGCAGGCGCTTGCATTTCTGCCGCCGCGGCCGGTCTGTTCCGTGATCGAAGCCTACGAGGGGGCGCTGGCGGCCGGCGGTGTGGTGCGCGGGGTATCCGTCGGGGAGGCGTACTGGGCGGATCTTGGCACGACGCGCGACTACCTTGCGGCGCACCAGTCGGCGCCGTGCGCGCCCTTCCACGGCCACCCGTTGCTGCGACGGGCTTTCAGTGCCCAGCGGCGGCGGCGCGCGCGCTGGACGGCGCAGGGTTGCGCGCTGACGGGGGCCGTCGGGCTGGGGCACGGCGTGAAACTGGCCTCCGGCGTGCGGCTGCACGATGCCGTGCTGTGGGACGGGGTCTGCGTTGAGGCGCCGGCGCTGCTGGCCGCGGGGATCCTGACCGGCGGGCGGGTGTCGGGCGTGCCGGCTGCCGGCGTGGGGCGGAGGCCCGACCCGCGCATCTTCGCCACGCTGGGGGTGGCGGCCGACGAGGTTCGCATCGCGCCGCTGGGGCCGCAGGGCAGCGGCCGCTGCTACTGCCGGCTGTCGCACGGCGAGCGCTCATGGATCTGGTCGGCCTACGGCCACGAGCGCTCGGAGAATGCCGCCTTCGCCGCGTGCGCGGGCTTTCTGAAGGAGCTGGGGCTGCAGGTGCCGGACGTGCTCGTCCACCTCCCGGAGAAGGGCGAGCTGCTGCTCAGCGATTTGGGATCGCGGCCGTTGCTGAAGGTCTCCGACCCGGCGGAGCTGCGACGGTTGCTCGGTGAGGTTCTGACCCAGGCGGCGCGGCTCCACGCCACTGGGCTGGCTGCGCTTGGCGGCCTTGAGGCGGTGCTGCAGAAAGGGTTCACGCCAGGGCTCTACCAGTGGGAACGCAACTACTTCCGCGAGAATGTGTTGCAGGGTCTCCTCGGCCATGCGGAGTGGTGGGACGAGGGGGTCGAGGGGGAGTGCCAGGCGGCCGAGGCGCTGCTGACCAGCCTGCCGCCGGCGCTCATCCACCGCGACTTGCAGAGCGCCAACGTCATGGTCTGCGAGGGCCGCGCCTGGCTGATCGATTTTCAAGGCATGCGGCGGGGGGTGGGCGCGTACGACCTGGCCTCGCTGCTCTTCGACCCTTACCGGTGTTACGGGGGCGCGTTGCGCGACGATGCGTGGTCGGCCTACTGCCAGGCCTTGGCCGGCCACGGGGTCGCCGTCCCGCCGGTCGAGGCCTTGGCCGCGGCGGCCGTGCAGCGCCTGATGCAGGCTCTTGGCGCCTACGGCAGGCTGTGGCGGCACGACGGGCTGCGCTGGTATGCGGACTACCTGATCCCCGGCCTGGGCATGCTCGCGGAAGCCGTCGCGGGGCGGGGCGAGTTCCGGCGCCTGCGCCGCCTGGTCGAGGAGCGCTGCCTGCCGGCGGCGCGCGCCGTCGTGCCCCGCCTGCTCGAGGAGGAGGCGGCGGGGCCGCGCCCGGGCTGAGGCGGCGGCGGACGCCTCGTCGGGGATCATCCGTCAAGGCGG
Source organism: Lentisphaerae bacterium ADurb.BinA184 (assembly GCA_002068325.1). Lineage (GTDB taxonomy): Bacteria > Verrucomicrobiota > Lentisphaeria > Oligosphaerales > MVZH01 > MVZH01. The sequence continues at coordinate 1,492 of MVZH01000022.1, read as the reverse complement.
AGGGGCCGACGGCCGAGGGGGCACCGCCGTTGCGCCTTGGCGATGGATCATGCCGGCTACCGTCGGCGGATGACCCCGGCGTCGTACGCCTGCAGCTCGCGCAGCCAGGCGCCGCCCACGGGGACGCCCTGGCGCAGGCAGAAGCAGTCCCAGACGGCGCCGAAGGGCATGGTCTTGAGCTCCTCGAGCAGCCCAAGCTTTCCGGCGAGGTCGCCGGCGTTTTCGAGGGCCTGCAGGGTCACCGTAGGTTCGAGGAGGGCATAGAGGATGGCCTTCTTGGCGGCGCGGGTGCCGATGACCCAGGCGCCGACGCGGTTCATGCTGGCGTCGAAGTAGTCGAGCGCGACGTGGGTGCGGGCGAGGGCATCGCCGCGGGCCAGCTCGTGAAAGACCTGGCGCAGGTCGTCGTTGAGGATGACGACGTGGTCGCTGTCCCAACGGATGCCGCGGCTGACATGGAGGAGGACTTCGGGCTTGAACTGGAGGATGGCGGAGAGCTTGTCGTGGATGGTCTCGGTCGGGTGGAAGTGCCCCATGTCGAGGCAGAGCATGGGCTTGCGGGTGAGGGCGTAGCCCATGTAGAACTCGTGGGAGCCGACGACGTAGTCCTCCGAGCCGATGCCGAAGAGCTTGGCTTCGACGGCGTCCTTGCAGAGACGGGCGTCGGCCTCGGCGGCGAGGATTTGGTCGAGGGAGTCGGCGAGTCGCCGGCGCGGCCCCCAGCGGTCGATAGGCGAGTCCTTGGCGCCGTCGGGCACCCAGTGGTTGATGACGGCGGAGGAGGCTTGGGCGCGGCCCATGGCCTCGGCGATGCGGCGGCAGGCGATGCCGTGGCGGATCCAGAAGGCGCGCACCGTGTCGTTGGCGCTGGAGAGGGTGTAGCCGCTGTCGGCGAGGGGATGGGCGAAGTAGGTCGGGTTGAAGTCCAGGCGCAGGCCCTGGCTGCGGGCCCAGTCCATCCAGCGCTGGAAATGCCTCGGTTCGAGTTCGTCGCGCGGCACCGGCTTCGAGCCGGTCTCGGCATAGATGGCGTGCAGGCTGAAGCGGCCTTTCCCCGGGATCAGGGACAGCGCCTTCTCGGCGTCGGCCCGCAGCTCATCGCCGTTGCGGGCGCGGCCGGGGTAGTTGCCGGTGGCCAGGATGCCGCCGCCCGAGACCGCGCCTTCCTTCACCTCGAAGCCGGCGACGTCATCGCCCTGCCAGCAGTGCAGCGAGACGGCGATCCGCTCGAGCCGCTGCAGCTGGGCCTCGGTGTCCGTGCCCAGCGCGGCGTAGCTCTCGCGGGCCAGTTCGTAGCGTTGCTCGATCTGCTTGTCGGTGAGGGGGGTGAACATGGCGGGGCTCCTGAGGGATGAGGGATGAAAGCTGAAACCTGAAGGCGTGAGCCCGGAAGCTGGGCGCGGTCACTGTGGCGCGTCATTCTTGGCGCGGAAGCTGAGGGACATGGCGGTGTTCCTGCGTTGCCACGGCCCTGCCCTGCCTCGCCCCCGCC
>MVZH01000021.1 GCA_002068325.1 Lentisphaerae bacterium ADurb.BinA184 | reverse complement strand
AGTGCTTCGAGCCAGGTGCTGGGGATGGTCTGGGCGTGGTAGGACTCCAGCACCGCCGAATAGTGGACCATCGCGGCCTGCACGTCGACGCCGCGGAGCTCCAGGGCGTCGCGAACCAGCACGTAATGGCCCATCTCGGCGGCGGCCATCAGCGCCATATTGATCCGCCCGCTCAGGTCCGGGGCCATCCGGGCCTCGTCGGTCAGCCGGTAGAACGCGGCGACCTCACCGCAGGCCAGCAGGGAAAACAGTTCGTTGATCCCGGGGTGGTCCGCGGTGATCGGCGTCGAACTCATGAGCCCACTCTAAGGCCCGTCCCGCGTCGGTTTCGCGGGAGGCCGACCGGCCCCCCCCTGCCTCGGCAGACCAGTCCCCGGACTGCCAGCCCCCGGCGGCGACTACCAGTAGCCGTACCAGAAGGGATCCGATCCCCAGAAGGTCGCCTGACCAGGATAGAAGGCGTAGTGCATGCTGTACCGCTGCATGGCGCGCACCGGCGTCCACACCACGGCCCCGTCCGTGCGGCCGACATTTCCCCCGGCCGCACCATAGTCGGCCGGCTCCTGCCCCGCCACCCCGAACGCGTACCCCCTGGTGCCGTGGGGGGCCGAGTTGTAGACGTCGAACGTGTGCGCCACGGAACCGGTCATGTCGCACCACAGCGGCAGTTCCCCGTCGAGGCCCAGGACTGTCGGCGAGACCCACAACGGGGTCTGCACCGGCGGCCCGTGTCCGCCGAGGTAGAAGTACATGATCCGATAGCCGGCGACGTCGCGCGCCGGAGCGTTGCCGGCCGGGCACAGCAGCGGAACCTGGAAGGCGTTCGGGCAACACAGCACTCGCGGGGTCTGGAGGTACGCAAGAAGACTCTCATACGTGGCCGCCGAAATCTCGTGCGGGACGCCGTCAATCATCGGGGCCGCCCACGGGTCGCGAGTTCCCGAGGGCAGTGTGCTGTCGTTGTCCGCGGCGTACATGACGAGGGTGGCCACACATTGCCGCACCTGGCTGGCGCACGCCACCCGCCGGGCCTTCTCCCGGGCCGCGCCCAGCCCAGGCAGCAGGAGCGCGGTGAGGATCGCGAGGATCGCCACCACCACCAGAAGCTCGATCAAGGTGAAGCGGCGTTTCACGTGAAGGGTCATACCGGGTTCTTGACTCTCGGGCGCGCCGGATCAGGAGTCCGTGCCCCAGGAGGCCATCGCGGCCGGTGGCGCGCCGGCCGCCGTTGCGGACCTCGCATCCCCCGCCCCGCGCTCAGTGGTCGCCGGCTCGCGGCCCCCGTCCCTCACCGCCGCCGACGGCACAGGGTTGCGGACATCGCAAGCCCGGCCAGCACGAGCGTCGCCGGCTCGGGGATCAGGGTGGCGAGGATCTGGACATCCGTGAACTGGAACTGGCCGCCGACCCCAGAGATGCCATTGGCGATGCCGAGGGCGACCGCCAACGGCTGCCCCACCTGCGAGGCCAGGCTGGCCGCGTCGTAGGTGAAGGTCCACGTCACAAAGCTGCGATCCTGCAGCGCCGGCGTGACGGAGCCGGTGGGTGTCAGCGTGGCTCCTCCTGCGAGCAGTTCCACGACCATTGTGCCGGGGATGCCGTCACCGTACGCCACCCGCACCGAGAGGGTGTAGTCGGCGCCGGCGGCGATGTTGGCGATTGGCAGGGAGGTGGTGGCGGTCGCATCGGTCGGGCCGCCCCAGCCGGGGCTGTTGGTCATCAGGTACGCAACACCCTCCGGGTTGGACTGCCGCTGGACGCCCGGGAAGTTGATCGTTTCGTTGCCGCTGGTCACTGCGGCCCAGCCGGGGATGTAGGCCGTCGTCCCGCCGCCGCCCGGATTCGGGTCGCCTTCCCAAGTGATGGTCGAGCCGCCCGCGACGACCGCATCGGGCAGTGTGGTGTTCCCTAACACCCAGCCGTTGAGGACGCCGGTGGTGTGGACCGTGGCGGATTTCCAGACGGTGCGGAAATCCCCGTTGAAGACGGGCAGGTTGACCGCGCCCGACGCGGCCGTCCCACCGACACACAGGAGAACGGCTGCCGAGACGCCAAGACGTGTTGACCGCATGCTCATGGCCCTTCCTTTCCATTTCTCTGGGTTGCGGAACCGGGGGTTCCGGAGACATACCATCACATGTGACGCTGCGTCGTTCGCTTGTGACGAACGCAAGGCGTCAAGGTAGCGTGCAGGCGCTTGGCCGCAAGGCGGTCGGGGTCAGCTCCGGCGACGGCGCAGCGCCAGGCCCAGGCCGCAGGCCAGGACGGCCAACGTCCCGGGCTCGGGGATTTCCGGCAGGTAACGCACGGCGTTCACGGTGACCCCATCGAGTCTGGAGAAGTCCCAGGCGAACAGGTTGCCGGCGGCCGTTCCGGGCACCTCGATGCCCAGGTTGTAGGGTGATCCGCCGAGGTCGAACGCGTTGAAGCCGCTGGCCGCGAGCAGGTTCAGGAGGTCGGGCATCGTCGCCGACCCGCCCAGGCTGGCCGCCACTTCGAGGGGCACGAGGCCGTCGGTGCCCATCTCGAACCAGCCGGCGGCGGCTGGCGTGAAGGTCTCGTTGCTGCCCAGCGCCAGCGGGGCGGTGAAGGCCTGTCTGGCGGGGTCGAGCTGGGCGGTGTAGCTGGTCAGGTTCTTGGTGGTTGTGAACACGCCGGTGTTCTTGAGGGCGAAGTCGGTGGCGCCGGCCTGGCCGCTGCCGTAGGTCATGAGTGTCTCGGGTGTAATGCTCGGCAGCAGCACTGCGCCGCCCTCGATGCCGACGTTCAGCGTGCCGCCGAGGGTCACGGGGCGGTCGGTGGCCAGGCTGATTGGGGTAACGCCGCCAGCGTCGAAGAGGTACTCGAGGGTTCCGCGCTCGGTCTGGTAAAAGGTGTTGGAGCCGATCGGGCCGCCCCACCAGTACGCGACGGTGCTGATGGTGGCCGCGTCGCTGCCGGTGACGCGGAAGGTGCCGACTCCGGTGGAGTTGGTGGGGTCGCCGCCGATCACCAGGGCGGCGCCTGTCAGGCTGCCTCCCGAGATGTCGTACAGCCCGCCGGCGGCGGTCTTGCCGACGTGCAGCACCGAGAGGTTGGCGGTGCCCCCGCTCTGATTGAGGCTGCCGTAGCTGTCGCCGCCGATCCAGGAATTGAAGCCGGCGTCATTGGGCGAATAGTCGGGGACCGTCAGCGACCCGCCGGAAAGCGTGTAGCTTCCCGCGGCACTCATACCCACCTGGAAGTTGCGGCCGTTCTGCGCGACGGAACCGTCGCTCTGGACGATGCTGCCCACACCCCCGTCCCCAATCTGAATGCTGCTCCGGTCCAGGAGATCAGCGGTCGGGCTGGAGATGACCACGGCGGTCCGCACGTGCAGGTCGTTCGGCGACAGGTAGCCGGCCAGATCCAGGGTGGATCCGGCATTGAGCCAGGTCCAGGTTGACTGGACTCTTCCGGCCGCGGTGATCGCCAAGGTCGAGCCGTTCTGCACGAACAGCTGGTCATAGCCGCCCGGCGAAGAGATGAGGTCGCTGCTGACCGTGGCGGTGCCGCCGTTGCTGATGTAGACGTATTCGCCGGCCACCGGGGCCGTCCCCCCCTGCCACACACTGCCGTCACTGGCCGTCCAGACGCCGTCGGGCGCCGGATTTCCCTGCCAGTACTTGGTTGCGCCAGCCTCATGGATCAGGAGTCCCAGAACCACTACAACCAGTGGCGTGACTCGACCGCAGGCGGGGCGCGCGAAGTGGGTCGTCCGGGTCGTGTGGAGCGTGTGGGTCGTCATGGTCAGGTTCCTTTCCTCTTGGTTGGGGGCCGATACCCAGTCGCCGACAAGGGGCCGATGGGATGCGTGGGACATCACAACCTCTCCGCTGTTCCCCCGCGCTCCGCACAGGGCGGCGGCCGCCGGCAGGATGCCGCAGCCACGTCCCGTTGCCACCCTCCGGTGAGCCGCAGGTTCTGTGTAATAGGGTAGACCGTGCGGTTCACTTTGTCAAGGCGCGGCGGACACCGCGCCATGCGGGGGACGTCCGGCAGATTGGCCGTAAACCCGACGGCGCGACGCTCTGCCCCCTGCCGGCCTCCGCAGCGCCGGCCGGCCCCGTGGCCACGTCGCCGCAGACTTGCACAGGTGATCCACGTGGTATAAAGTAATTGAACTGAAGTGGAGCCTCGCCACACCCGCAGGAGGCGATCGTCCCATGGAAGCCCGGCCCCCTCCGGCAACGCAGTCCCGCTCATGCCCGCTTCGCCGACGGCCCTTGCCCAAGGCTCGGGCCCAGGGTGTCGGGCCAAGGCGGGCGCCGACCCCCTTCACCCTCATCGAGCTTCTGGTGGTGGTGGCGATCATCGCGATTCTGGCGGCGCTATTGCTGCCGGCGCTGCGGCGGGCGCGCGAGTCCGCGAACCTGGCGGCGTGCCTCTCCAACCTGCGGCACTGCGGCGTGGCGATCACCCTCTACGGCGAGGACAACCGCTGCTATCCGTACACCTCGAAGGACTGCGCCGCGGCCTCGTGGGGCGCCTCCGCGCCGGGGCCGGCCAACCCGCTGGACGCCGGCTGCACCGGCCTGGACAACGGCAACCCCAACAACGACGAGAACGCGGGCATGTGGGCGCAGTCGCAGTTGTGCCCGCATGCGCTCGGGCCCTACGTGAGCGGTGAGTTCGACCGGGCCCTGTGCTGCCCGCTGCGCGCCAGCACCGACCGCTATGGCGGCTTCCGCCACTACCAGGGCCGTCGCTACCTGTCGGCGATGTACTTCACGACCTATCACCTCGGCCTGGTTGCCGGTGGCGGACAGGGAGGCCAGCGGCTGTGGAACGCCACCGAGGCCGCCGAGATTGACCAGGGCGGCGCCGTCGGCACGGGCGTGGCCTTCTGCAACACGCGCGTCACCGCCACCATGAGCTGGACGGGCGCCGAGCATGGGACGCACCGCTGGGGATGGTGCAAGCTGGGGCCGTTCTACACCCCGCACGGCGGCAACCCCTGCTACATCGAGAACCCGGCCAACGGCCTGCGCTGGGACATGGGCGCGCGCACCGTCAAGGGGCCGAGGGCGCCGTAGCCAGGGCCGTTCCGTCGCCGCACAGGCATCGAGACACCAGACAGGCGTGAGTGTCCGCGCGCATTTCCACCCCGCAGTCCGGTCCCGCAACCCAAGGAGGATCCTGGCCATGATGAAGTCGCTGACCCGCAACGTTGCTATGTGGATCGTCATTGCAGCGGTGTCCTGGGTGGGGTCGCCCTTGCGGGCCGCCACCGCGACCTTCACGGGGGCGTCCACGGTCGGCGGCGGCGCGGACTTCAACCGCACCAAGTGGACCGATACGGCGAACTGGCTGTCCGTCTCGGTCCCCGACCCCGGCGACGCCATCGTCTTCAGCACCGACACCAACGGCTGGTCGGGAGTCACCATCTACAGCAGCACGGTCGTGGACTCGATCGATCTGGTCTTTGCCAACGAGTTTGGCATCAACGCTTCCTCGTCGAGCTATTCGATGACGCTGAACAGCGGCAACCTCATCAAACGCACCAACGGCAACCAGGGCATCAGCACCGACGTGATCCTCGGGGCCAACGGGACATGGACGCACTTCGGCACCGCCAGCTATGCCGGCGCCTTCGGCATCAACCGCCCCGTCACCGGCAACGCCTCCCTGACCTTCTCCAGCTCGGGCGCCTACGGTTCGCAGTACCCGCCGTTCTCGGTGCAGAACAGCGGCTCGATCACCCTCGGCGGCACGACCGGTGGGCAGCCAAACGGAATCACGCTCACCCCGCGCATTGATCTGCGGGTCTATGCCTCGACCACGGTCAACCGCATCGCCGACGCCATGCCGCTGTCCATCAACTCCGCCGCCTTCACCCTCTACGGCCAGGGCGGCCAGGTCAGCAGCGAAACGGTAGGGCCGACCAGCGCCGCCGGCCTGACCAGCCTGGTGCTGCAGCAGAATGGTGCCACCAGCGCAACCCTCGATCTCGCTTCACTCACCCGCGTCAACCAGGGCGTTGCCATGATCCGCACCGCCAACACGCTGGGCTCGCAGGTCATGCTCAAGGTGGCCCCCGCCCCCGCCAACCCCAACAACATGGTCGCCCCCTGGATCCTGCGGCAGGCCTCGGCGACCACCGAGAACAACAGCTTCGACACGAACTTCGTCGACTATGCCGGCGCCACCGGGTTCTTCAACGCCACATATACGCCGCGCACCGAGGCGGACTTTGCGTCAGCCGCGGCCACGGAGATTGTCTCGCTGTCGAAAACCAGCACCAACCCTTCACTGTCGGCGGATCTCTCGATCTGGGCGCTGAAGCTGGTCGGCGCCGACAACTCCGACATCGAGGCGGTCGGTTCGCCGACCCTGAGCATCGGCTCGGGCGGGCTGATCTGCATGGTCGGCGACGAAGACATCCGGCCGAAGGTCAACTTCGGCGCCACCGACGGCGTGGTCTACGTCACCGGGCCAAGCTACATGTCGCTCTCGCTCCAGGGCGCCGTCTCGGGCACCGGCGGACTGACCAAGGCGGGCGTGGGCAACCTGACCCTCAATTCGAGCGCCAACACCTTCACTGGGCCGGTCACGGTGCACGAAGGCCAGCTCTCCATCGGCGGTTCGGGATCGGGCGACGGCGTCGGCCTCAACCGCAGCGGCGCGGTCCTGCCCCTGCGGGTTTCGTTCCACGGCACCTGTTCGTTCAACGGCCACAGCCAGACCGTCGCCGGGCTCGACGGCGAGGGCAACGTGCGGAACGGTTCCGACTCGACGGCGGTGATCCTCACGGTTGACCGCGACAGCAGCACGACCTCGGCATTCTCCGGGGTGATGGCCAGCGGCGGCGCCGCCGCCCTCGGAGTGGTGAAGAAGGGTGACGGCACCCAGATCTTCAGCGGCGCCAACACCTACACCGGCCTGACCGACGTGCAGGCCGGAGCATTGGCCTACGGGGCCGCCGGCGTGCTGGCCGACACCGCCGCCGTCAAAGTCTCCGGCGGCACGCTGGACATCGGGGCGTACAACGACACGGTCGCGGGCGTCCAGATGACCGCCGGCAGCATCGCCGGCAGCGGCGGCGTCCTCACCTCGACCAGCGACTTCGACCTGCAATCGGGTGCGGTCAGCGCGATCCTCGGCGGGGCCGTCGGCCTGAGCAAGACAACGGCCGGCACGGTGACGCTGACCGGCGCCAACACCTACTCGGGCAACACCACCGTCGGCGAGGGCCTGCTGGTGGCCGACAACACGAGCGGCTCGGGAACCGGCGGCGGCGCCGTGACCGTCTCCGCGGGCGCGACCCTTGGCGGCAGCGGCTTCGTCGCCGCCAACCTGGCCTTGCCGGCGGTGACGGTCAACGCCGGCGGCACCCTCGCCCCCGGCGCCTCGCCCGGCATGTTGACCGTGACCAACGACGGAAGCGGCGACGCCGTCCTGTTCGAGGCCGGTTCGATGTTTGAAGTTGAGCTGGACGGGCCCGTCGCCGGCAGCGAGTACGACATGCTGGCAGTCAACGGCGGCGTCAGCCTGGACGGCGCCGTGCTCTCGGTCCTGTCGGGCTACACCCCCGCGCCGACCGACGCGTTCTTCATCGTGCAGAACGACGGCACCGATCCGGTCAGCGGTGCCTTCGCCGGCCTGCCCAACGGCGCCCAGCTCCTCATCGGCGGCCTGAATGCGGCCATCAGCTACTTCGGCGATGCGGACAGCGGGGCGGTGACGGGCGGCAATGACGTCGTCCTGTACATGCAGGTGATCCCCGAGCCGGCCGCGTTCTCACTGCTGGCCCTCGGCGCCTTGGCGGCGGCGCGGCGGCGGGTCCGCCGGGCGTGACGCGGCGCCAGGCGCAACGCACGGTGCGCGAGGCGGTCTAACCGGTTGTCCGCAACCGCGGGATTTCGGACAGCCTGCACCACGACGAGCACGAAGGATCGGCCCGATGGCAAGACGAGCCTTCACCTTGATCGAGCTTTTGGTGGTGGTTGCGATCATCGCGATCCTGGCCTCGATGCTACTGCCCGCCCTAGGCAAAGCCAGGGAGGGGGCCCGGCGCCTCAGCTGCATGAGCGGCCTGCACCAGGTCATGACCGCGCTGCTGTTCTACGCCGACGACAACGAGGGCAGTTTCCCGCGCGGCAGCTACTATGCCGGGGGGCCGCGCTACCACGGTACGGACTGGCTCTGCAACAACGTGTTCTACGACGGCAGCGACGCCTTCTTCCCCGAGTACCTGGGCGACGCCCGCCTGCTGTCGTGCAGCGGGGCGGGCTGTTCGACGCGTTCCTCGGCGTGGATGGCCGCCAACAGCCACGGGCCGCGCAACCGCGCCTACACGCAGAACGAGGCCGACCCCAACAACCCCTCCGGCGCCTACGCCGGCGACATCGGCTACCACTACTGGGCCTACTCCGACGTCGGGCAGGAGCATGCCGACGGCACGCGCCGCTCGGGCTACGCCGGCCGCCCCTGCGACACCGACGAGGCCACCGTCCGCTACCCAGTCATCTCCGATGCGACCCAGGACGGCGGCGGCGGACGCTGGCTGTGGAACCACTACGACGCGCCGTACACCAGCGGCTGGGGCGACCCCGGCGCCGTGGCCGCCGGCGCCAACATGGCCTATGGCGACGGGCGCGTGCGCTGGTACAACTTCGACCAGCTCCACGTGGCCGGCAACACCGGGTGGGCCGTGCCCGCCTGGCATGGACACGAGTGAGCGGATGCGGCCAAGCCATCGCAGCCGAGCGTCAACCAATCGAACGAAACGAGGATGAACATGCGTTGCGGATTTCGAGCCTGGATGGGGTGTGGAATGCTGACCATGCTGGCCGCGGCCCCGGCCCGCGCCGAGGTCAAGGTGCTGCTGTGCACCGGCGACTACGGCATGTGGGCGCAGGAACGGGCGGCGCTGATCGCGGGGGCGGTGGCCAAGGCCGCCCCAGGCGAGGCGAGTTTCGAGGTCGAGCAGAGTTTCAACTTCGTCAGGAAGCTTGAGGCGCCGGGTTATGCCGAGCGCTTTGACGTCATTGCCTGCGGCGACCTTGCGCTGGGGCAGATCACGACGCGTGCGCAGGAGGCCATGGTGCGGTTTGTGCACGGCGGCGGCGGCCTGGTCTACGTCGTGCAGTCCAAGTCGTACATCCCCTTTTACGGCGACCGGGAGGTCGAGCCGTTGCCGCTGGCCGACATCCTGCCCTACAAGTACCCCGCCACGGATCCGCGCGCAGAGGCCCGCGACGGCAGCCGCGCCCTGCCCCACACCGATCCGCTCTTCGCCGGGCTGGACTTCGCCGGGACGCCCCTGCTGGCGCCAGGCAAGGACGGCAAGGTGCCCGACCCCGTGCCGTTGCTGGCCCTCGAACGTCCCCACGGCAAAGGCCGGGTCATCGCCCTCTACGGCGCGTTCGGGGCGACCTATCGTTACGTCTCCTATGCGAAACACGAGAAGAACCCCGGCGGCTGGGAGGAATGGGACGGACTCGGCGGCCTGTGGATGCGGCTGCTGACGCGCGCCGCGGCCGCCAGCCCGGTGCTGGCCGAGACCCGCGCCGCCCTCGACGGGCGCGTCCGGGAAGTGCCCTGCGCGGCGGAGGTGACGGTTGATGCCACCCGGCCGGTTGACGACCTACGCGCCGCCGTCTTCAGCATCGTCGCCCTGCAGCAGCTCTACAACGAGGACGGCGGGGCCGGCGAGGATCAGTTCCTGGCCCTCAACCCGCGGGACTGGTTTGACCGCCGCACCCAGGAGGTGCTGGGCAACGACCGCGGCAAGTACCCCGACAAGCCGGCCATGCTGCGCGAGTTCAACATCCGCGGCATCATCATGGGCAACAACTCCTACGGCAGCTATGGCGGCTGGGACGCGGCGACCTGGACCCGCGAGGTGCAGAGCTACGTCGAGGCGGCCAGGAAGCATCCCGACATCCTCGCCTTCTTCCAGCCCGGCAACGAACCGCCCTGCGACCAGGGTTACTTCGACTTTCACAACCGGCTGTGCACCGCCGTGCTGAAAGAGGCGCCGGACCTCAAGGTGATCGGCCCCGGCAAGGCGTGGAACTGCCACGGCGTGAACGCCGGCGAAATGCGCGCCTTCATCGAGGCGTGCGGCAAGAGCACCGACATCCTGAACTGGCATATCTACGCCCGCTGCCCGTCGAGTGTGCGCGACGAAGTGCTCTACTGGACGAAGCAGGCCGAGGGCAAGCTGCGCTCGCCGGGGCCGGTGCGGGTGATGTTCACCGAGGCCGACGCCTGGAACACCCGCGACAGCCAGTTCAACTACCTCCTCGACCGCGCGTTCACCTTCCTGCCGATGCCGGAGATCCTCGCCTGCTTCCAGTACTGCATGCGGCCGCGCACCGAGGGCGGCTCCTACTGGTTCGGCGTGCTCATGGGGCCGGCGCCGGACCACGTCAAACCAACCGGCGAGTTCGCCGCCAACTACAACGGCTATTGGATCTTCCGCAACCTGCGCGGGAAGAGAGTGGCGACCGAGGCGGCCGTGACCCCTGCCGAGGCCGCGGAACACTGCCGCGCCATCGCCTCCGCCTCGCCGGACGGCAAGGCCGTGACGGTGGTGACCTACTATGACACCGGGCACTTCGACGGCCGGACAAAGTCCGGCGAGGCCCGCTTCGCGCTGACGGTCAAGCTGCCGCCCGGCACCTACACGCTCCAGCGCAGCGACGCCGACGGGATGGCGCGGTCGGTGAAGGATGTCGAGGGCACGGTTCAGGCAACCGCCCAGGTTGAGGCCACGCTGAAGCCCTGCAAGGCGGCGGCCTTCACCTGGACACGTCAGGAGTAGGGCGGCCACCGCCCTCGGGGTTCTCCGGGCGGCCGGGCGACCCGCAGCTTCGCTCAGGCAGGCCGTGGAGACGCCTACAACATCAAGGGGATCGCGATGAAGCTTCCGCCCTTCCGTTGCTGGAGCTGGATGCTGGTGGCTCTGCCCGTCGCCGTCGGTGCCGCCGGTGCGGCCGAGCCGCCCGCCCACCCGGAACCGGCCCGCACCAAGGGCTGGGCCTGGAAGACGCCGCCGGATCAGATCAAACCGGAGTCCGGCCGGCGCAACCACATCTTCTTTGTCGGCGACCCCGTGGTGTTCAAGCTGGGCCCGGCCGCCGTCACATACGAGGTGCGCAACTACGATGGCGACCTGGTGGATCAAGGGCCGGCGGGCGAGAGCGTCACGCTGAAGGTGACACCGCCGGGCTGGTACAAGCTGTACGTCTACGGCAAGGAGACGCGTCCCGAATGGGGCGACATCCTGGGGACGACGACGTTTGTCATCTTTCGCAGGGATCCCAACTTCCCCGAGCCTCCCGACCCGAAACAGGAGATGCCGCGCTACTACCCGTCCATGGATCAGGTCAGCCGCGCGGTGACCGGCATGGGGCCGCAGCGGCACGCCGTGCAGAACGCGGGCAAGGCGGACGAGGAGATCAAGCGGATGGAGGCCACGATCGCCTATGACCGGCAGGAGTACCTCCCGCGCGACCCAGCCCGCCGGCGGGCGCTGATGGTCGCCTTCCCCAACGGCACCAAGGACATCGAAGGCGTGCAGAAGATCGTCGGGCACTTCAAGGATGCCGTCCGCTACTGGGAGCCGCGCAACGAACCGAACTTCGGAGCGAGCGGGGCCGGCTTTGTCAAGGACGAGCTGACCGCATTCCACGCGGCCGTCAAGGCGGTGGATCCGGCGCTGAAGGTGATGGGCCCCGGCACGGTCAGCATCGGGCCGCAGCTGCAGGGCTGGCTGCACGACTTCTTCCGCGCCGGCGGCGGGCAGTACATTGACGTGTTCAGCTTCCACATCTACAACGGCATCAACGGCGACCTGCAGCTGGGCCGCTGGGCCATGGACGGCCTGCAGGCGATCCTCTCGCGCTACGGGTACGCGGACATCGAGAAGTGGCAGACCGAGCAGGGCTACTTCGCCGCGGTCTACGGCTCTTACCAGCCGCGGCTGCAGGGGCGCTGGACCATGCTCGAAATGATGCTCTTCGAGCAGTACGGCATCCCCAAGGAGCACAATCACTTGTGGTACGATGTCAGCCACGGCTTCTGGGACTTCCCGACCTGGTGGGAGAACGACGACGGCGGCTACAACCCGGCGGCGCCGCTGATGCGCGTGATGTCCGAAGAACTCTATGGGACGACGTTTGCGCGGGCCTTCGATTTCGGCAAGGACGGCAACAAGCTGTACCTGGGAAGCCTCTTCAGCGGGAAGGAACGGAACGTGGCCGCCTTCATGAATGCCGGTTGCGGCAAGCCGCAGATCACGTTACGGGTGACGGGTGGCGGCGGCGCGCTCCGCACGGTGTCGGCCTTCGGGGTCGAGGGCGAGGTACCGGTGGCGGACGGCGTGGCCCGGCTCGTGGTTCCCGATCTGCCGGTCTACGTCGAGCTGGCCGCGGGGCAGGCCGTCGAGGTTGAACCGATCGTGTGGGGGAAGAACCTGGCGCGCCAGCCCGGCAGGTCGGCGGCCGCCTCGGGAAGCGGCGCGCACCCGGCCGACAAGAACATCCCCAACCCCATCAACAAGCTGTTCAACGGCGTCTACGAGAACTGGTACTGGAGCCAGCGGCCGGACGGGCAGCCGTGGATGGACGACACCCAGGGCTTCCCGGCCTGGGTCGAAGTCCGCCTGCCCGCCCCGGCAACCGTCGCCCGCGTGGTGATCTTCGCCTGTGTGCCCTGGCAGTGGCAGAGCACACTGGTTGACCACGAACTGCAGTACGACAAGGACGGCCAGTGGGTCACACTCGACTTCATCACCGAACCCCTGAAGACCTTCGGCGTCTACTCGCCGCCCACCCGCACCTCGGTGGACAGCTACTTCTCCGACCGCTCGATCTTCGAGCACGCGTTCGCCCCCGTCACGACCGCCAAGTTGCGCGTGCTGGTTCACAATACGACCTTCGGCGGCGGGGCGACCGCCCTGGTGCCGGAAGCCGGCGGGCAGACCGGGCCGCAACAGGTGATGCTGCGCGAGATCGAGGTCTACGGCCCGCCGCCCGTGGCCACTGTGCAGCTCCGCCTGCCGTCCGCCGAAGTGGCCGAGGCGTTCGAGAAAACGGCGGTCACGGCGACCGTGACCAGCCGCGGCGACGCCCCGCAGACGCTGACGCTGCGTCCCGTCGCCCCGGACGGCTGGCAGGCCGCGCCGGCGGAGATCCCGCTGACGCTGGCCGCGCGCGAGACCCAGAGCGTGAGCTTCGACTTGGTGGCTCCGGCCGGGGTGCTCACCACCGGCGAGTTCACCATCGCGGCCGCGCTCGCCGACGCCGGCGGGCGGGTGACCGATGAGCACACGGCGACCCTGCGCATCACCAGCCCGGTTGACCTGAAGCCCGAGACGCCCACCGCCTTCGACGCCGCGAAGCAGGAGCTGTCCGTGACAGTCGGCAACGCCACGGCCAAGGCGGTGCAGGCCGTCGTCTCGCTCGACGTGTCCGAACAGAAGGCCGGCGGCGGGCGGACGTTCCGCGACGAACAGCCGGTCGCGTTGGCGCCGTACGAAAGCAAGCCGGTCGCGTTCACTGTGCCGGACGTGGACCTGACCCACTCCGCCTGGCACCTCGCCTATGCCGCCACCGCCAACCGGCTGACGACCGCCGCGAGCCTGGACCTTGCCCTGCGGGTGTGGATGGCGGTCGGCCCGTTCGCCAACGAGTTCGACAAGGATTTCGGGCCGGAGGCCGGCGTTGACCTGGGCGCCCGCTACACGGTCCTCGGCAGCGACCAGCCGGCGGGGTGGAAGACGGTGACCAATGAGCCCGGCGGTTTCGTCAACCTGACCCGGGCCTTCACGCCGCACGAGAATTGCTCCGCCTACGCCGTGATCTACGTACGCAGCCCGAGCGCGCGTCCGGCCGTGCTGTCGGCCGGTTCCGACGACGGCATCAAGGCCTGGTTCAACCGGAAGCTGCTGATCAGCAACAACACGTCGCGGGGCGCGGCACGCGGGCAGGAGAAGGCCGAGATCGCGCTGAACGCCGGCTGGAACGAGATCCTGTACAAGGTCACGCAGGGCGGCGGCGGCTGGGGCTTCTACCTCGACCTGCTCGACCCCGCCACCGGCAAGCCGTTGGACGATTTGGTCTACGCCCCGACGCCCGGCAAGTGACCGCCTTGCACGCAGAGCCGCCCGGGTGACGACGGCCGGGCCGCCGCCAAACCGGACCGGCAGATTCTGCCAGGCATGATCAGGAAGGAGAGACGATGAGCAGGCACGCAGAGGCAACCCACGGCAACATCGAGGAACTGCCGCGGCGGGTGCCGGTCGTCAGCGAGGCGGATGTCTGTGTGGTGGGTGGCGGTTGCAGCGGCGTCTTCGCGGCGGTGCGCGCGGCCCGGCTGGGCGCGCGTGTGGTGATCATCGAGAAGCAGAACTGCTTTGGCGGGATGGCGACCGCCGGCCTCGTCAACCTCTGGCACAGCCTGCGCGCGCTGGACGGTTCACGGCAGATCATCGGGGGTCTGACGCAGGAGGTGATCGAGCGGCTCATGAAGCGGGGGGCCGTCCGCGCCACGAGCCTGCTGGCGAAGGACTTCGCGTTCAACAGCGAGGAGCTCAAGATCGAGCTGGATGAGCTGATTGTCGAGAACCGCATCGAGCCTTTCCTGCACACTGTCTATGCCGCGCCCGTCATGGCGGGCAACGTGTTGCAGGCCGTCATCATCGAGAACAAGAACGGGCGCCAGGCGGTCCGCGCCCGCCACTTCGTTGATGCCACCGGCGATGCCGACCTGGCGTTCGACGCCGGTGTCGTGTCGCGCGACCCCGGGCCGCTGCAGCCGCCCACCACATGCGCCAAGCTGCAGGGCATGGCGGGGCTCAAGGGCTTCAACTGGCAGGCGGCCTTGAGCGAGCACGGCGCGGAGTTCAACCTCGAAGAGGACTGGGGCTGGGGCTGCGGCATCCCCGGCCTGCAGGACGTCCAGATGCGGGCCGACGTCCATGTGTTCAACACCGACGTCGCCGACGCGACACAGCTGACGCGCGGCGAGATCGAGGGCCGCCGCAAGATCCGCGCGATCCTCGACATCCTCCGCAAGTACGGCCCGCCCGGCGCCCCGGTCGGCCTGGTCGAGCTGGCCGCCACACTGGGCGGGCGGGAGTCGCGGCGCATCGCGGCCCGCCATCAGCTCACCGGCGACGAGCTGCTCTCCGGACAGCGCTTCACCGACGCCATCGCCAACGGCACCTACCCGGTTGACATCCACACCGCCGGGGGCGCGGGCATCTGCTTCCGCTACCTCGACGGCACCGAGATGAGCATCCCCAGCCGCAGCGCGCCCGCCATCCGCGGCCGCTGGCGCGAGCCGTTGCCCGCCGATCCGACGTTCTACCAGATCCCCCTCCGCTCGCTGGTGCAGGACCGGGTGCCCAACCTGGTCGCGGCGGGGCGGATGATTGATACCGACAAGACCGCCTTCAGCGCGGTGCGCGTCATGGTCAACATGAACCAGACCGGGGAGGCGGCCGGCGTCGCCTGCGTGCTGGCCGCCCGCGGCGGCGGCAGCGTCGCCGACGTCAACCCGGACGATCTCAGGCGCACGCTGGCGCAGGGCGGTTCGATCATGATCTGACCGCGGCCCGGCCCCT
This sequence comes from Lentisphaerae bacterium ADurb.BinA184, assembly GCA_002068325.1. Classification (GTDB taxonomy): domain Bacteria; phylum Verrucomicrobiota; class Lentisphaeria; order Oligosphaerales; family MVZH01; genus MVZH01. The sequence goes on along the minus strand of MVZH01000021.1, from coordinate 15,020 downwards.
GCCCCGTCCTCGACAACAGCGGAAACACCCGGCGATGCAGACCAGCGCGTACGCCATCACCGCGGGGGCGCTCGAAGCCTCCTACGCCGCCATCGTGGAATCCTGCCGGCGGCAAGCGATCGGCAAGATCGCCATCCTGGGCGCGACGACGGGCAAGCTGATGGACTCCCCCGAGGCGATGCGGCGCATGCGCCGGCGCCTCGAGTCCGACGGCATCGCCGTGTTCTGTCTCGTCTACGGGATCGGCCACCCGATGATGGCCGCCTACTACCGCGGGCGCGCCGAACCGCCCAACCCGCTGCCCTTCTACACCGGCGGAGAGGTTGTGACCCGACGCACGGACGCCGCGCTCCTGCCGCGCGGCTGGCAGTACGCCGTCAACGAGTTCGGCTTCCCCGTGTTCTGCTGCGCCTGCCCGGACGACGCCTGCGTCGCCGCCAACCAGCGCGTCGCGCACGTCCTCGCCCAAGTGTTCGATGAGATTTGGTACGACGACGATTTCCGCGTGGACGGCGACCAAGGCGCCGGCACCCCAACCGCCAGCACCGCCTCGTGCTACTGCGACGCGTGTCTCGCCGATCTCGCCAGGCGCGCGGGACGCACGGTCTCGCGCCAGGAGGTGCTCCGCGACCAGGCGCTGCACGACGCCTGGACCGCGATGAAGACCGATCGCCTGACCGCGCTCTGGGAGGCGGTGGGCGAAGCGGGCCGCGCCGCCAATCCTCTTCTGAAGATGGGGCTGATGATCCGCTGGGGCGGCGAAGAACGCGACGGCATTGATGTCGCCCGCCTGCTTCGCGGGTTCAGCGGCGACGTGCGCGTGCGGGCCGGCGAGGGCCACTTCGGGGTCGCCGAGTACCTGCCCCCCGAGGGCCAGGTGCAGGCGCATCTGTCCGTGGCGCACCATGTGGGCTGGCTGCCGGCCACCGTCGCTGTGCTGAGCGAGACGACCTACTTCCAGGGCATCCGGCGCGAGGACGTTCTGAAGAAGATCGCGCTCGCCGTCGCCGCCGGCGTCCGCGAGATCTCTTACTGCCCCTGTGTTTCGGGCTGGATCCGGCATCAGGACTTTCTCGAACCGCACGTGCCGGAGATCCATCAGTGGCGGGCAGCCTTCGGTGAGCGAGGCAAGCTGGAGAACCCGATCGCCATCCTGCGCTCGCCCGCCGCCGGCCGGGGTTCCTGCGATCCCGCGGCGCGGGTACGCGACCGCCAAATCTTCCCCCTCTTCGATCTGGCCGGCCTCCCGACGATCGTGGCGCGCCTGCCGGGCCCCCGCGTTCCGCCCGGCGTGCGGGTCGTGGCGGTGACCGGCCGCACGGCGTTTGACGTGGCGCCGGAGAGCCTGGCCGGGTACGAGATCGTGGTGGACGGGGCCGCCCTCCTCGAAGAGTCGGCCTTCCGGCAGTGGCTAGGCATCGGGGCCGTCAGCCGCCTTGCCGGAGGGCGGCTGGACTTCACGGCCGATTCGTCGTGGACGGCAGACGGGCTGTTCCACTCACGGCCAGGGGTTATCCTCATTCCGTACGTCTGGCACGAGGTTCCACGGGCCGAGAGGGATCAGCTGCTTGGCGAAATCCGCCGCGTGGTGGGGCCGAGGACAGGCGCGGCATCGCTCTCCGGCGACTTCGAGGTATTCCTGGCTTGCGCGCGCCACGGCGACCGCCGTTCGATCCTGTTGGTGAATCTCTCCCAGGAACCACGCACCGTCTCGCTGCATCTCCCCGGCAACCCGGCGAACTTGACGGCGCCGGACGGCACACCGCTCCCCAGCGACTTCACGCTGGATCCCGACGCGATCCGGCTGGTGCACGCGGACACGCGGGGAGGCGGCGTCTCTTCACAGTAGCCCCGCGCAAACCCCGCCCCGTGTCCATTGACGCCCCGACGTTTACATCTTGGGAGGTCTTGTCTGTGCTGACAGAACACGTCAACCCGCTGATCGGGGTCAACCGCCCGGCGAACTGCCTGCCCGGGCCCTGCCTGCCGCTGGGGCTGGTGCGGCTGTCGCCCGACACGCTGGACATTCAGTGGGGCACGCACGGGTACCGCAGCGACCGCCCGATCCGGCACTTCTCGCACACCCACGTCAGCGGCACCGGCGGCGGCGGACGCTACGGCAACATCGGGGTCATGCCGTTCATCGGCCTGCCCCGGTTCGAACTCGATGCCGCAACGCCGCGCGACGAGACCGCCGCGGCCGGCTACTACGCCGTCACCCTCGCCGAATCCGGCATCCGCGTCGAGCTGACGGCGACTCCGCGCACCGGCATCCACCGCTACCGCTTCCCGGCAGGCGCCGAGGCGAACCTGCTCATCGATGCAGGCTGTGCGATCCAGATCGAGAACCACACACCGGGCGAGAGCACCGGCGCCAGCATCGGCGGCTTCGTCGAGTGGGTCGGCGACCGCGAGCTGGTTGGCCGCGGCGACTACCGTGGCGGCTGGGGACACGACTTCCCCTACTCCGTGTTCTTCTGCGCCCGCTTCGACCGGCCCGCGGCGCGACGCCTGGTCGCTGACGCGGCGGGCCCGCGGACGGGCACCTGCGCCTGCGGAGTCCGCAGCCGGGCCGTGGCGGGTTTCGGCGCGGCGGGCGAGGTCAACGTCCAGGTCGGCATCTCGTTCGTCTCGCTGGCGAAAGCCCGGGCCAGTCTCGACCGTGAGGCGGCGGGACGGGGCTTCGAGCCCCTTCGCCACGCGGCCGAGGCGGTCTGGGAACGCGCCCTGTCGCGCCTCGCCGTCGAGGGCGGCAACGGGACGCAGCGCACGCTCTTCTACACCCTCCTCGCCCGCCTGCTCACCATGCCCACCGACCTTGGCGTGGACGACGAGTTCGGCCTCTGGCACAGCGGCGTGCGCCACTTCACCGACGTCTACTGCCTCTGGGACAGCGTGCGCAACGCCAACTCCCTGATCGGCCTCTTCGACCCCGAGCTGGAAGTCGCCCTGCTCAACGGCCTGCTCGATGTCGCCGACCACGTCGGCTGGATTCCCGACGCCTGGATCGCCGGGCACTCGGCCATGATCCAGGGCGGCAGCAGCGCCGACATCCTCCTCTGCGAGGCGGCGGCCAAGGGCTTCCGCGGCATCAACTACGAGCGCGCCCTGCGCCAGATGCGCAAGAACAACGAGGTCGAGTCGCCCGACCCCCGCCTGTACGGGCGCTACCTTGCCGACTACCGCGACCTCGGCTACCTCTCGACGCGCGTCCGCGGCTGCGTCTCGCGCCATCTCGAATACGCCTACCAGGACTGGTGCATCGGCTCGCTCGCCGCGCGCCTGGGAGAAACCGAGGTGGCGGCGCGGTACCGCGAGGGCTCACGGAAGGTGTGGAATCTCTGGCGGCCCGACAAGCAGGCCTTCTGCCCGCGGCACCCCGACGGGCAGTGGGTCGAACCGTTCGACCCCGCGCTCTGCGCCTCGCCGTCATGGACCGACCCGTACTTCTACGAAGGCAGCAGCCGGCAATGGAGCTGGAATGTGCAGCACGATTTCGCCGGGCTGGTCGAGCGCCTGGGCGGCCCCGAGGGCTTTGCCGGCCGCCTGGATGCCTTCTTCGAGGCCGGCCAGTACCACTCGAAGGAGACCATGTTGCACGTGCCATGGCTCTACCACTACGCGGGCCGGCCCGAGCGTTCGGCGGAGCGGGTGCGCTGGGCTTTGGAGAGGTTCTTCAAGGCCGACCGCGACGGACTCTCGGACAACGAGGACATGGGGTGCCAGAGCGCCTTCTACCTGTGCGGTTCGCTCGGCCTGTACCCCATCATGGGGCAGGATCTGTATCTGCTCGGCCCGCCGGCCTTCCCGCGCGCCACGGTGGCGCTCGGCACCGGCGGCGCCGCACTCGAGATCTCGGCGCCGGGGGCGGACAAGCCCGGCCGCTTCATCACCGCGGCACGGCTCAACGGCCGCCCGCTCGACCGGGCCTGGCTGCGGCATGCGGAGATCGCAGGCGGCGCCCGGCTGGACCTCGACCTCGGCGACGCCCCCGCATCGTGGGGCCGTCTGCCGCCGCCGAGCCCGGCCAGCCTCCCGACGGGCGATCCAGGCATGACTCCGTCGGCGCACGGCGGCAGTCGCGGAGGGGTGTCGTGAGAGGTGCCGCAGCCAGTCGGGGCGCTGCCCGATCGCGGCAGGACCCCGGAGGCGGGAGCGACCACCGCGCGGACCGGCGCGGGCGACAACAACGGAGACCGGCCCGATGATCTTGACCCGTATCGTCAAACCCACCCTGACTGCCTTCGAGCTGAACCCCGAGGACCGGCTGAGGCTGGAACTGGCCTCCGGCCGCGTCTGGGAGATGGAGCTGGTGAGGGCGGCGGCCGAGGTCGTGGCCCGCGGCTTCAACCGCTACCACGACGGCGGCCACGCCGCGGGGGACATCACCGTCTATGCCTTCGAGGCCGAGGTCAGGATCAACGGCAGGGAGCATCGCATGCGGCGCGAGGTCGGCTCGCAGGCCGCCTTCTATGAGCCCTGGACCGTGGACGGGGTGCGGATCTGGTTGGATGCGGCGTCCTGCGTGTTCAAGGAGCACGGCGGGTTCATGGAGGAGAAGGACTGGAAAGGCGGCCTGCTGTGCAAACCGTTCAAGCTGACGCGCTGGGCGGTTCAGGAGGAGGGAACACCCATCTGCCCGGAACCCCTGCACGACTGGTACCCCAATCCCGCCGGCACACTTGACATCCGCAACTGCTATACCGGCGAAGACTGCTGGATGGGACCCTACAACGGCGGCGCCGCGCACGGCGGGCTGGACATCAACATGCCCGCGGGAACGCGGCTGACCGCGCCGATCAGCCTGGACGACCATTTCCTCTACAACAGCCTCGAGGCGGGATTCCGCAACAACAACTGGGTGGCCGTCAGGCGCTGGCCCGACGGCACGACCTGGGAGCTGCGCTGCTGCCACCTGATTGACATGCTCGTGCCCGAGCGGACTCCGCTCCGGCGCGGAACCCCGTACGCGACCACCGCCGGAACCTTTGTCGGATTCCACGAGCATACCCATTTCGTCTGGCGCGTGTACGAACAGGGCGGATCCTACTTCCTCGATCCCTGGATCCTGATGCATGAAATCTGGGCGCAGCGCCGGGGCGGCGCCTGACGCACCGGTCGCCGGCAGCGCCGGCCGGTCGGGCCTGGACGGCACGGCAAGAGCCTTCCCCAAGCAGAGGACTCCTGTGAGGACGTCTATGCAAACGTGGTCGTACGACATCCGCAACTGGTACCCCGAAGAAGGGTCGCCGTACGTCGGCAACGGCTGGATCGGCGGCAATCTCCCGCTCAACGGTCACGGCGGCCCCGGCCATCCCTACCCGGCGTCGCTCGCCGCCAACTACCAGGGAGCCGCCGAGACCTTCACACCCGTGCCGCACTGGCTGAACGCCGACGTCCGGTTCGAAGGCCGCCGGGTGAGGCCCTGCTTCGTGCATTTCCACAAGGTGCTGGACCTCAAGGAGGGGACCTTTTCGACCGCGTACACGGACAGCGAATCCTGCGTCCGCGTCGAAACGGAAACCTTCTGCCACCGCGGTGATCCCGCACTGTCGCCGTACCGGCTGACCGTGACGGCACTCAAGGCGGGCCGCATCGGGCTGACGCTCCGCCTCGATCGCACGCCCTGCCCCGAGCCGGCGTCGGTGGCGGCCGCGGTGGCCGCCGACACCGTTGCGTGGCAGCTCGATTTCGGCGACTCGGAACGCCGCATCGCGCAGGGGCTGAGGCTGCTTCGCGCCGCGCCGGCGTGCCCGGCAGCCGTTGTCGAAGAGGGCCAAGCCGTCGGCCTGCACGTCGAGTTCGAACGGGCCGCCGGCGAGTCCGCCTGCCTCGAGGTCGCCGCGGCCACCACGCGCGGGGCCGACCCGCGGCCCGCGATGCGCGCCGCGCTCGACCGTGCGCAGAAGTCCGGGTACGATGCGTTGCGGCGGGCGCACGCGGCCGCCATGGCGCGGCTGTGGGAGGGCTTCGACGTCGCCGCCGAGGATCCCTTCCTCGAGCGGCGCCTGCGCGGTGCCATGTTCTACCTGACCGCCGGCTACCGCGAGGATGTCGTCTGGGGCGGCACCCCCAGCAGCCTGTCGAGCAAGGTCAACTGGGGCAACTGCGTGTTCTGGGACACCGAGTTCTACATGTTCCCGCCGTTGCTGCTGACGCACCCCGAGCTGGCCCGCAACACGCTGCTGTACCGGCACCGGATGCTGCCCGGCGCCCGCGCCAACGCGGCGGCCGGCGGCGCCCGCGGGGCACGCTTCGGCTGGCAGAGCCATCTCAACGGCAGCGGACATGCCGGCCCGTTCGAGGACGAAATCCACGTCACCGCCGACATCGCCTACTGCGCCTGGTGGTACACGCAGAGCACGGGCGATACCGAGTTCATGGATCGCTGCGGTCGCGAGCTGATCGCCGAGGCGGCGCGCTTCTTCGCCTCGCGGACGGCGTGGAACGCCAGCCTCGCACGCGCCGAGATCCACGGCGTCATCCCGCCCGATGAACACGTCTGGGATCACTACGCCGGCGCCCCGGTGAACAACTCCGTCATGACCAACGCCTACGCCGCCTGGACGATGGCGAAGGGCGCGGAGCTTGGCGAGGGGCTGGCCACGCCCGACGAGCGGGCCGAGTGGCGGCGGCTGGCCGCGGCCATGTGGCTGCCGCGCGACGAGGCACGGGGGATCTACCTCGAATACGAAGGTTACGATGGCCATCCCATCAAGCAGGCCGACGTCGGGCACCTCTTCTTCCCGCTGCTCGTCACGCGGGACGCCGATGCCATCCGCCGCAACGTCCGCTTTTACGCCGACCGCGAGCGCGAGACGGGGCTGTACCTGCTGCACAGCCCGTTCGTCTACGCCGCCGCCCTTTCGCGGGCCGGCGACGCGGCCGTCGTCCGCCGCTTCTGCGAGCTGGCCCAGCGCAACGCGACCGGCCCTTTCGAGGTGCCGCGCGAGTCCAACTACGGCGGCGGCGTCTGCACCACGGCGGCCGGCGCGTTCCTCGGGCTGGCCCTCTATGCCCTCCTCGGCATTGAGAACACCGGGGATCGTCTCGAAGCCCACCCCTGCCTGACTGGGGAGACCGGCCGGCTCGCCGTCTCGGGGCTTCATTTCCGCGGACGCCGCTGGCGCGTGGCCGCGGAGCCCGGCGCCGACCAGGCGACGATCGAACCCCTCTGAAGTCTGAAGCATGAAACACAGCCCAACTCGGAGAACACGAATGAACAACTGCCCGCGCCCTCGATTCACCTCCCGCTGCGCGCGTGGGTTCCTGCTCACGCTGGCCTGGACAGCCGTCCTCGGTCTCTCATCGCGCTCCGCGCCCGGCGCCACGGACGGCAAGTTGCGGGTGCTGACTGTCACCGGCGACTGGAAGAGCCAGGCCTGGTACCAGGACGTCTGGATGCCCGCTCCCGGCCAGCCGCCGAAGCTGTACCGCGGCCGTTTCATCGCGGCCAAGGTGAACGAGGCCGCACCCGGCAAGTTCGAGTTCACAGACATCACCAACTACATCGGGCAGGAGTATCTCGACGCCGCCTACCTCTCGCAGTTCGACGTGGTGCTGCTGGGCGACATCGTCGGCTGGTCGCTGAACCCGCGCTTCCAAGCGGCCGTGGGCGACTACGTGCGCAACGGCGGCGGGCTGATCTACTGCGCCAGCTGGAAGTGGCACTGCGCCATGCAGAAGAACACCCCCTTCGCCGACGTTCTGCCGGCCGAGTTCCCGGCTGACAACCTGACCGGCGACTGGAAGACCGCCGACACCACGACCGACACGAAGGAGTTCGTCCCGATCCCCGCCAACCCCGAGCACCCCGTGATGCAGGGCCTGGACTGGACGCAGGCGCCGGCGCTGGCGCGCAACTTCCGCCTGATCCCGAAGCCCGACTCCGACGTGCTGATCAAGACGCCGGGCGGCGCGCCCGTCGTGGTCGCCTGGCAGCACGGGAAAGGCCGCGCCATGATCACCGGCTCGATTTTCGCCAACGACGAACTCTCGGACAAATTCGGCGACGGCTGGAGGGACATCGGCCAGTTCTACGCGCAGGCGTTCGCCTGGCTGGGCGCCAACTCGGCCAACACCAGGGCCGCCCTCAAGGAAGCGACCGCCGAGATCGCCGTCGAGGTGGATTTCGGCAAGGCGCTGAACCGGGTGCCGCCGGCGATTTTCAGCGTGCACGGCCACGACTCGCCGGGGTTCGACCCCCTCCAGGGGCTGGCGCTGGAGAACTTCCGTGCCCTCAACCCGCGGGGTGGTTTCGCGCGCTTTGCCGCCAACTGCGCGCCCGAGCGCGGCCGGTACGACTTCAAGGGCGTTGACCATCAGCTGACCAACATCAAGCGGCTTGAACTCGAACCGCTGGCCCTCTTCGGCGCCTACGGCTACGGTCAGCCCAAGTGGCTGTGGGCCGACGGGTCGAGCTGGAGCAATCCCTCGCCGCAGGCGATCCAGGACATCAAGGACGAAATCACCGCGTTCCTCGAGCACACCAACGGCAGGAAGGGCGACCCGGACTACAAGCAGACGGTCACCTACATCGAGCTGTGCAACGAGCCGGACATCAACTACCAGACTGTCGCCGGCTACGCCCGGCTCTTCAACGCCGTCGCCCAGCACGTGCACGAGAACTTCCCCGGCGTCAAGATCGGCACCTATGGCTCCTACGAGGTGCCCTACCTCAAGGCCTTCATCGACGCCTGCGGCGGCCACGCCGACTGGATTTCGCGGCACCCGTACGGCTGGACCGGCGAGATGCTGTTCAAGGCGCAGGACGACTTCGCCGCCTACGCCGCGGGCAAGGGTCACGGACACCTGCAGTTCATCATCACCGAGTGGGACTTCTGGATCATGGGCCGGGAGAAGTTCGACTACATGGTGAAGCGCTACTTCGAAGCGGTGAAGCGGGAGAACCTGGCGGGCACGCTGCACTACCGGCTTGGGATGTACAACGAACCGATCTACCTGTTCGGCATCCTGTGGGGCGGCTGGGGACAGGACAAGGGCGCAGGCCAGCCCAACACCCCCATGCACGACGCCTATGACGCCTTCTGGATCTTCCGCGACTTCCGCGGCGAACGCGTGGCCACGACCAGACGCGCGCCGGGTTCCGAGGGCCTCCTGGGCCACGTGCTGGCCGACGCCACGCGCAACGGCGACAAGCTCAATGCGGTGCTCTACTACGACTGGGCCTACGATGGCACGGGCTACAAGGACTACAAGGCCGGCGTCAACTATGGCACCGTGCGGGCGCAGATCACGCTCGCCTTCCCCCCGGCGGGCAAGGAACGCCGGCTTGCGCTGTCGCGCGCGACCGGCACCGGCTTCGAGGTCGTCAGGAAGGACGTGAAGATCGCCCCCGGCCAGTCGGAGTACCGCGACACCCTCGAGATGCCGCCCCTGACCGCCTGGTCGCTCGTGGTTGAATGAGGCGCGCCCCGGCCGCCCGCACGGCTCCCCCCGCTTGGCATCCCGACGCCGTCACGCCGGGAACTTCGCCTGCAGCTCCTGGAAGCGGCGGGCCAGGACGGCCATGCCCTCGTCACTCTCCGCGACCTTGCGCACGCTGTCCGGCAGGTAGCGCAGATCCGTGCACTCGAGGATCGCAGCCAGCCATTGCACTTCGTGCTGCTGGTTGCGCATGCTGCGGAAATCGCGCAGCGCGGCGGCCAGCAGGCCGCGGGTGATCGGCTTCTTCAGCAACAGCGACTCGCGGTGCACACGGGTGAGGACGCTCTCGATGTCGGCCCCGCTCAACGCCGGCGTCTTCGCGAAATCCGGCAGGGCGGACGTCGGGAAGTCGAGCTTGAGCTTCTTGCGCATGGCGATGAACATCTCGCGCAGGTCGGCGGGGGTTTCCGGGTAGAACAGCGGGATATGCTCTTCGCAGCGTCCCTGGCGTTTCAGGTCGATGGGCAGGAGGTCGGGCCGGCAGGTGAGCATGAACCAGATGAGGCGGCCGCGGTAGTCGGTGTTGCCCATCTGGCTGGCCAGCTGCGCGAACACGCGGGCGCTGGTGCCGGAGTCGCCCGTGGCGCCGCGGTCGCCGACGGCGGCGTCGGCCTCGTCAATGATGACCGCGACCGGGCCCAGCTCGCGCAGCACGTTGAGGATGCGCTCGAGGTTGGCCTCGGTCTCGCCGACGTACTTGCTGCGGAAGTTGCGCAGGGTCACGCAGGGGATGCCGACCGTGCCGGCGTAGCACTGCGCCAGGTAAGTCTTGCCGACGCCGACCGGGCCGCAGATCAGGTAGCCCATGGGCGCGGCCTCGAGGTTGCCGGCGCGGATCAGCTCGGCGTCGTCGGCGAGGCGTTTGCGGGCGGCCACGTGCCCGGCCACCATGTCCAGGGACAGCTTCGGCTCGATGAATTCGAGCAGCCCGGGGCACTGGGCTTCGACCAGTTCCTTCTTGACGCGGGAGAGCAGGGCGTCGCGTTCCGAAGGCCCCTTGGGCGGCGCCGGTTTGGCGTCGGGCTTGGCGGCGGCCGGCGCGGGGGCGGCGGTGTCGCCGGCGATCTCGCGCGGCGGGGCGGCGGCGGCCGGAGGTTCGGCGGGAACCGCCCGTGCGGGGTCCGCATGGCGGAGCAGCCGCAGCAGGTTGTCGAGGTTGGCCAGGGTGAGACCGGCGCTCAGGGTGGCGAGGCGGTCGGCCTCGTTTGCGAGGTCCGCAAAACGGCGCGAGATGAAGGTGCGCCGGGTGTCGCGGTCGGGCACAGGCAGGCGGACCTCGGTGGTGTAGCCGCTCTGCGCCAGGGCGGGATGGATCTGGGCCAGGCTCTGCGTCATCAGCACGAAGACCATGTTCACCCGTTTGATCACGGGATTGCGCGCCCAGTTGAGGAACAGGGCCATGGACTCGGCGTTGCGGTCGCCGGGGGGGCAGATCCATTCACCGTAGTCGAAGAGGAACGCCGTCTTGCGGCCGGGGCTGTCGGCGGCACCCACGAGAAGCAGGGAGATGAGGCGGTCGAGGAGGCGCAGGAGACGCGGGGGGTCGGCGGGCAGGGACTCGTGCTGCCCGAGCAGGCGGTCGAGGAGGGCGTTCATCTGGGTGAGCCGCCGGGGGTCGCCGCCGGGGTGGGCCCGCAGCCCGCGCCCGAGGTCGTAGTGCAGAACCAGGTCGTACTGGCCGAAGAGCTGGCGGGCGAGGAAGTCGGAGAGGCCTTCGACGCGGTACTCGCCGTCGCTGTCGGTGCCGACCACGTCGTCAACGTTTCCGTGCAGGATGAAGAAGCTGCTGCTGCCGGCCAGGTAGTGGCGTTTCAGGGTCTCGACCCAGGGGGCAGGATTGGTCGCAGTCATGGGATGCGGCTCCGGGAATGGGGCGGGTCCTGCATTCCGAGTTTCGGCTTTTCGCTCTTTCGATCCATCGGCCCTTCCCTCTTTCGGCCTTTGGTCGCAAAAAACCACCTCCGAGCGAAGCGGAGTGCGCAACATCTTCTCTTTGGGGCTTCCTATGTCTTCCTCTGGAAATCCGTCGCGACCCCCAGTTCTTTTGCACGCTGAGCCGCCAGTCTTTCAAGGCGGCGCGCTTGCGTCAACAGGGTGCGCCGGAGACCGTCGGAAACATCGCGTTCGCTGATGACGCGAGCGAGGTTGGCGATCGTCATGGCGCGTCGTGCAAGGCAGATACCGGGATGCTTCCGATGCCCGCGCTCCGTCAATCCCAAACCATCTCGAAGTCGCTGCACTTCATCTTCCGGCAGACCCGCGATATAACGGCGTCCGCCTTCTCTTTGTCGCAGGTTCCGACTTCGAGGCAGGTCGCCGAATCGCCACCGACGGACATGCCTGAGCCCAAGAGTCTGCCGCACTTGGCCGCCTCCAGCGCGTCACCGATCTCTTCGGCCAAGGACGCCTTGTCCATTCGCGAAGGCATGGAGAAGACGTAGAGGTTTCCTTCAGTCATGCGTCGTCGATGCTGGCGGTCCATGAGACTCTTATCTCCTTTCGTGCCACTCGTGCGAATTTTATCCCCGACTGGGTCGGGTCATTGACCACGCTATGGAAAGGCACTTCGACAAAATTGCGCACCAGAACAAGGAAGTACCGCTCCCGCAGCGCCTCTGCCACCTCGTACTCCAAGTCGGTCATCTGTATCTGACCTGACCGCCCCCGCAGTCCCTTTACCTCGACAGCACAGAACAGGTGTGAACCATGGGGTGTCACCTTGAAATCGAAGCCACACCCCCAACCAGTCGTGTCGGTAAGTGGTGCCGCCGCAAACTCCGCCATGGCCTCATAGTGTGTCCGGAAATACTGCTCAGCAGCCTTACCCGTGATCAGGCGCTTGGCAAATGATGCGGACGGTTCAGGGTCATGCAGATTCAGTACCCGTTTCACCTCGGGCATGGAGTCCGTCTTGCGGGTCGGCAAAAGAAAACCCTTGATCATCTCGCCAAGGTCAGCAAGGCCAACTCCTCCGTAGATGTCAAGGATACGCTGACAGTGTTCTCGGATGGCGCGTTTATACCAGCCCTTCCGAGCATTTGGGAAGAAAGGGTCCAGTTCGTCGCGGTAGTTCTTTATGGATGCCGGCCTGGCGTCAAGGCTATAGCCGAGCACGTTGAATGCTTCGGTGAAACCGTCAAAGCCGAGATACCGCAAGGCCTTCTTGTCGAACTTGGAGAGGAATAGACCGCACAGAATCTGGCGGTCTCGGTGACTGAGTTGTTGGGACGATGCGGCCATGATTCATCCCAAGGCAATGTGCACGTCGCCAAGGTGGAAGTGGGCGTCGTCGTCTGCGTAGTGCCCCTGGTACATCTTCATCTTGTCTTCGTCTATGTCGTTCGCCCAGACGACGTTCCACCCGGCTTGTTCGAGCCCCATGCGCATGAGGCCGATTCCGGCGAAAAACTCGGCAACCGTCTTTTCCCCGTTCATGTCAGTGCCTTCCGCAACCTTCTGAGGGTCGATGGTTTCTGAACGCCATCTCCCCAGGTCCTGACGACTCTCTATCCGTTTTCTCTCAAGGCCGTGTTACCCGCCGATCTCTCGCCACGTTGCGGGCGGTCTTGTGTTGCCAGTAAGCCCGGTGCGCTGTAGGCATGGGGCATTTCGCGGGGTGGCCATGCCAGAAGCATCCGTCCACGAAGACGGCCATCCGAACCTTCGGAAACACGCCATCCGGTCTCCCGCTGACCGGAGACTGTCGTCGCCAACCCGTGATACAGCGCTTACGCAGGACGACAATCAGGCGGGCTTCGGTCGGGCGATCGCCGCCCGACTTCACCTGCGCCATGACCCACGAGCGCCTCTGTCGGGTAAAGGTGTCCATCTCATCTGCCCAAACGGCCTTTCGTCCTTTCAGTCTCTCGGTCTTTCGGCTCTTCGGTCTTTCGGCCTTTCGCCCCGCCGCCGCGCCCCTCCGGCTTACGCCTCGTCTTTGAGGAAGGCGGGCGCATCGTCGTATTGAAGCGTGGGGACGACATCGAGGGTGCGGATGGCGTCGGTGGTGGCCGTGATGCTGTCGGCGATGCCGTTGACCTGGGCGCTGATGGCGGCGGGGTCGCGGGCGTTGAGGGACATCTCGCTGACGGCCGCGATCTTCTGCTCGATGCGGTCGAGTTCGGCGTTGATCAGTTCGAGGTTCTCGCGGGAGGCGTCGTAGTTGGCGAGGCGCTGGCGCATGGTGGCCAGTTTGTCGTCGAGGGAGCGGACGAGGCTGCCGCGGCCGCCGGCGTTGCGCAGTCCGTCGAGCTGCTGTTCGCACTCGGCGATTTCGGCGGTCAGCGAGGGGCGGTCCGTCTCGTCGAGGAAGCGGGTGATGGCGTCTTTGCTGTAGAGCAGTTTCAGGAAGATCCAGAGCAGGCGTTCGAGGGAGTCGACGTGCAGGTTTCCGAGGGTGTCGTCGCCCGAGGCGGCGTTGCGGAACTGGCGGGCGAGGCGGTTGAGGACGGCGCAGCGCTCGCGCAGTTCGTGGAAGCGGCGCGCGTCGGCCTCCGGCAACGTCGCCATGATGGTGTCCAGCTCCTTGTCGCGGTCGGTGGTGGAGACCGACTTAAGCCGGCGGGCGTCAATGGCGCGGCGGAAACGCGGGTGGGTCGAAAGCATCCCGAGGTAGAGGATCTCGGCCGCGCCCGTCAGGGGCAGCACCACGCCCGGCTGCCCGGAGAGGAACGCCAGGGCGACGCCGGCACCCACCGCCAGCAGGTTCCAGTGCCAGCGGAAGGCGGCGCCGACATACGTCCAGAAGCCGGGGCGTGGCGGGGAAGGGTTCAATCCCGGCCCTCCTCCAGCGCGTCCAGGATGTCGCGGATGCCGAAGACGGTCTCCTGGAAGGCCTTCTCGCGCTGCATGATGCGGGCCGGCCGGTCGGGCGGCGCCACCCGCAGGGCATGCAGGATCGTGCCCGGGGAGTTGGACAGGACGTAGACGCGGTCGCCCAGGTAGACCGCCTCGGTCACGTCATGGGTGACGAAGAACACCGTGGCCTGGACTTCGCGCCAGAGCGAGACGAGCAGGTCCTGCATGTTGTGGCGGGTGACGGGGTCGAGGGCCCCGAACGGCTCGTCCATGAGGATGATTCGCGGTTTGAGGATGAGGGTTCGGGCGATGGCGACGCGCTGGCGCATGCCGCCGGACAGCTGGTGCGGGTACTTGTGGGCGTCCTTGCGCACGTCCAGCCCCACGCGGGCGATCCATTCGAGGGCTTCGGCGCGGCGGGCCTGGCGGCCGACGCCACGGCATTCGAGGCCGAAGGCGACGTTGTCCACCACGGTGCGGTTGTCGAAGCTGGTGTAGTCCTGGAAGACCATGCCGCGGTCGGCGCCAGGGCCGTTCAGCGCCCGGCCATGCACCCGCACCTCGCCGCTGGTCTGGGGGAACTGCGGCGCCAGCCCGGCGATCAGGCGCAGGATGGTGCTCTTGCCGCAGCCGCTGGGTCCGAGGATGGCGATGAACTCGCCCACGCCCTCGAGGTCCTCGACGCAGAAGGTGACGTCGCGGACGGCGGTGAAGGCGCGCGGGGTGCCCGCGGCATAGGTTTTGGTGACGTGGCGGAACTCGACGATCGGGGGCAC
>MVZH01000020.1 GCA_002068325.1 Lentisphaerae bacterium ADurb.BinA184 | reverse complement strand
ACGAGGACGCGGCCGGCGCCCTCGTTCGGGATCCGCCACAGGGAGACCAGCCCGTCGGGGGCGCTGCAGGCGGCGTCGGGGTTGCGCCAGTACGGCTGGTAGACCACGCCGTCGCCGTTCAGCCCCCAGTCGAGGATCGCCTGCGGCATGCGGGTGGGGCCGGGCGCCAGGTAGGGGTTGAGCCAGGAGTCATGCAGGAAGACGTACTCCGCCTGGCTGGTCTTGGCGGCCAGCACCTTGGCCTTGTCCTGGGCGCTGTAGTTGCTCATCCAGCAGATGCCGACGCCCCAGTTGTGGGGGCAGGCCATGGCGCGCATGCGCTCCTTGGGGTAGTAGTCGATCCAGTCCATGTCCGAGGCGTCGAGGTTCCAGTCGCGCTCGCCGTCGAGCAGGGCATCGATCCAGGGCAGGATTGGGAAGAGGTATGACTGCGTCATGTGCGCGCCCACCGCGCCGGGGTTCAACCCGTGCGTGTCCTGCACGGCCCACAGGCGCTGGAAGAAGCGGCGGCAGTTGAGGCTGTTGTAGCCGGGCTGCCAGCGTCCGTCGGGCAAGGGGTAGGCCAGGCCGGCCAGGGGGCTTGGGAAGAGGATGGGGAAGGCGAGGTCCCAGTACGTCGAGACCACGCCGCCCTCGCCGAAGGCGCGGTCCAGCAGGTACATGGCATAGTCGGTGTAGCTGGGGTTCCAGGTGTCGTCGCCGCCCGGCTGCCACTCGTCGCCGAAGTAGTCGAAGACGGCGTCCTCCATGGATTTGCGGCCCCAGCCGATCAGCTGGAACGACATGTGCTGCAGCGAGACCCCGGTGCGCGCCCCGTAGAGGTCGAACGGCCGGCGCTCGCGGACGACCTTCTCGGCGGCGGCAAAGTGTTGCAGCCCGGTGGTGCGCTGTTCCTTCCACAGCGCGCCCCACTCGGCGGGGTCATAGGACTCGGGGTTGATCCAGTTGAGGGTTCCGGCGGTGGTGTACTTCTGGCCGGTCTTCGGATTCACCCGCACCCCGCGGTGCGGGATGCCGAAGGTGCCGTTGTCGGTGGCGGCGATCATCCGCCAGCCCTTGGGCAGCGGCTTGAAGGGCGTCGCGGCCCAAGTGAACGTCACCGTCCGCGGCCCGGTCAGCTCGAACGGCCTGCCGATGAGGTGGTTGCGGAGCACGACGCAGGTTTCAGGTGTCGGGCGTCGGACGCCAGGAGTGTCCTTCCCCGGCACCTGAACACCGAAACCGGACACCTGTTCCCTGGCGACCTCATGCGCGGGCACGTCGTCGTGCGGAACCCACCCCTTGTCGTTGTCGGCCCACCACTGCAGGCCGCGCCGTTCGCTGCCCAGCCAGACGTGGGGGTAGAAGGAGCCGACGGTCATCTGCGCGCCCTTGCGGCCGGTGTCGAAGACCGACCACAGCCGCCCCGGCTTCCCAGTCGGCAGCAGCATGGCGGTGAGGGCGCCGAAGTTGGCCCCCGGCCCGACGCTGACCAGGCACTCCGCCACGTCATCGGCCACGGGGTACTCGACGCGGAGCCCCTCGACGGTCACCGCCCGGCCGTCCTTCGGCGCGTAAGTCAGCTCGACGCACACCATGCCGTCCTGCTCCATCCAGCCGACGCTCGAAAAGGCCAGCCCCGCGCCCTCGGCCCGACCTTCGAAGCGCACACGCCAGTCCTTGGCGTCGGTGACGACGGGCGCCCCCGTGGCGATCACCGTCCCGCGGCCGCCGGACGTCACCACGAGGCGCGCCGGCGCGGCCAGCACCGGCCCGCCCTGCGAGGCGACCGCCGTCGGCAGCCCGAGCGCGTCGAAGGCATACTCGCGGCCCCAGACCGTGTAGCGGGCCGGCGCGGAGGCCGAGTGGGCGGGGAGACTCGAGCCCCCCGTCTCCCTCGACGCCCTGATCGCCTCGAACGGCGGCAGCACCCGTTCGCTGTCCCCCGTGTCCCGGCCCCACCAGTGGGCGAAGGCGGCCGCCTCGTCCAGCTTGCGAAACGCGCCCGTGCGCGGGCCGAAGGCCCGGCCGTCCTTGAGCGCAAAACGGGCCGCCACCTGGTAGGCGCCGGGGGCAAGCCCCTTCAGTTCAAGCAGTGTGCGGTAGTTCCAGGCGATCGCCTCGGTGACCTCACCCGAGGCCAGCACCTTGCCGCCGCCCTCGTCTCTGACCTCGTAGACCAAGGCCCGGACAGCATCCGGATCCGGCAGCATGTAGCTGTCGCCCACGATCTCCAGCAGACTGCGGACCGGGTTGAACTTGGCCGCGAAGGTGAACGCGTTCGGGTCGGGGTCGGGGACCGGCTTCAGCCGCGTGTTGTAGCGCCCAACCTCGAAGTTGGCCGTGTACGCAAGCAGCGTCGTTTCGCCCTGTGCCACGCGCAGCGTGAAGCGCCCGTCCTTCACATCGTCGGGCAGTTTTTCACCGAGGGTGTAGACCGTCTCGCCCGCCGCCGGGATGTCGAGTGCCTGGTGTCGGACGACACGGCCGGCCACATCGAGGTCCAGCGTCACCTGCGCCGGGGTCTTCGCCGGGTTGTACAGCTTCAGCGCCACGGCCGCCGTGCCGTCGGCGGCGAGGTTGGACAGCGCGTCCATGGTCATCTGCACCGCGGGCGTGGCCTCGACCAGCGTGGCCAGCGACTTGCCCTGGGGCGTGAAGTAGCTGCCGACGCAGGGGATGCGCGCCTGCATCCATCCGACCATCGGCAGGTGGTTGATGCCGAGCATCAGCCGCCAGGTGTCGCCCGCGCGGTTCTCGCCGACCAGCTCGAAATCCGAGAGCGAGAACGCGGCTTCGAGTTCCCACCAGATGCCGCCGTCGGGGGCAGTGCCGGACGCCGTGATGCGCGTCGCGGTCCGCATCCTCGGCTCCCAGTTCTTCATGATCTGCCCGACCACCAGCCGGGTGTAGGTGCCGCCGTGCCCCAGGCAACTGAGGTTGAACTTGAACTCCGTGGCGTGGTTCTGGTTGCTGACGTTGCGGCCCATCGGCTTGAACAGGCACTCCAGCCCGTCGTCGTAGCAGTCGGCGCCGTCGGCGACGCGGCCGCCGCCCAGCCGCGGCCGGTAGCCGGCCCGCAGGTAGACCCGGCAGCCCATATACAGGTTTTCTGCGTCCCACGCCAGGAAGAACGTCGCCGGCCGCGGATCGAGCAGGTCCGTGCCGACGTCAACGGTGCCGCTGACTGCCACCGACTCGCGCCACTCGGCAGGGTCCAGCGTGCCATCAAGCCGCGGCACCGTCGTCATCCGCGGCACGGCAAACGTGCTCTCATCCCCGGACTGCAGCCGGGCCGGCGCCGCCGCCACACCCGCGGCCGTCGCCAGGGAAAGCCACACCACCGCCGCCGCGCGCCGCCACGATTCCCCGCACACGAAATGATCCTGCATGACCTGCCTTCACATGTTGGGGACTCGTTCCCGCCCATTCGACCAGCCGGGCGCGGGCCGCCGGAGTCGGGGGGCGTCGCTCCGCCGCCCGCCCCGGTGGCCAGCCGTCTGCCGTGTGCGGCCGGCGGCCGCGCTTGCCTGGAGCCGTCGCTGGGCGTATAGTCAAGCCAGCGAACCATACCAGATTTCCCGCGATAGTCCAGACTTGGGACGGCGTCGCCGGCGGAGACCGGGCGTTGCCGGCCAGGCCTGGGATCCGCCAGGCGGTCGTGCCTCAGGCGGCCGGCAGGCACCAGGAGTTGACCGATGAACGCGACGGCGGTGATGGGGATCGGCGAGCGCCTCGAACTGTTGGTGGACGACGGGCTGGTCGCCGCCCTCGGCGGCCAGGCGTGCCTGCGGCTGCACCATCCGACCCCGCGGGAGATCGTCCTCACGACCAACCGCCCATGGGAGGGGAACATGTGCGGCGGCTACAAGACGGTCTTCCGCGACGGCGCCGTCTGCCGGCTCTACTACCAGGCTTGGAACGGCGACATCGTCGAGGCGGACGGCAAGGCGTCGCTGCGCGAGGCGCCCATCCGCATCGCCTACGCCGAGAGCGCGGACGGCATCCATTGGCGGCGGCCCAGCCTGGGGCTGATCGCGTTCAACGGCTCGACGGACAACAACCTGGTGTGGGAGGGCCAGGGCAAGGAGCAGGCCGGCGTCCACGGCTTCGCCCCCTTCAAGGACGCCAACCCGGCCTGCCCCCCCGAGGCCCGTTACAAGGCGGTCGGCGCGACGGCCGACATCCGCGACCGGTCCCTCTACGCCATGGCGTCGCCCGACGGCATCCACTGGGCGCTGCTCTCCGAACGGCCGATCCTCACCGACTGCGCCTTCGATTCGCAGAACCTCGCCTTCTGGGACGCCGTCCGCGGCGAATACCGCGCCTACATGCGTGACGTCCTGCCGCCCTGGTACCGCGGCATCAAGACCGCCACCTCGAAGGACTTCGTCCACTGGACCGCGCCGGAATGGCTTGAGTACCCCGGTGCGCCGACGGAGCAGCTCTACACCAACATGGTGACGCCCTACCCCCGCGCCCCGCACCTGTTCCTCGGCTTCCCCACCCGCTACATCGAACGCCCGTGGTCGCCGACCATCGAGGCCCTGCCGGAGCTCGAACACCGCCGCCGGCGGGCACGGGTCTGTGAGCGCTACGGCGCCGCCGTCACCGACGGCCTGTTCATGGCCAGCCGCGACGGGCGCACGTTCAAACGCTGGGACGAGGCCTTCATCCGCCCGGGCCTGCGGCCGGTCGGCAGCTGGGCCTATGGCGACTGTTACCAAGGGTGGGGGCTGATCGAGACCGCCTCGGACGTGGCCGGCGCCCCGGACGAGCTGTCCATGTTCGTCGCCGAAGGCTACTGGCGCGGCCGCGCCAACGCCATCCGCCGCTACAGCCTGCGGCTCGACGGCTTCGTCTCGCTGCACGCCCCCTTGGGCGGCGGCGAGCTGACCACCCGCCCGCTCACCTTCTCCGGCAACCGCCTGCGGCTGAACCTCTCGACCTCGGCGGGCGGCGGCACCCGCGCCGAAATCCAGTCCGCCGAGGGGCGGCCGCTTGACGGCTTCCGGCTCGAAGAGTGCACGGAGATCGTCGGCGACGACCTCGCCTTCCCGGTGCGCTGGGCCGGCGACCTCCGCACCCTCGCGGGCCGCCCGGTGCGGCTGCGCTTCGCCCTCCGCGACGCCGACCTGTACAGCTTCCGCTTCGCCAACGAACAGCCCTGACGCCGCCGGGCCCGCCGCGTCGCTTGACACGCCATACCGCGTGGTCTATCTTAGACGTGTTGGCATAGCCGGAGACGTGTGCACGGCAGGCTTGACGCCGTGCAGCGGCATGCCTGCAGGCCTTCCCGACAAGAGCCCCCTGCCCTCAACAGGAAAGGAAAAGACATGAACGCGACCGCACGGGTGACCCTGAGTTTGATCGTCGTCGGAGTCCTCCTGGGCATCGGAGAGATGGCGCGCGGGGTGGCCGTCACGTGGGACGGCTCGGACAGCACCGACTGGACGCTGGACGGCAACTGGGCCGGCGGTGTCGCGCCCGCGAACAACCTGACCACCGACTACGCGGTCTTCACCGGCGGGGTGACGGCCAATCTGCCATCCGTCGGCGCGGCCCGCAGCGTCGGCGGCGTGCAGTTCTTCAGTGCGGGGTGGACGCTGGACGGCCCGGGGCCGCTGTCCCTTGGCACGATCGCGGGACGCGACAGCAGCGCGATCTGGCTCCGCGCCTCGGGCACGGTGACCGTCAACTGCGACCTTTCGATGACCGGCGGCGGGAGGGTTCTCGCCGATGTGGCCGGCGGCATGGTCATCCTCAACGGAGTGGTCAGCGGTCCGTTCACGACGCACTGGGACGCGGACAACGGAACGGTCCGGCTGGCCGGCAGCTCAAGCAACAGCATCACCTCCTTCTCGATGAACCAAGGTACGTTGGAGCTGGCCAAGACCGGCGGCGCCAAGGCGCTCAACATGGCGGCCGGGGAGTTCGGCAGCTCCGGAGGCACCGTCCGCTGGCTCGAAGACAACCAGTTCACCAACGCGAACACGATCAAGAACACCGGCGGTCTGACGCTGGATCTCAACGGCCACACCGACACGCTCGGCCGGATCTACGGCAATGGCCGGCTCGCCATCACACTGGGCGGCGGCACCCTGAGCTTCGCCGGTTCCGCCTCCGACCCGGTGATCTGGAACCACTGGGACGGCGTGCCATCCGTCACCCAGACGGTTTCCGGGCCCGGCACCATCAACCTCACGACCAGCGGCGACTTCAACCCCGGCAACACCCCGGACACCAGCGGCATTGACCTGGACATCTCGGCCTTCATCACCGCCGGACCCGCCGTCCCCAGCGTCTCTTTCGGCCTCCTGCGGGAGCCGCGCAGCAGCATCTGGGGTGTGACCCGGCTCTCGTCGGCCACCGGCAACACGTACGTCAAGGACACGGAAGTGGCGCGGACCGCCACGCTGGTCGTCGCGAACACCAGCGGTTCGGCCACCGGCACCGGCAACGTCTACGTCGGCAACACCAGCGCCTCGGCCTTGAACTCGATCCTCGCCGGCAACGGCATCCTCGTGCCCGGTGCCGGGAATGCCGTCTATGTGCAGAACAAGGGCGCGCTCTCGCCCGGGTTCGGCCCCACCGACGCGGAGAAGATCGACACGCTGACCGTTGACGGCGACGTCGTGTTCCAGGCCGGCAGCTTCTTCGATGTCGAGCACGATGGCACGGGCAGCGACCTGCTGGCGGTCAGCGGCGCTTTGGACATCAGCGGCGCGACCCTGAACCTGACCGACCTCGGCGGCGGCGAGACGGCCCCCCTCTACATCCTGGCGACATACGGCTCGCTGACCGGCACCTTCGCCGCCATCAACGGCACCATCCCGCCCGGCATGGAGCTGGTCTACGACGGCGGCTCGATCCGCCTGATGGCCCCCATCCCCGAACCCGCCACACTCGCCCTGCTCGGACTCGGCCTGGCCGGCCTGCGGCCCCGCCGCCGGCCGCGTGCACAGTGATCGGCTCACGATTGTCCGGACTCGGAGACGTACCGGCGGAGTCCGCCGGCTCCAGGGGAAAGCCCTGGACTGTTCGAGACGATTGGTGACCCATCTCGAAGGCTCCAGGACTCGAAGGTGGTCGGCGGGAGCCATCTGTTCATCACTCCCGGCACAGCTTGGAGTCTCCCCATGATCATTGATGCTCTCCGGAATGCGGCCCAGTACCATGGCCTCGGACGCGGCCTCCGCATGGCCCTCGACTATCTGGCGGAGACGGACTTCTCCACCGTCGAGCCCGGCCGCTACGAGCTGGACGGGGACCGCGTCTACGCCCTCGTCCAGCGCTACGACACAAAACCGCGGGGGACGGGCGTGTGGGAGGCGCACCAGCACTATATTGATGTGCAATACGTCGCCGATGGCGCCGAGACCATGGGCTACGCCAATGTTGCGGGGCTCACCGTGACCCAGCCTTATCTGGCGGGAAAGGACTGTGTGCTGCTGGCCGGCGAGGGCAGCTTTCTCGCCGCCCCGGCTGGAACCTTCGTGGTCTTCTTCCCCGAGGACGCGCACATGCCCTGCCTGGCCGACGGCAAGCCCCAGCCGGTATGCAAAGTCGTTGTCAAGGTGGCGGTGGAAGCCCTCCCATGACCCGACAGCAGATTGCGGCCCGCATCCGCCGCGCCCGCGGCCTGATTGACGCCCACACCCACCTCGGGGTGGACGTGGCCGCGTTCTACAACGGCGATTTCCCGTATGCGATCACGGCCGAAGACCACGGTGTACGCATGGGGCTGACCGGGGTCGCCGCCGCCGTCTGCTTCCCGTTCATCTACACGGCCTACTTCCAGCTGGCGGCGTGGCGGCGTGGCCATTTCCGCCGCGACCCGCGCTCCGCAACGGCCGCCGCGTATGAGCTGGAGAACGCGCGCCTCTGCCGCGAGATCTACGAGGCATTTCCCGAGTTCGCCGGACGCCTGCTGCCGTTCGGCTGCTTCGACCCCGCCCGCCGCCCGGCCAACCAGGCGGCTTGCCTGCGCGAGCTGGCCGGGCGCTGGCCGCTGTTCGGCCTGAAGACCGCCACCAGCTACCTGCAGTCGCCCGTCACCGCGCTCCTCGGCGCGGGCGCCGGCCTCCTCGACCTGGCCGCCGAGCTGGACATCCCGGTCACGCTTCACAGCGCCGTCCTGCCGGGCGACCCGTGGGCCAACGTCTTCGAGATCCTCAAGGTCGTCAAGGCCCGGCCCGACGTGCGTTTCGCCATCGCCCACACCTGCCGTTTCGACCGCCGCGCCCTCGACGCGGCCGCCGCCCTGCCCAACAGTTTCGTGGACTTCTCGGCCTTCCATATCCACTGCACCCTGGCCCGGCAAAACCATCCGGGCCAGGGTGCAGTGGATATGGAAGGCCGAGAAGTCCACTGCACCCTGGCCCGGCAAAACCATCCGGCCGTGGCGGCGAAACGCAACCGCTTCCCCGCCGACTACCGCGCCCCTGCGGCGGCCATGCAGCAGATCGCCGAGGCCTACCCGACAACCATGCTGTGGGGCACGGACACCCCCGCCCACCTTTGGAAAAGCCGCTTCCGCAACGACCATGGACAGGACGTGTGGATGGATCTGCCGTGCGGGCCGACGGCCGAGGCGGACGCTTTCCGCGAACTCCCCCGGCCCCTGCGGCAACGCATCGGCCACGACAACACGGTGCGCTTCCTGTTCGGCAAACCGCGATCCGGCCGCCCCGACAAGCCCGGCGCCGACGCCGGAGGAAGCCACACCCGATGACCTCGTCGGCACGCGGACGAGAGGCCGGGGGCCTCCTGCTGGGGATGGCGGCCGTGCTCGCCTGGGCATCCTCGGCCTCCGGCGTCCTCTGGATCGGCCGCCAGCTCGGCGCCTGGCAGTACCTGGCGATCGGCAACGGCATCGGCTGCCTCGGCCAGATCGCCGTCTACGGAATGCTGGGGCGCGGGCCGCGTGAGCTCTTCCGCCTGCCGCCGAGGCTGTGGGCGGTCGCCCTGCTCGGCTTTGTCTTCTATTCGGCCTGCTACGCCTCCGGACTGCTGGCCGCCGCCACCGACGCGCAGGCGGTCGGCGTCGGGCTGATGAATCACCTGTGGCCGGTGCTGACGGTGGGGTTCTCGCTGTTGCTGGTGCCGGACTCGCGGTGGAGCGCCCGTCTCGGCCTCGCCCTGGGGCTGTCGCTGGCCGGGCTGGCCGTCGCCAACTGGCGCGAGATTGCCGCGGCCGGCGCCGGCGGTGCGGCCCTGCCCTACGCGCTGGGCGGGCTGGCAGGGATCTCGTGGGCCCTGTACTCCGCGCTCATCGCCCGCTGGCGGGGGTGGGGACACCGCTACGCCACCGCGCCGGCCGGCTTCCTGATGGTCAGCGCGATGGGTGCCGCCGTCTGCCTCCTGAACGGGGAATGGCGCCCTGTCCACGCCGGGGTCTGGCTGGCCCTGCTCTACCAAGGCCTGATCCCGAATGCCGCCGGCTACCTCCTCTGGGAACTGGCGCTCCACCGCGCCCCGGCCACTTCGCTGGGACTGATGGCCTCGGTGACGCCGGTGCTGTCGACGCTCTGCCTGCTGGGGCTGTTTGCCCTCACCGGGCAGTCGGGCAGACTGCCGGCGCAGTGGGGCGCGCTCCTGCTGGGCGCCGCCCTGGTCGCGTCGGCGGCGGTGCTCGTCTCGATCCCCTCACGCTGGGGCCGGCGCCTGCGCGTCGCCCCCGCCACCGTAAAGGATGAAGCCACACCATGAGCACCTTCCGCTTTCAGCCCGCCGCGTTCATCCCCTTCCGTGACACCGCGGCGATCGCGCGCGTCCGCCGCATCCGCCGGGCCGACATCACGCGGCACCCCAACCCCGACTTCCGCATCCGGGTGATCCCTGACGCCGATGTCGAGCGCCTGTGGGTCAGAGACATGTTCACGCGGATCCGCGAGTCCGCCGAGGCCGGGCGGCGCATGGTGATGATCATGCCCAATCCGTGGCCGAGCTACCGCAAGGTGGCGGCCCTGATCAACCGCCACGGCGTCAGCTGCCGTCACCTCCACACCTTCAACATGGACGAGTACGCCGACCAGGACGGCCACATCGCCCCGGTCTCATGGGAACTCGGCTTCGGACATGCCTTCATGGAGTTCTTCGTCGCCGCCATCGAACCGAAGCTCCGCCCGCCGACACGACAGATCCATCTGCTCAGCGACCGCACGCTGCCGGACTACGGCCGACGCCTCGCCGACCTCGGCGGCGCCGACATCTGCTACAGCGGCCCCGGCTGGACCGGGCACCTCGCCTTCATCGAACCCGACGCCCCCGAGTTCGCCGCTGCCAGCCTTGAGGAATGGAAGACGTTCGGCCCGCGCGTCTGCACCCTCAGCCCGTTCACCATCGCCCAGAACTCGCTGCACGGCTGTTTCGGGGCGAGCGGCGACCTGTGCGCGGTGCCGCCCAAGGCCGCCACCATCGGCCCCGCCGAGGTGATCGCCGCCAAGCACCGCCTCGACTTGCACTCGATCGCCGTCGGCGGAACGTTCCACTCGTGGCAGCGGCTGACGACGCGCCTGGTGCTGCACGGCCCCGTCACCCCGCGCGTGCCCGAGTCCATCCTGCAGACGCTGCGCACCGACGTCTGGGTCTCGGAAAACGCCGCGGCCGACATTGAGACGAGGTGGGATCTCGGGTATTGAGAATAGCAGATAGCAGATAGCAAATAGAGAGACACACACACCACAAAAAGCAGCAAAGACATGAGGGCAGACGTCCGAGCCTTCGCGTCTTTGTGGTGAGAAATGCAGGTCAGGAGATGCGCCATGAACATGCGTCCCAGTCGGGTGTTGGCCAAGTTGCGGGCCGGGCAGGTGGCCACGTGTTTCAAGCACAATCTGGCCGATGCGCGGGCGGTCGAGATCGCGGCCATGGCCGGCTTTGACTGCGTGTGGCTGGACATGGAGCACGTCGGCAACGACCTCAAGGTCATCGAACAGGGCGTGTGGGCGGCCAAGAGCCGCGGCGCCGACGTCATGGTGCGCGTGGCCCGCGGCGGCTACAGCGACTACATCCGCCCGCTCGAACTGGACGCCGCCGGGATCATGGTGCCCCACCTCATGAGCCTGGCCGACGCCCGCGCGGTGGCGCGCATGACGCGGTTCCATCCCATCGGCCGCCGCCCGGTGGACGGCGGCAACGCCGACGGCGCCTACTGCGAGATCGCCTTCACGGAGTACCTGAAGCAGGCCAACGCCCAGCGCTTCGTGGTGGTGCAGATTGAGGATCCCGAGCCGCTGGCCGAGCTTGACGCCATCGCCGCGGTGCCCGGGATTGACATGCTGTTCTTCGGCCCCGGCGACTTCAGTCACGGCATCGGGGCGCCGGGGGTCTGGGACGAGCCGCGGCTGGTCGAGGCGCGGCGACGCGTGGCCGAGGCGGCGCTGGCGCACGGGAAGTTTGCCGGCACCGTGGCCTCGCCGGGCAACCTCGATGCCCTGATTGCCCTCGGCTACCGCTTCCTCAACTTGGGCGCCGATGTGCTCGCCTTGACCCAGTACTGCCGCACGATGATGGCGGAGTTCGCAAAACGGCCGGCGCCGGCGGCGGCCCCTGGGCCTGGTGCGGTGGCGGCGCGCTGAGCCCCGGGGCCGGGATGCCGCGACGCACCGGGGGTTAGCGGGTGGCGGCGGCCCCTTCAGATCATGCCTGGCGCCAGTCGGGCAGGTGGGCCTGCTGCACGGCGAGCAGGGCGTCCGCCAACTGGGCCGCCTGGGCGACGGAGGCGACGGCGCCGTCGAGCAGGAGCGCCTGGATGAAGGTCTTGCGGGAAGCGGTGAGGGCGGCCTCGACGACCGTCTCCACCCACTGCAGACGCGTCGCCAGCGTCCCGGCAATCCCGGCCGGCAACGGAGGCTGAAGCAACGGGCGCATCCCGCCGGCATCCGCCACCGCCGGGCACTCGACGACCGCGTCCGCCGGCAGATTCGGAATCTGACCCCGGTTCGGCAGGTTTGCGGAGTAGACCGTGCCGCGGTCGTTGCGGATGCTTTCGACGATCTCCGTCACCTGTTCATGCTCGCCGCCGATCCTCTCGAAGTACTTGGCGGGCAATGGCTCAGGACTCTCCGCCAGTTCCTGCATCTCGGCGTAGATCCGGTCTCCCCAGGCGATGGTGCCTTCGAAGCTGAAGGCGTCCACGCCCAGCGTGCGCCCATAGTAGCTGCCCGGCCCGGCGAAGAGGTGCGGGAAGAACTCCGTCACGTGCCGGTCCATGACGGCGGGGAAGGCGCCGAACAGGTTGACCAGCTCCCAGGTGAACGGATCCTCGCCGCAGCCGAACGGCGCGCTGCGGTCGGCACTCGCACCATCGGCGGGGTGAGGGTTCGGCTGGGCGTGATCCAGGCCGGCGACCTTCTCGCGGGCGATGGCCGCGAGGCGCGGAATCATGTCCCGTCCCCCGGCGCGGACTTCGGTGAACCAGGTCAGGTGGTTGATGCCGAGGGCGGTGTAGCGGAGGTCGTCCGGCGCGACGCCGAGCAGGCCGGCCAGATGGCGCCCGACATCGAACACGCCGTGGCACAGCCCGACCATACAGGCCCCGGTCGCCCGGTGCACCGCCCGGCAGACCGGCGACATCGGATTGCCGTAGTTGAAGAACAGCGCCGAAGGGCAGAGGTCGAGCATGTCTGCGGCGATGCCGACCATCGCCGGGATCATGCGCAGGGCGCGCGAGGTGCCGCCCGGCATGACCGAGTCGCCGACGGGCTGGAAGATGCCGAAGCGGCGCGGCACGAGCACGTCCTGTTCCCAGGCGCGCCGCCCCCCCACGCCGATGGTGCAGATCACCGCCGTGGCGCCGGGCAGAAGGTCGCGGCGGTCGGTGGCCGCCCGCAGCCGTAGCGGCGCGCCGCTGGCGGCGAGCATCTTCTGCGCCAGGCGTTCGGCCACGCGGAGTGCCGCCGGGTCGGTGTCCACCAAGCCGATGCCCCCTTCCCATCCATGCCGGATCACGTCGGCAATCAGGCCCCGGGTAAACATGGCGCTGCCGGCGCCGATGAGGACGAGGTTTTCGTGCATAGAGGGACTTCCCTTTGGTGGCCGCCCGGCCCGCGGCGGACGCGCGAAACGCATTGAACCCGGGCGGCTCGTACCATATTGTCGCAAGCCGACCGCGCCATGCCGGGAGTCGCGCCAACTCGCGGTGTTTCCGCCCCCTTGTCTGGCGCCGGCCCGGAAGTATGTTGTGGCTCGCTTCGCTTGCGGACGGAGGTCTCCCCATGAGCATCCTCGACACCTTCTTTCTCGAAGGGAAGGTGGCCGTGGTCACGGGCGGCGCCGGGCTGTATGGCCGCCAGATCGTGCGGGCGCTGGCCGAGGCCGGGGCGCAAACCGACATCGCCTCTCGCCGCCTCGCCGCGCGCGAGGCCGTCGTCACGGAGAGCCGTTGCCTACGGCAGCGGCGAAGAAATCCTGGGCCGGGCGCTGCCCGTCGCTGTCCGCCGGGCGGCGGATGCCGCGGCCGTGGATGTGGCTGAGGAGATCCTCACGCCGTCGCTGTGGCCGTCGCGGGCGCTGCACAGTCAAGGAGACCATTCGGTGATGGAGCGTTCCCTGGAGAGTGGGCCACGGATGCCGGCTCGCGGCGCCGTCTACACCGTGTGCCGCCATCACGGCGTGCCCGCCTTTTGTGCGGACGGGCGGCCGCTGGCCCTGCCCAGCTATTGCTCGTGCGGGCCGGGCTGGTGGGATGAGTGGCTGGCCGCGCACCGCAACTTCGCCGCACACGGCCGCAGGGTCTACTGGCTGATGCCGACGGGCGGCTACAACGGGGAGTGGGGCACGACGCCGTTCTGGACGGCGCCCGGCCAAGTCAACGACCCGCCCGCGCCGATGCCCGCCGACTACCACGGCTTGGGCGAACAGGCCGAGGCCATTCTCGCCCTCGTGCCGGAGGCCCGCTTCTTCGTGCGCATGAACGACCTGCCGCCGGCCAGCTGGGGCCGGGCCTATCCCGACGACATGCTCCTCAACTACCGCGGCAAGCGCTACGAGAATGCCTCGCTCGCCTCAGACCGCTACCAAGCCGAGTTCACGGAGTACCTGCGCACGCTGACCCGGTACTGCGAACGGCAGCCCTGGGCCGACCGCCTGATCGGTTATGTCATCTACCCGCTTGGCGAAGGGGCCACGCCGCTGGCCTGCCAAGGGTATCTGTTCGACCAGTCGCCCGTGATGCAGGCGAAGTTCGCCGAGTTCCGCCGGGGACGCGGCCGGCCGGCGGTCGCGGTGCCCGGCGACGAGGACTTCCGCCGCCGCGGCGGGTCGCCCGTGCTCTTCTGGCCCGGGGCCGCCCGGGTCGAGGCCGAACGCGATTACTTCGATTTGCAGACGCAGCTGTTCGAGCGCCATCTGCGTGCCACGCTGCGCGCGTTCCGTGCCGCGGCGCCGCCGGGACGCCTGTGCGGAATCGACGCCTTCAAGGGCAACATGGTCGGCTGGATGACGCACCCGATCTTCACCGGACGCGCCTGGCGCGAACACTACGGCGACCAGTTCCTGGCCACCGGCACCACCAACATGCACGAGATGCTCGACTGGCCCGAGCTGGATCTGGTCGCCACCCCGCACGACTACCGCTGCCGGTGGGCCGGGTTCGGCTACGACCCCGAGGGCATCGGCGACTCGGTGCAGCTGCACGGCAAGCTGATGCTGGTCGAGGAGGATCAGCGCAGCTACGCCAACCGCGAGCGCGGCCTCTTCGGTTCGATCGAGCCCGGCGAGGAGGCGGCCATCCTGTTCCGCAACGAGGCGGCGGCGCTCTCGAAGGGCCAGCAGAACTACCCGATGGACGTCTGCGTCGGCTACTTTGGTGAAGAGCCGATCCAGCAGGCGCTGGCCCGTTGCGGCGGGCTGGCGGTGGAGTTCCTAGCCGTGCCCCGCCAGGAGGTGCCGTGCGTGACCATGCTGGTTGACCCGCGCGCCGCGCGCCACACCGACTTCTCCTGTGAGTACAACGACCTCGCCGTCATCCGCCAGCGCCTTGTCGGCATGAACCACTGCGGCGTGCCGACGCGCACGTTCCTCTTCGACGACCTCGGGCGCGACGACTTCCCGGAGTGCCACCGGCTCTTCCTGCTGCCCAACGCCTATCTCGCCGACGAGGCGACGGCGGCGAGGTTGCGCTCGCGTCTGTTCCGCAACGGCAACGTCATCGTCTGCGGCCCCGGCAGCGGAATCACCGACGGCGTCACCGTGGCGCCGGAACACGCCGCGCGCCTGCTCGGCATGGACTTCGAACTGTACGACTACGAGTACCCGCGCTTCGTGACGATCGACAACTGGCGCCATCCGCTGACCGCCGGGGCGGGGGCCTGCGAAACGTTCGGCGACACCCACCGCTACGGCCCGGTGCTCGTGCCCTGGGAGCGCGGCGCACCCGTGTGCCACGGCGGCGTCCCCCCCCGGCAGGCGCAGGCGGAGGGCGATGGCGGATTCGTGCGGCTGGGAACGATGGCCCTGGACAACGGCAAACGCCGCCCCGGCCTGGTCGTCAAGGAGTTCGGGCGCGGCGCGGCGGGCAACGGGCGTCCGGGACGGCGCGGGCCGGGCGACTATGCGATCGTCTTCGCCGCGGCGGTGCCGTTGCCGGCGTGGCTGTTGCGGAACCTGGCCCGCTTCAGCGGCACGCACGTGTATGACGACGAGGAGGATGTTGTCTACGCAGACTCGCGGATGGTGGCCGTGCACGCCGTCAGGCCCGGGCCGCGCACCCTCGTCCTGCCGGGGCGCTGCGCGATGCGCGATCTCCTTGCCGCAGACGCCCGGCCGCGGATCGCCGACCGGATCGCCTTCGAGGTGTCGGGCCCCGTGACCCGTTGGTGGGCCTTGTCGCCCGCACCGGGACGCGAGGCCCGGCCGCCGCACCAGCGGAAGCGTCCGCGCAGCGCAAGGCCCCAAGGCCAGGAGGCCAAGAGGGCGAGAGGCCGGCGGACGGAGACCCGATAGCACAGGAGCCGCGCCTGGGACCTCAGACTTGACACCCGACACATCAGCGGAGTCCCCCCATGGCCCCCCTCTCTCGACTGACCGTCGCCGTCCTGTCCGGGCTGTTGTGCGTGTCGTGCTCGCGGTCGCCGGAACCGGCCCCGGCGCAGCCCCAGGCGGCGTCGCCGGTGCCCGCCCCCGTCTGCCAGGTCCTCGAGCTGGTCGAGCGCTTCGGCGTCTCCCACCCGACGCAGATTGTCGACTTCGATCTCCCCGCCCCCCTCGCCGGGCCTGACGTCCGTGTGCTCGATGGCGAGGGCCAGGAAGTCTGCGGCCAGCTGCTCGACGGCGGCCGCCGGATCGCCTTGATGACCGACCTGCCGGCCGGCCAGTCGCGTTCGTGGACGATGTACGCCGGACAGCGGCCGGCGGCGTTCGAGGGCGGCATCGCCGTCACGGAGACCCCGGAACAGTACGAGATTGCGAATGGCCTGGTCGGAGTGCGGGTTCCGGGGCCGCCAACGGCGCCTCCGGCCCTCGATGCCTTGCCGGCGCCGGTGCAGGGCGTGTGCATGCGCGACGGCACATGGGCCGCCACCGGCCCCAACCGGCTGGCGGCGGAGGCGAGCACGCTGGTCGCCATGACGACACGGTTTCTCGAGCGGGGGCCGCTGAGGGTCGTGGTCGAAGTCGCCTATGCGTTCGAACGGCCCGAGTACCGGTACGGGCAGACGCATGTGGCCGACGCCGGGCCCGGCTACTACCGCTCGACCCTCACCGTCGAGGCCGGCCAGCCGGTGATCCTTTTCGAGGAGGACACCGACATGGATCTGTCCTACTCGATGGACTTCCACGCGGCCGTGCATCCGACCCACGCCCGCTACCGTGGCCACCACGCGCGCGCCACGGAGTACGGCGCCGAGCCGGACGGGCGGGTCTATAGGGCCAGCCACGAGCGCCCGGCCCTCGACGCCGAGGTGGAACTGCGCTACGACCGCCCCATGCACTCGTCCTACGGATCGAGCCCGGACAGCTGGCGCTGGATGGCGGTGTGGGATCCGTGGGTTTTCGACTCGGGCTGGTACTGGCAGGCCTTCGACGCGGCGGCGGCGGCGGACGGCAACCTGCTGGGCATTTTCGCGGGGCGGGCTTCGCGGGCGATCGGTGCGCACTTCAGCGGCGTCGGGCTCTACACGCTGCCGGCGCCCGAGGGCGGCCAACCGCAAGCCGGGCTGACGGTGCAGAGCCACCGCCGCGGCGCCGACGGGCGGGTCGCCCGGCGCAGCCGCTGGCAGTGGGGCCTGTTCGCCGGCGTCAAGGGTGAGGATCTCAGAGACGCCACCGAGGTCCAGCCCATCGCGCGCCTGGCGAACGTGCACGCCGGCTTCGGTCTCAACAAACTCCACCGTGTCGGGTTGGACTTTGCCGATCCGGCGGCCGGCTGGGGCGCGATGTATATGCCCCCCGACGCGGTGCAGGCGATGATCGAACGGCTGCGCAACGATCCCGAGTTCCACCGCCGCGCCTACGACACGGTGACCTATACGCGCCCCCTCATCGACGCCTGGTGCGACGCGACGGGCGCGAAGCGAGAGGCGGTCTTGGAACAGCTGGCCGCCGACGCCGGCGATCTGCTGCGCCGTCACGTCGAGGGCGACGGAGCCATGGATTTCCACGTGCACTACTGGCATGGCAGCCTGCGGATGAGCCGCGCCGCGGCCTGGCTGGACTCCCTGCTCGCCGCGCCCGACCTCATGGGGGAGCAACGGCAACGGTGCAAGGCCATCCTCGCCCTCTACGCGGCGGTGGTCTGGGACGACGACGTGGTGCCGTTGTTCGAGGGGCACGGCCTGAACCTGGGCACGGCGAACATGCCGGTGCAGTACCAGGGCGTCCGCGACCTCTATGCGCTGATGCTGGCGCGTCACCCGATGATGCGGGGCCGGGCCGAGGGCGTCTGGCAACGGGCCCAGGCCACCGTGCACGAGACGATCAACGAGCACGGCGCCCACATGGGGTGCACCCACTACATCGGCGCCGCCAACGGCCCCCTGCTCTCGATCCTGCAACAGCTCAAGATGAGCGGGCTGGCCGACCCGTTCAAGGAGGAGCCGCGGCTGCGCCAGTACGCCGAGTTTGAGATGAACTTCCTGACCCCGCCCGACCCGCGCGTGGGCAGGCGGGCGCGGCCGGCGATCGGCGACGCGGAACCGGTCGAGACGACCGAGTTCCTCGGCCAGCTCGCCACCGCCTACGCCGACCTGGATCCGGGGCTTTCCGCGCGGCTGATGGGCGCCTGGCGTCAGAGCGGACGCCCGCACTCCGACTTTCACGGCGCCACCATCCTCAAGATTGACGAGCGCCTGCCCGACCGCGACCCGGCGCTCGCCAGCGCCCACTTCGAGGGCTGGCACTCGGTTCTGCGCTTCGGCTGGGGCACGCCGAACGAGACGGCGGCCTGGTTCGTCAACGGAGGCTGGTACCGGGATCACGCCTCGAACGACCTTGGCGAGGTCGTCATCTACGCGCTGGGCGCGCCGTTGTCGCTGGATTTCGGCAGCATGTACTCGCCGATCTCGCCGGGCGGCTTTGTGCACAGCGTCGCGCTTCCCGAATCCGCCATCGGCGCCGACTGGAGGCAGAACCCGCCCGACATCCGCCTGGGGCCGCGCTGGGGCGCGCCGAGGACCGTCGAGTTCAAGAGCCTCGAACGCGAGGCCTGGTCAACCGCCAGTTTCGCGATGGGCGGGAACCGCTGGACGCGCACGGTGAAGGTGGCCATGCTCAGGGACGACCTGCCCGTCATCGGCATCCGCGACGAGCTGGCCGTCGAAGGGGATGCGCCCGGCGTGTTCCTGCTCAACCTGATGGCGGACGGCGAAGTGGCGACGGCGGGCGGCGCGAGGAGGGTCGGTGACGCGTTCCCGCTGCCGGCGGGCGTCTCCCGCCTCGGGTTCACGGGGCAGCGTTTCGAGCGGCATGCGTCGCAGGGAATTGACTGGGATCTGTACGTGGTGGCGGGCGCGCCTGTCGAGGCTTTCCTGGCGCAGTGGGAGCACGCGAACCGCGGCGGCGAGCGTCAGCCCATCCTGCGGCTCAAGGGTGCGGGCCGGTTCCAGGTGGTGATCGTGCCGCGCGCCAAGGGGGCGCCGGCGCCGGAGGTCAGGGTGGAGGCGACCGACGGCGGGGCGACCGCCTCCGCGGGCGGCGTCAGCGCCCGGTTCTGAGCCTGAGCGGCCGAGGTGAACCAAGGAGATCGAGATGGGTGCCTACACTGAACGATTGATTGCCGGCGACTTCCCTCCGGTCTACCGCGGCGGCGCCGTCGCGGACTACCAGGCGCAGTTGGATAACCACATGACCAGGCTCCGGCGCAAGGGCGCCACGCACGTCATGGTCAACCGCGCCGTCTGCTCGATCCCATGGGCGATGGACCCGGAGAACTCGTACCTGCGCTTCACGACCTACGGGCACACGCCCGACAAGTACGTCACCTCGACCTACAACGTCGGCATCTACCACGAGGAGCTGCTCGCCGCCAACCGGCAGCTGCTCCTGCAGGCCGCGGCGCTGGCCAGGGCGCACGGCCTGCGCTGCGCCGTCCGTTGCGTCGAGATGACGCTGATGCCGGAGAGCTTCTTCCGGCGGCATCCCGCACTGCGCGGCCCGCGCGTGGACAATCCGGCCTGCTCGACCACGCCCTACTACGCGCTGTGCCCGATGCTCCCCGAGGTCCAGGACCATTACCGGCAGCTGATCCGCAACCTGCTCAACCTGGTCCCCGAGATTGATGAGATGCACATCTTCACGAACGATTCCGGCGCCGGGTTCTGTTACTCGAGCCATCTGTACGCCGGCCCGAACGGCCCCTACCACTGCAAGGACGTGCCGCCCGGCAGACAGGCGCAGGAGTTCGCCCGCGTCCTGGTCGCCGAAGGCCGGAAGGTCAACCCCGAGTTCCGGGTGGTCATGACGTCCGGTCTCGCCCCCTCGGAGAAGGAGGATTTCCTGCGCGGCGCGCCGGACGGCGTGGCCGCCTCGGTGTACGGCGCCTTCGCCTGGGGCGGCGGCCTGGAGTGGCGCTGGGGCACCCAGGCGGTCGGACCCGGCATCCACACCGACCGGGCCGAGCGTGAGCGCACGCTCGAGTGGCAGCGGGCCGACTACGAAGCCCGTGTCCGCCAGATCCAGGCGCACGGGGGCACGGTCTACGCCTCCTACAACTCGGACTACTACGCGGGCGATGACCCGCGCCCCTACGAGACCCACGAGATCGTGTCGCGGCTGCTCAGCTGGGGCGTGCGGAACCTGATCGGCGGCGGCCCCGGCACCACGCCCTACAGCGCCAACACCGCCGTCATCCGCCGCGCGATGGAACACGGCCCGGAACCGACCGACGCCGCGGTGCGCGCGGTCGCCCAAGCCTGGGTCGGCGCCGGACTGGCCGACGAACTCTGTGCAGTCTGGCGGCTGAGCGACCTGGCCGCGCGCGAACAGCCGGTGCCGCCGGGCGGACACGCCCTCGCGCTCCAGCCGCTGATCATCCACATGCCCATCGTCCCGGACGAGGAACGGCTGGGGCCGCACGACCTCGATTACTTCCTGACACCTGTCCTGCGCGACCAGGGCAGGATGAAGTCACACCAGGGCGGCGTCTGGCGCATCCTGCACTACGGCGCCGAGAACCGGCTGGCCTACCTGCGGCAGTACGAGTCGGCCGTCTTCGCGCCCTACACGCAGGCGCTCACCCTCCTCGAAGGACTGCTCGCACGCCCCGGTCTGAACGCCGAGCAGCGGGCCTGCTTCGAGGAGCAACGCGCCATCATCGCCGACTACGAACGCGGCTACCGGCACCTGACCCACTGGCTGATGGCCGCCTTCCATCGCATTGACGGCGAGCCGCTGCCTGACGAAATCCCGCCGCTCTCGGAGATCATCGCGCGCGAGATCGCATGGGCGGAGGGCATGGACCGCGCGGCCGGCCGCGACCCCGCGGCGAACCCGCGCATCGGCCTGATGAAAGCCCACCAGTCGGATCCCGTCCGACGCGTCGCCCTGTCCCCCTTCCCGCCGCACCGCCACCTGGGGGTCGAGGGCTGGGAGGGTGCACACGTGCCACAGCGCAAAGGTTAGCCGGCATCGCGCGGCCTGCGTGGACGTCCCGCCTGGCCGTGACGTTCGACGCCGGCCTCATCGTTCCGCGGCGGCGTAGGGCCGGGCTGACTGCACGCTGCCCCGCGTGCCTGAGCGGCAGCGGGATGGCGAGTGGGCTCGGCCCGAGTCGCTCGGAAACCTCAGCGCACCACCGGCACCTTGCCCCAGCCGTCGGCCTCGGTGAACTCGCGGGCCGCGAAACACCAGATGACGACACGCTTCTTCGCGATGTAGCCGGGCTGGCTGGCGCGTCGGTAGAGGGCGATGCGGGCAGGCCGCGCCCCTGAACCCCGCACACCGAGCAGGTCGACCGCGAACCCGAGTTCGGCCGCAAGCTGGTCGGCGAGGCCGGCGCCCTGCGCCAGCATGTCGCCGCCGGCGTGGAACACCAGGCAATGGCTGTCGCCCATGAGGAGGACCGGGCTGTCGCGGTCCGGCTCGATCGGTCGGTCTCCCACCCTCCGCAAGGTCAGGGTCTCCGTGCGCACCGCCGCGTCAGCCACCCCGGCCAGGAGGTCGCCGACGACGGTCACGGCCTCCTCCGTGGTCGCGAAAGGCGTCTTCGGCACCCCTTCGTACCAGTCCAGCTTGCGGATACGGTCGGCCAGTTGCCGCGCGGCCAGGACGCAGGCCTGCCCGGACCAGTGGCTGTCCTGCCGGCAGAACACAGGCTTCGCGGGGTCGCGTCGCCCTTGCATGAGCGCGGGCAGGAGGTCGAGGACGGTCACTCCGCAGTCGTGCAAGGCCGCGTAGAACTCCTGGTGGACCATGTCCAGTCGCGACGGCAGGCCGTCTTCGCCGACGGGCACCGGACTGTCGGGAAGCTGCTCCGGGTAGACGACCGCCTTGGCCGGCACCGGGAGCACGATCAGCCGGATCCCGAGCCTCTCGAGCTGGCCGTGGAAATCCACGATGGCGTCGAACGGATCGGCGAGTTCGGGCTTGGCCGCCCGCGAGACTCTGGCGGCCTCTTCCCCCCAGAACCTGCCGGCGCCGAGATGGCGTATCTCATTGCGGAGGAACAGCCAGCCGTCCTTCCCTGCGATCGTCATGCCGTCGCCGAGCCCGGCCAACTCCGCGCAGAACGCCCGGAAACGCGTGGCCGCGTCCGGGGCCGGAGCCTCGTCCGCCAGGCCCGCCCGTGTGCACACCCACACCGCCGCGGCCGCAAGTTGCAGCCATCGCTTCATGGTCACCTCCCTCTCTGTCAAAGGGCTTTAGGCTCTCGATTCCGACCGCTGCACGGCGCCCGCCGGCCTTCACCCGGTCATTCCCTTCCTTGCCCGCTGGGGACCGCCCAGCAGGGGGCTTCAAGCTGCAGGCCTTCGTCGTCAAGTTCCGTACGGTTGATGCCGTCGAGTTCATCCGCGACCTCGGCCCAGTCCTGCAGGCGCAGGGCGACACGGTCGCCGGCGCGCCAGCGCGCGGCGTCAGTCCAGACGTTGTCGCGCATGCTCCACAGATAGGCGACCGCCTGTCCGCCGCGGGCCGCAGGGTCGTCCGACTCCAGCTCGGTCAGGTGGGCGGCGACCAGATGGTCCTTGTAGGGAACCGTGCGCGGCCTCGGCGCGGCCGCGATCTGCGCGACAGTGGCCGTGACAACCGTCGGGTGCCCCCGAGGCGGGAGGACGAAGCGGCTCGCACGCTTCTCGCCGACGTCCATGCCGAGCAGTCTCCAGTCGCCGCCGCTCAGTTCGCGGGCGGCGAACTGCCAGACGACGACCCGCTTGCCGGCCAGGCGGTCGTTGCCCTTGCGCAGCTCGCGGCTCAGGATCTCGCGGGTGGCGCAGGCCCCGGCGTCGTTGCGCAGGATCGTGTCCAGCGGGCGGCCGAGGGCGCGGCTGAGCTGCTCGGCCAGACCGGCCGACTCCCCCCACCCCATCGCGTTGAGCGAGTAGATGTTGCTGAAGCTGTCGCCGAGCAGGAGGATCTCGGCGTCCTGGTGCGCTCGCCACAGCCGGTCGTCAGGCGTCAGCACTTGTTCAACCGTGACGTCCTCAGCGGGGTAGAGGGTCTGTCCCGGCGGGAGTCCGAGCATGGCCACAAGATCCCCGTGGTTCGAAGCCGTCGCGGCGTGGCTTCCATACTCGACCCGGGGATGATCCGGGAGTTCCACGTGTGCCTCGATGAACCGTGCCAGTTCCCGGGCCGCCGCGCGCACGCCCTCCGGCCGCCAGTGCGTGTCGCCCTGCAGGTACTGCGGGGCGCCGTTGCGGCGGTGTTCCGCGGCCAGCACCGGCGCCGGATCAAAGACCAGCACGCCGCC
The DNA here is from genome assembly GCA_002068325.1 of Lentisphaerae bacterium ADurb.BinA184. Classification (GTDB taxonomy): domain Bacteria; phylum Verrucomicrobiota; class Lentisphaeria; order Oligosphaerales; family MVZH01; genus MVZH01. The sequence goes on along the minus strand of MVZH01000020.1, from coordinate 7,323 downwards.
GGCGACGAGCCTCTCGCGGGCAGCGGCCAGTCCGTCGAGACACGCCCTCAACTCAGGCGGATCCTGGGGGCGGACGGATTCTGCGGACTCCGCAAACCGTCCGTTGAAGAAACCTTGCGGACTCCGCAGTTCGGCGACAAACTGCGCGTAGGACGCGTTCTGCAGCGGCGTGGGCCAGCGGCCGTGGCGCCTGGCGAACCGATCCGGGTGCACCACCGGCTTGACCGGGGTCGGCATGACGATGAGCGCGATGCCCCGCTGCTGCAACTGGTTGTGGAACTGCAGGATCGCCACCACCGGATCAGGCTGGGGGGCGGGCTGCCACAGGCTCCCACCGCGGCGGCGGGCGCTCAACTGCTCCGGGGTGAGGAAGCCGGGGCCGCTGACGTAGTCCAGCCCCTGCCGATGGAACAGCCACCCGTCGCGCCCGGGGTACACCGCCTCGTTGCCGGCCCCCAGAAGGCCGGTCAGCGTCTCCTGAACGGGCGGCAGGAGGAGGTAGGTGAGCAGGGAATCCCTGTCGAGGTCGTCTTCGCAGCGGCGGATGGCGCCGAGCAGCACGTTGTTGGCCCGGAAGAGACGGTCGAGGAACGGCGGCCAGCCTGTCGCCTCACGGGCCGGGGCGGACGCCTCGCGGGCGAACAGCAGCCTGGCCGCCTCCCAGGCCTGGGGGAAGATCGCCAGAGCCGGAGGCAACGCGGACTGCCGTATCCCGCGCCGCGCCGCCGCGGCGTCATGGGCAAACTGGGCGATGGGGACTAGGGCGATGACCGCGAGGAACGCGAGGGTCAGAACCCACGCCTGCGACCGCGTGATGTCGGTGTGCCCGATCTCGCGTCGGGCGATCTCCTCGCGCGAAAGCTTCGGCGACGGGGCCTTGGATGGTTGAGCCGGTTGCGTCACGCCGATCCTCGTACGGCTTCAGAAGATGAAGTAGATGAAGGGGTTGAACGACTGCGTCGTGAGGGCGGCGATCGCCAGGCCGAAGACGGCGAGGGCCCAGGCGGTTCGCGGCCAGCTCATCCGGCGTGTGAAGTCCCAGGTCTGCGGGGCCAGCCAGACAAGGCCCGCCGCGAGCCCCAGCATCAGCAGGTAGTATGGCTTGAACATCAGGCCGCCGAGCAGGCCGGCGGCGGCCGGCGGCTGGCCGATTCCCAGCATGCTGCCGCAGTAGCGCAAGGCCGCAGGCAGGTCGGCGGCGCGGAAGAAGACCCAGGTGAACAGGAGGATGACGAAGGTCGCGCCGATCCGCAGCGGGGCGGGGAGCCGGCGGTAGAGGCTGTCCTTGCCGAAGGCCCGTTCGACGGCCAGCAGCCCGCCGTGGATGCCTCCCCAGATCACGAAGTTCCAGCTCGCGCCGTGCCAGAGGCCGCCGAGGAGCATGACCACGGCCAGGTTCAGGTAGGTGCGGGATTCGCCCTTGCGGTTGCCGCCCAGCGGAATGTACAGGTTGTCCCGCAACCAGGTCGACAGCGACAGATGCCAGCGGCGCCAGAACTCGGTGAACGAGCTTGACCGGTAGGGCGAGTCGAAGTTCTTGGCAAAGGCGAACCCGAACATCAGGCCCAGGCCGATGGCCATGTCCGAGTAGGCGCTGAAATCGAAGTAGATCTGGAAGGCGTAGGAGACCACCCCGGTCCAGGCATCCACGAGGCCGACGCCGACGGCCCCGAACGCCACGTCCGCCACCTTGCCGCAGGGATTCGCGATGAGGACTTTCTTGCCTAGGCCGAGACAGACGAAGGCGACGCCGCGGGCGAACTTCACCAGGGTATGATCCCTTTCGCGGAGCTGGTCGGCGACATCCTGGAAACGGATGATGGGGCCGGCCACCAGCTGGGGGAACATGGAGACATAGCAGAAGAAGTCGGTGAAGTTGCGGATCGCCCTGGCGTCCCCGCGGTAGACGTCAATGCTGTAGCTCATCGATTGGAAGGTGTAGAAACTGATGCCCAGGGGCAGGGTGACCCGGAGCCACAGATCGAGGCGGAGGGGATCCAGACCCGCGGCGCTTATCAAGGCATCATAACTGTCAACGGCAAAGTTGAAATACTTGAAGAACCCCAGCAACGCCAGATTTGCGCAGATCGAGACGATCAAGGCCGCCTTCTGGCCCCTCGTGCGGGGCCCGCCGGCCGGAAGGGTCTGGATGGGACGCCTCCACGCCGCTCCCCACTGCTGCGCCATGGCCAACCCACACACGTAGTCGAGCAGGGTCGATGCAAACATGAGCACGGTGAACAGCGGGTTGGCCCAGCCGTAGAACACGTAGCTGAAGAGGGTCAGGATCAGGTGTCTGGCGGGCCGCGGGGCGGCATAGTAGGCGAGCAGCGAAAGGGGGAGAAAATAGAAGAGGAAGAGCTGGGAGCTGAATACCATCTTGCCCGCCCCGGATCAGTGGCGCCGGATCCGCGTTTCAGGCCCCGCCCACGCACCGCGCGCGACTGCATGCGTCCGACGGCCGCCGGTCAGCGCGACGCCCCCGCGGCTGGCGACGTCGACCGTCTGCCTGCGTGCGGTGCCGCGTCCGGGCCCGCCGTTCCCATTGATGATCAGCCAGCGTCCCGCGAGACTCACCATGCCTGGCCGCACTTCCGTTCTGGGCGCTGCCGCCCGCACAACGTGTCGGTCGCAGCGGGTAATGTAGTGTGCCGATGGAGGATCACCGCGCGCAGCGACCGTGAGGTCAGGCGCCCCTGTCGGGTGAGGGATCGGCCGGGGCATCCGTCATTCCCCCGGTGCCACGGCGTAAGTGAGATCGGTCATCTCCCTGCCGTCCGCACCCAGCACCTCGCCGCGGAATGACATGAAGGCGTGTTTCTGGGTGATCTTGACGAGCAGTTCGTTCCATCCCTTGGCGAGGCTCGCCTCCGCCTCTTGTCCGGCGGCGAAAGGATAGCGGCCGAAGTCGCTCACCGTGAGGATGTTCCTGCCGTTGAGCCACGCCTTGGCGCCGCCGTATGCGCGCACCGCGATCCGTGCCTTCCGCGCCTCCGGACTGCGGACGTAAGCCAGCGCGTAGCCGCACCCGCCGCCGGTGGCGCTGAAGAGCGAGACGAATCCGCCGGCGTCCGCGGCGGCCACCCTCCACGCCTGCCCATCCTGCAGCGGGTAGCTTCGCCGGATGTCGGCGGCCCCCTCGATGTCCTGGGCGGCATCCAGATCACGGCTCGCCCCGTCTGGCAGGCTGAGGACACTCCACTCGGCGGCGCCGGTGAACGGGCGGCGCGCCGACACGGCGAAGAACAGCGGCAGGTCGAACTCCGGGTCGAGGGTGTCGCGGGTGAACTCCTCCTCGAGCTGCGGGTTGGCTCCAAGCGGTTCGAGCAGAAGCCGGGCCTCGCTTCCCGGCGGGCTCTGGGCGACGGACTGGATCTGACCGTCAAGCAACACCCAGTGCGCGACGCGGACGCGGCCGGACGTGGCCGGCCCCGCATGCACCCGCACGATCTCATACTCGTAGACGGCCAAGGCCTGGCTGTAGGGCTGGATGTCGTGCAGGCTGGGAGTCGGCGACGCGGCGAGCAGCTTCGCGTCCACGTCCAGTCGGGAAACGGGTGTGCGGGCCGCGATGACCGCGCAGTACCCGGCCCAGTTGGCCTTTGCCTCGGCGGCGCTCAGCGCCCGACTGTAGAGGGCGATTCCCTCGAGGGTCCCAAACCACGGGTGGTCGTCGAGGTCGTTCCCGATGCTGACCCACTGGAAACGGAACCCGTTCAGGTCCGCCGCCCTCGCCTCGGAGAACGTTTCCTCGCCGTTGCGGTGACAGACCAGCCGGCCGTCCGGCCCGGACGTGCGCGTGATCACCACATGGTTCGGTTGGTCCGCCTGCAGAGTGCACAGCGGCGTGTTCTCAAGAACCAGCTTGTCCCCCTGCTGGGACAGGCCGCTGGAGAGGATACACTGGCGCCGCTCGCGGCCGAGGCTTGCCGGAGTCAGGGTCATCTCGAACGTGTACTGCCCGGCCTGCCGGACCGCGTTGGAGAACCTGTCGCCGAAGCCTGGGATCGCCGTGTTGCCGCCATCGAACACGAGCGCGTAGTTGTGGTCGAGCCAGGCACGGTCGCGCAACGGCAGGGCATAGGCGCTCAGGCCGCCCGTCTGCGGATCCCGCACCAGGTTGCGGGCCTTGGCGTTCTCCCAGATGAAGGCGGCCCCGTCGCGGTTCGACGGCCACGGCCGCGGCTGGACGGCAAAGCTGGCGGGCCGCATCCGGTTGGGGCGCTGGGCCAGATCGGTGGCGCCGGACACGGTCAGGCGGTCGGCGGCCGCCAGCGGGGCGGCGAGGTGGAGACGCAGCGAACGCCGGTCGTCGCCGCCGTCGCAACGGGCGATTGCGGCCCCCGAGGCCAGGGCAACTTCCAGCTCACTCAGATCAACCGGCTGGTCGAACGCGACGAGAATCTCGCCCGGACTCTCGACCATGGCGGCCACCGCGGCGGGCGTCGTGGCCTCGGCCGCCCGGACCTGCCCACGGAGGGTACGCTCGCCCTGACGAGCCGTGACCACGAAGACACCGGGCTGGGTGTAGGTATGCTCGGGAGCGGCCCCGGCCTCCGCGACGGCGCCGTCGCCGTAATCCCAGTGCCAAAAGCCGTCCATCGGCTCCGGCGACGTGAAGGCAACGCGGAAAGGCACCTTGCCGCTGTGGAAACCAAGGGCCGGCTCGGCCTGCCACACATCCGGGAACCGGTCGCACCTCGGGTCGAAGGTGTAGCGCACCGGCTTGCCGATGACGTCGAGAGTCGTGGCGTCGAGTGGCGCGACGTAGATCTCGTAGTCGCTTTCGACGTACCCGCCATAGCCGCCGACGACGCGGTCGGTGGCCGCGAAGGCAAGCAGGCGGTTGCGGTCGGAGATCATGGGGAAGTAGACGAAGCGGCGTTCCGGCGGCATCATGTCGCCGTCGAGGATGGGGGAGATCGCGCGCGTGGCCAAGTGCATCTTGTTGATCGGCCCGCCGATCCCCCCCTCCCAGAATCCCCAGACGCCGTCCTGGCAGAAGTACGGCTGGCAGCCGCCCAGGTGCGGCATCTCGGCAACGGTCTGGGTCCCGGCATCATAGAGGGAAAAGGTGTTGAAGGACCAGGCGGCGTGAGTCCGGGTGATGTTGGGCAGCCAGCTCGGACTGTCGGGGTGCATCTTGCGGATCATGAGCTGGCTTTCGCCGGTGGTGAGGTTCAGCTGGTACGTGTTGCCGTCGCCGCCGATGTACGCCAGCTCGCTGTCGCTGAACCACGTCACGGCCCGGTCCCAGCCCGAGTACTGACGGGCGTCGGCCACGATGATTCGGTCCGCGCTGCCGTCACGGTTGACCATGTGCAGCGGCACCGCCTGGCCGCGGGCGTCCATGTGCTCTCCGGACTGCGCCGGGAAGCTGAGGTAGACTACGCGCGTGCCGTCCGGTGAGATATGCGGGGAGGTTTGGTTCCGCTCCGGTTCGTCGGGCGCGAGCTGTCGCAGGCCGCTGCCGTCGAGGTTGGCCGTCCAGATGCTCCATTCGCCCGCGCGGCCGCCGGTTCCTGCGAGCCGGCGGCTCTCCCACACAATGTAGCCATCGCCGATGCCGGCAAGGGCTTCCTGGTGACTCTTCCAGTAGGCCGGGCTGTCCATGTCGGTTCCGCCAGCCCGCGGAGCGCTCTGCGCGGCGGCGGACGACAACGGCGCCAGGCCAAGCAGGAAAGCCGACAGCGCTCCGGTGCCCACGACGGGCAACGCCCGGTTTCGGTGGTTGATGAGCACTCTTCCGCTATCCTTTTCGGCTAGGCCGGGAGGTTCCAGCGGCCAGTCGTCGGTTCGTGAGGGACTGGCCGGCAGGCCGGCGTCATTGTACAGGTTCGCGCCCTGCGCGTCAGCGTGGAAGGCGTACTGCACCGCCACCGGACGCACCACCCGGTCCGCCGCCAAGCCCCAAGGACGCGAAGTGTCCTATCATCCAACAACCTGCGGCACTTGCCGCCCTGCCCCGGCGGCCATCGCCGGCGTGCGCGATCCCGCAGCATGGACGCGTCCGGGCCTAGTGCAGGCGCGCGACCGGCCCGAGCCTCTGCGCCTGGGCGTGATGGCGGTGACCGGTCGCGCGGGTTACGGCAACGGTTCGTAGAACAACGGGGCGTCCAGGTCTTCGGCGAGCGTGTCGGCCACCACCTGCTCATCGAGCTTGTCGGGATGGCCGGTGTAGACTTCGAGGGTGAGCGGCACCCGCCCTCCGATCTCGGTTCCATCCACACCGGTCTTCACGTCGTCGAGGATGCCCCACTGGGCCACCCGGATGGTCATCGCCGGCAGCAGGGCCGGGCGGAGCGTCCAACCAGGCGACGTCTCGACGACGCGGACGACCTCGTATTCGTTGACGACCAGGGCATCATGGTAGGGGTGGATCGTCTTGACCTCGGGCACGGTCGTCTTGGCCAGCAGTTTCCCCTCGATGCGGGCCGAGGGCAACGGCACACGGGCGTTGACTTTCGCCAGATAGACCGTGGCATTGGCGGCGGCCTCGGCCTCGGCGACAAACCGGTGGTAGAGCGCGACACCCTCGATGCGCCCATGCCAGCGGTGACGGCCGCCATTGTGGTTGTCGCCGAAACACAGCTCGCCGTACCCCCATGCCAGGTTGCCGGTGACCTGATCGGTTGCGAAGACGCGCCGCCCATCCATGAACGCAACCAGCGTGCCGGGCTTGTAGCTGACCACGAGATGGTGGGGACGGGTGTCGGCGAGGGTCGCGATCTCGTAGGCCGGCGCCCGCCCGTGCAGGTCGCCCTTGACACGCTCGCCGTTCATGTTCAGGAAGTTGTCCACCGTGCGGATGCTGTAGAGCAGCTTGTCGCCCTGCTGGCCGAGCATGAACTCCCAGTCGGCGTCGTGCCAGGCGCTGCAGTTGACCAGCCGCACCGGGAAGCGGCCCTCGCCGGCCGGCGTGCCCTGGGTGAGCGCGGCGGGCTGGAACGTCAGTTCGAGGCTGAACTCATTGGCCTTCACGACCCTCCAGAAATCCATGCCCTCGCCGGTCTGCGAGAAGAAGCCGGTGCCCATGCGGCCGCCGGCCAGTCGCATGCGGCGGTAGCGGTCGAAGCCGGCGGTGCCCTGGTCACGGAAGGCCCGCAGTTCGCGCACGGCGCCGGCCTTCTCGTCGAAGAGGGCCGCCGGCCGGCCCGCGTCCTCCCACAGCCAGACCAGTCCGTCGCGACGGGTCGGCCACGGGGGAATGCGCACCGGCAGGTCGGCCTTGGTCAGGGCATTGGGTTCCTGGGCCAGATCGGTGACGCCGCCGAGGTGCAGCGTCGTATCCGCCGTCACCGGCTCGGCGGTGGCAACCCGCAA
>MVZH01000019.1 GCA_002068325.1 Lentisphaerae bacterium ADurb.BinA184 | reverse complement strand
CCGCCTCAAACCCATGTATGTCGACCCCATCCGCCGCGGCGTCCAGGACCCGGTGACGCGGCTTGAAGTGGTGCGTGAGACGGCGACGACGGCGGTCTTCGACGGGCACAACGGGATGGGCCAGGTCATCGCCCGGCGGGCCATGGCCCTGGCGATCGAGAAGGCGCAGCGCCACGGGCTGGGGATGACCGCGGTGCGCAACTCAAATCACTACGGCATTGCCGGCTACTACGCGCGGATGGCGACCGACGCCGGCCTCATCGGCATCACCGGCACCAACGCCCGCCCGGCGGTCGCCCCCACGTTCGGGGTGGAGGCGATGCTGGGCACCAACCCGCTGTGCTTCGGCATGCCGTCGGACGAGCCGTTCCCCTTTGTGCTGGACTGCGCGACCTCGATGGTGCAACGCGGCGCCGTCGAGATTCACGCCCGCCGGGGCACGCCGGTTCCGCCGGGATGGGTGATTGACGCCGAGGGGCGGTCCGGGGCTGCCGACGCGCAGGGCGTGCTGTCCGACCTGGTTGCCGGCCGGGCCGCGCTGCTGCCGCTCGGCGGCGCCGGCAAGGAGGGCGGCGGCCACAAGGGGTACGGCTACGCGACGGTTGTCGAAATCCTCTCCGCGGCGTTGCAGACGGGTAGCTTCCTGCACCAGCTTGCAGCGGTGGAGGACGGGCGGCCGGTGCCACGGCGCAACGGGCACTTCTTCCTCGCTGTCAGCGTCGAGGCCTTCACGGACGGCGTCAGTCTCCGCCGCACGGTCGGCGACATCCTGCGGCAGCTGCGGGCCTCGCGCCGGGCGCCGGGGTGCGAGCGCATCTACACGGCGGGCGAGGAGGAGCACGAGGCCGCCGTCGAGCGCGAACGGACCGGCGTGCCGCTGTCCCCGAGCCTGCAGCGCGAGGTTCTTGCCCTGGCCGCCGACCTCGGCCTGCCGGACGCGGAGGTGCCGTTCTCCCCCCGGCCGCGCCCGGCGTCCGCGGGCTGATGCGCCAATGCGGCACGTTCCCGGCGCCTCTGGCGCCAGTCCATGCGCCCGTCGCGCCATGACCAGACAGGCCTGGGGGGCACCGTTGCGACGGGGCCCCTCTCCTCATGCCGTTGCCGGGCCGACGCGCCCCCGCGCTACAGCTTCCACACGAGGTGTGAGAACCAAGTGGTGTCGAGTTTCTCGGTGTTGTCGGGGGGCTGGCTGTTGTAGTCGTTGGCGACGCCCAGCCGCAGGCTCCAGTTCCGGTCGGCTCCCGGCAGCAGTTCGAGGCTGGTCTCATGGTTGAGGCGGTAGTCGGCGAAGTCGGAGACGCTGGGCGTCCACGTCAGGCTGGTCGCCAGTTTGGCCCAGTCGCGCAGGACATAGAGGTGGTTGAGGCCGAGGTCGAGGCCGATGTCGGACGTGTCCTCCCCGTCCTCGAACGACTCGTAGCGGTACAGCAGGCCGACGCGGCCCCGCAGTTCGTGGCGGTCCTGCTTGATGAAGTAGTAGCCCAGGCCGGCGGCAGTGGTCGACAGGAAATCCAGCCTGGCCAGCTCGTCGTGCTTGAGCTCCTCGCGGACGTACCAGGCGAGCCGGTCCGAGATGTTCCTTTCGTAGTCGGCCCCGGCGGCGATGGTATTCGCCGTCTCTTGGTCGTTCTCTTCGGCATAGTCGAAGGTGCCGTAGAGCAGGAGGCGGTCGTGGTCCGTCTTGCGCAGGGATCGGATGCCGCCGCCGGCGCTGGTGCGGTCGGAGTTGCCGCTCTTGGTGGCCATGTCGAGGATGACTTCGGTCTCCCAGGCGGGCGGTGGCGCGGGGGGGGCGACCAGGGGGTTGGGTTCGCCGGGGGGCCAGGCGGCGGCTACGGCCGCCAGGTTGGCCTCGGCTGGGCCGGCCTCGCCGGTGCCGGTCAGGACACCGTCCCGGGCCGCGGCGGCGCCGGTGAGTAGCCGCCCGTCCGCCAGTCCCCAGTTCAACGACGTCGCCACCTCCATTGCGGTCACCTGGGAGAGGGAGACCGTGACCTCGCCGGCAAAGTCGGTCTGCAGTCTGATCTTCCCGTCGGCCGCCCCTTTCACTTCGCCGACTAGGCGGGAACCGTTCGCAGTCTCGATCCAGTCGCCGTTCGCATGGAACGTCGCCAGCCAAGCGCCACAGACACCCAGGACGCAACCCACTCTCTTGAGACCGCGCATCCCACTGCTCCTTCTGAAAGTCTGGGGGGGGCCGCTGTTCCATACCGGGTATCCAGCGGCAGAGAACGCGACGCGCCGCCGACCCGTTGGATCCTGTCCGACGAGCGGCGGTGCGCACCGGCCCGAGGGCGCGGGTAATATAGTGACGGTTCCGCCGTTGTCCGGCCGCAGAGGCGTTCCGGGCGGGGAATCGCCGGCGCCACCAGACTCGATGCCCGGCCGTTGGGACGGCGAGATCCTCCGTCTGGACGGGCGACCTCGGGGCTACCCGTCCATCCTCCGGTAGAACCAGATGACGCCACGGCGCCGCGGGGCTTCGAGGAGGAGGCCGTCGCGGGCCAGGACGTCCCCCGACACGTCCTTCGTCTGGCCGGTCTCGGAGTTCTCAAACCGGTACATGGCGTCCGGCACGAGGCCGGCCGGGTAGACAGTCAGCGTGTCCACCGGACAGGCCGGCAGGCGGAGGCCTTGGATGAAGCCGTGCCCCTCCTCGGGACAGTCGAACTGGCGGGCGACCCATTGCTCCGGCGTGCGGCGGATCGGCGTCAGCGGGTAGTAGTCTCCGGTCAGCATGGGCCCGGCGGCGCGGCGCCAGAGGGCGACCAGCTCGCGCATGAGCGCGTAGTCGTAGTCGTCGCGGGCGATGCTGATGCACGGCATGATGGCGGGGCCGAGGCCGGCGTGCCAGGCGAAGCGGTCGATCTCGTGGTCATAGCGGGCGGCGCCGTGGACATCCCAGGCCAGCGTGGATTCCTTGAAATAGGGCAGCCATTCGAAGAGGATGTGATGGAAGGCGAGCTTGACCGGGTGGTTTCCGTAGCCGAAGTCGGTGTAGTGCAACGGCACCGAGCGGCGCATGGTTTCGAGGTCATTGCGCCGTCCGCCCGAGGCGCAGGAATCAATCCACAGGCCGGGGTTGCGCGCCAGCAGGTCGTCCCAGTACTGGAGGTAGCCTTGGACGTGGAGGTTTTCGTTCATGCCCTGGCGGTCCGCGGCGTCGTTCTCGCGCCAGTGGGCCAGCGGCTCGAAGTTGAAGTCCTGCCGGTAGATGCGGATGCCGTTGTCGCGGATGAGGCGGCAGACGTGGTCGGTCAGCCACTGGCGGCAGGTGGGGTTGCCGAGGTTGAGGAGGCGGTTGTCGGCACCCTTCGCGGTCAGCAGCCACTCGGGGTGTTCGCGGTCCAGCTCGCTGCCGGGCCTGACCCGTTCGGGTTCGAACCAGACGAGGAGGTCGGCGCCGTGCCGGGCGGCGCCCTGCGCGACGGGGCCGAGTCCGCGCGGGAAGCGTTCCGGATCCGGCTGCCAGGTGCCGGTCTCCCACCACCGGCGTTTCCGCTCGCGGTCGTAGCAGGGATACCATCCCGCATCGATCCACCAGACATCCGGCGGAATCCCCTCAGCCGCCCACTTCTCGATGTACCGGAGCTGGTTCTCTTCGGTGGCGGCGGTGAACTCCTCGCCGTCTCCGGTTCCGTGTGCGCACAGGCGCGGGCCGAGGGGGCGGCCGTCCGTGCGGGGCAGCAGGTGGTCGCGGTGCCAGCGTCGCCACAGGTTGACCGCACGGCGGGTGTCGCCGGTCCACGACATCACCGCCATGCGCGGCGTGCGCACGGTCTCGCCGGGGGCGAGCCGCAGATGGGTCTGTTCCTGGCCGGCCCGCACTCGCACCCCGCCGGCCACGCGCGCGAACGAGGCCGACCATTGCGCCGGCCAGCCGACCGCGATGGACAGCCCGCCGTCGCCGAAGCGCAGGCGGAAGTACGGGAAGGCGCGGTCGCAGGGCCGTCCCCCGTGGGGGGCGAAGGCGAGGGGGTGGCCCATCTCCAGCGGCGTCTCACTGGCCGTGTAGCCGTCCTGGCTGTAGAAGTCGCCATTGCAGTGCCACAGGATCGGCGAGGCGCCCTCGAAGACGCCGTCGAGCGCGAGGATGTCCCTGAGGATCGGCGTCGGACGGCTCCCCGTGTTGGTGAACCAGGCCGTCCACTCGACGATCGGGTAGTCGCTGTATTCGATGCACTCGGCCCGGACGTCCAGGCCGGTGGCCGGATCCGTCCCCTCGAACACTGTCTCAACCAGGCTCGCATCGAGGCGGCGCCGGCGTGCGGACGGGTTCCAGTCGGCCGGAATCCCGGTGAGGGGGCGGCCGTCAAGGGCAAAGGCGATGGGCAGGCTGGCGGGACTGGCGAAGAGCCGCCTTGACAGCGTGAGACTCCGCTGCATGTCCTCGCGGTGGGGCGCCGACGGGAGTGGGGCCATGGACTTCTCCTGGACTGTGCCTGCCCGGCATTGTCGCAGGGGGCGGGGCCGGCCCCTCAGACGTTGCAGTTGCAGCGCGCCCCGACCTTGTCCAGCCCCGTCTCGTCCCACATCTGGGGCGTCTCCTCGCACAGCGCCAGGGGGCAGACCCCGCGCAGGATGTCGAGGACGGAGTTGTACATGGCGACGCGCTCGGCCCACGGGTAGCGCGCGTACTGCCGCGGGTCGTCGGGCTTGCTGAGTTCCTCGAAGACCGGGTGGGGGGCGTGGCGGAACAGGTTGGCCTCGGCCCGCAGGGAACCTAGGGTGACCCGCTCAGGCTTCAGCGCCGCCACCTCGCGGGCCAGGCCGGTGTAGTCGTAGCCGCGGATCATCGGGTCGATGCGCAGGCGGATCCGCCAGCCGGCCCGCTTGAGCCGGCCCGCCGTCTCCAGCCGGTCGCGGGTGCTGGCCGCCCCTTTCTCGTAACGCTCCGCCGCCTCCGGATGGTTGACGGAGAACGAGACGATGACGTTGGCGCACGGCGGCGCGTCGAGCAGCGTCCCGGCCTCCCGCGCGCCCCCCTTGGTCACCAGCAGGAGCGTGTGCGGGCGGCCGGGCTTCTCGGCGTGCTCGCGGAACAGCTCGACGAGCAGGGGGACGATCGGACGCGAGTCCTCGAAAACCAGGCTGTCCGAGAGGTTGCCCGCGTTCAGGACGTACGACTCCAGCCCGTCTTTCGCGATCCAGGCGCGGACTTCGTCCAGCATGGAGTCGGTGTTGGTGAACACGTGCGGCCCGTCGAGGTGCCAGAGCGACGACTTCAGGTAGCAGTAGCTGCACAGGGGGGCGAAGGCGCAACCGTTGGCGTGGCCCAGGACATAGAAGTTCGGGCAGACGGTGGTCGGCGGCGTGGTGCGTAGGATGGAGACGAACGGGGTCTTGCGCGGGCGCAGTCGCACGGCGGCCCGCGGGGCGCGGGACTTGGTTGGCGGGCGAGTTTTGCGGTGAGGCGTCATGACAGGCTTGAGACCGGCTGCCGAGGCGATGGGTTGCAGGAGGGCTGAAGATTCCTCGCGAACGGGGCTTGCGTGCCAGGGAAGACGCGCCACGGGCACCGGGTTCAGGGCCGGGGCGGAGCCGGCGGGCGCCGGCGCGGGGGCATGTGGATGCACTGGTTGTGGACGGCGTGGGCGGCTTCCATGGTGGCCTCGGCCAGCGTGGGGTGGGCGTGGATAGCCCGGCCCAGCTCGGCGGCCGTGATCTCCAGGCTCATCGCGGTTGCGGACTCCGCAATCAGCTCGGTGGCGTGGGCACCGACGATCTGCACGCCCAGCACTTGATCAGTCTCCGCGTCGGCCACGATCTTGCAGAAACCCTCCGCCGCACCTTCGATCTGCGCCTTGCCCAGCCCGGCGAGGAAGTACTTGCCGGTGTTCACCTTCAGCCCCTCGGCGGCGGCCTCGTCCTCGGTGAGGCCGACGGCGCCGATCTCGGGCAGCGTGAAGATGCACGAGGGGACCAAGGCGTCGCTGTGCCGTTCGCGGTCGCCGGTGGCGTTGGCGGCGGCGACCAGGCCCATGGCGCTGGCGCGGTGGGCGTACTGGATGGCGCCGGCGACGTCGCCGATGGCGTAGATGCCGGGCGCGCGGGTGCGGCAGGAGTCCGTCACGTCAAGACATCCCTTGTCGTTCAGCGCCAGCCCCGCGGCGGCCAGGTTCAGGGATTCGCTGTACGCCTTGCGGCCGACGCAGACGAGCAGGGCGTCGGCCCGCAGCGTCTTGCCGCCCACCTCTCCGCTGACCGTGCGCCCGTCGGCCTGGAGGGCCTCCATGGCCTGGCCGGTGAACACCTCTGCGCCCAGCAGCTTCATGGCGTGGCGCACCACGCGCGCGACGTCCCGGTCAACCATGGGCAGGATCTCGGGCAACATCTCGACCAGGGTGACGGGCACCCCGAGCCGCGCAAACAGGCAGGCGAACTCGCAGCCGATCACCCCGCCGCCGAGGATGAGCAGCGAAGCGGGCAGCGCGGGCAGGTCGAGCACCTCGGTCGAGTAGTACACGTTGGCCGCGCGCGGGACGAAGGCCGGCTTGGCCGTGACACTGCCCGTGGCGATGATGGTCGCCTTCGACTCGATGCGCAACGGCTCACCTTCGCCCTCAACCCGGAGGACACGCCGGCTCTCGAAGGCGCCGGTGCCCTGCAATACCTTGACGCCGTTGCTCTTGAGCAGCGAGGCGACGCCCTGGCGGAGGCCGTCAACAATGCGGTTCTTGCGCGCCACCATCGCCGGCCAGTCGGCCTCGGCCGGGCCCGGGACACGCACGCCGAAGTCGGCGGCTTGCCGGATCTGGTCGAGCAGCTCGGCCCCGCGAATGTAGCACTTGGTGGGGATGCACCCCACATTCAGACAGGTGCCGCCGAGGCGGTCGCGCTCGATCAGCGCCACACTCGCGCCGCGCTGCGCCGCGCGGATCGCCGCCACATAGCCGCCAGGACCCGCGCCGAGGACGGTCAAATCAAATCTGTCCATCATTCACCTCTATAGGCGAAAACCGAAACGTTTGGATGCCCAGTCCAGTTGTTCCTGGTCATCCTGCTGTCGGGGGGGCTGGACGACCGGGGATCCAGGCGATGACCTTCCGCCAAGCGACCCCAGCGCCGCCGCTCCCCTGTTGCTCAGCCGGAGGGCGGCTCACCACCTGCCGAACGGCTGAGCCAGTACCCCGGACGGGGGTGCGAATGCGCAACGGCCAGGATGCGGACGTGGTCGTTGTCCCGTTGGTAGATCACTCCGTAGGGAAATCGTTGCGTCAGGCAACGCCGCGTGCGGTGTGACAGCTGGCTCCATCCGTCGGGGTACTGAAGGGCGCGGGCAATGGCGGCGTAGACTTCCTCAAGGAACTCGTAGCCCAGCCCCGGCTCGCACGCCTCATAGTAGTCGACGGCGTCGCTCAGCTCCACGCGGTCAGCCGGGTGGAGGGAGAAGGTCATTTCCCCAGGCGCCCTCGGATTTCGGCGAACACCTGCTCGCCCGGAATGGTCTTGACCTTCCCTGAGTCGATCTCGGCAATCCGGCGCTCGGCCTCTTCGGCCCAGAGCCGGTCAATCTCTTGCCGACTCGGCGCATTCAAGCTCTCGAGCAACCTGTCCACCAGGTAGATGCGGTCCTCACAGGGCAGGGAGAGGAGTTGGTCGGTGAGTTTGATCGTTGCCGTCGTCATGGCGTCACGGCCTCCGTTTCGTCACAGGCAAACATAGTCCCGTCAGGCAGGTCTGCCAGGCCGCCCGGCCGCAGGAGGCGAGTCGCCAGTCCCGCCGAAACCGGCATCCCTGCCTGGGCCAAGGAGATTCAGTGTTCCCCACAATCTCCCGCCTCATTCCCGTTGCCAACCCCTTTCCGGACAGGGCGGCTACAGTGCGATCGCCTCCCGCCAGTATCTGCCGTTCTCCAGTTTCCGTTTGACCGCGTTGACGAAGGCGGCGGCCAGCGCGCCGTCAATCACCCGGTGGTCGGCGCTGAGCGTGATCTTCATCAGGTCGCGGACCACGATCTCGCGCCGCTCGTTCACCACCGCGCTCGGCAACACCGCCGAGACGGCTAGGATGGCGCTCTCGCCGGGGTTGATGATCGCACTGAACTCCTCGACGTTCAGCATGCCCATGTTCGAGACGGTGAACGTCCCGCCCCGCATCTCGTCGGGCAGCAGCTTGCCGTCGCGGGCGCGCCCCGCCAGGTCGGTCGCCACGGCGTGCAGCTCGTCGAGGGCCAGGCGGTCGGCCTCGCGGATCACCGGCACCACCAAGCCATTGCTGACGCTGACCGCCATGCCCAGGTTGACCCGGCTGCGCCAGGCGACGCTCAGGCCATCCTCGGTGACGCTGTTGACCGCCGGCATCTCGGCCAGGGTGAGGGCCACCGCCTTGAGCACAAAGTCGTTGTAACTGACCGGGTAGCCGGCCGCCTTGGCCTCCCGGCGAAGCGCCACCAGATCCGTCATGTCCACGCTGCCGGTGACGTAGAAGTGGGGGATCGTCTGCTTGGCCTGCTGCAGGCGCCGGGCGATGGTCTGGCGCATCTTCGTCATGGGCTTGGGCCGCTCGGCCTCGGCGCGACGGACGTCGTCGACCGTGATGCGGCCGGTGGCGCCGCCGGGGCGGATGTCGAGGAGGTAGAGCCCGAGTTTCCCGGCCAGGCTGAGCGCCGCCGGCGTGGGCTTGAGCGCCGCGTAGGCGGGCGATTCGATGCAGGCGCGGATGTCGCGCTCGACCACGCGCCCGCCGGGGCCGCTGCCGCGAACCTGGCTCAGGTTGATCAGAGACTGCCTGGCCAGCCGCCGGGCGCGCGGCGACACGGCCTGGCGGCCCGGCGCCGACGCCATTGCGGCGGCGACAGGCGAGGGCGGCGGCACCGGAGTCGCCGCGGGCAGGGCCGCGGCCGGGACGGCCTCCTTTGCGGACCCCGCAACTCCCGGTGCGGGCACGGCGCCCGCGGCCACCGCGGCCGCCTTGGCGGGCTTCGCGACCGGCACCGGCGGCGCGATCTCCGGAATCGGCTCGCCCGGCTGGCCGAGAACCGCGGCCACGCTCATCACCGGAACCGCCAGCCCTTCGGGCACGACGATCTTCAGCACCGTGCCGTCGAACTGCGACTCGACTTCGAGCACCGCCTTGTCGGTCTCAACCTCGAACAGCACGTCGCCCTTGTGCACGGCGTCGCCAACCGCCTTGTGCCACTTGACGATCGTGACGGTCTCTTCAGACTGCCCGAGCTTGGGAATGGGGACCTTGGTTGCCATCGGTCATACCCTGATTCTGCGCCATGGAGTGAGATGGATCCGCGCTGTCAGCCCAGAATGCCCACCTCAACGACTTGAAGCCTCAAAGGCGACCGCCCTTGTCCCGCCCCTGGCCAAAACCTCGGTTCTGCCTGCGGGCGGAAGCACGGACGGGGTGACGCACAACATTCTGCAAAGCCATGCCTTGGGGCACCTAGAGTCTTCGGGCCTTTGCGGTTGATGACGACTAGCCCACCAACGATTTCACCGCCGCCACCATGTCCGCCGGCCGCGGCAGGAAGACCTCTTCGAGGCTGGAGGCCTGCGGCGCGATGCCGTTGCGGGCGCCGACCTTCAGCGGCGGGGCGTCAAGGTCGTCGAAGCATTCCCGCACAATGCCGGCGACGATCTCGCCGGTGAAGCTGCCGATATCGATGCTCTGGCTGACCACCACGCAACGCCCGGTCTTGCGCACCGAGGTGTAGACCGCCTCCCAGTCCAGCGGCACTAGGGTGCGCAGGTCGAGCACGTCGCAGGAGATCCCCTCGGCGGCCAGCTGGTCGGCGGCCTTGACCGCGTCGGGGATGGCCGGCCCCCAGCCGATCAGACTGGCGTCCTTGCCCTCGCGCAGCAGCCGGGCCTGGCCGAAGGGTACCTGGTACTCGGCCTCCGGCACCACGTCCTTCTCGTTGTACAGCAACTGGCTCTCGACGAACATCACCGGGTTGTTGTTGCGGATGGCGGTCTTGAGCAGCCCCTTGGCGTCGTAGGCGTTCGACGGGTAGGCCACGTACAGCCCCGGAATGTGACAGAACATGGATTCGAGGGACTGCGAGTGCTGCCCGCCGTAGCCCTTGCCGCCGCCGACGCTGACGCGGTAGACCAGCGGCACCTCGACGGCGCCGCCGACCATGTAGTGCCACTTGCCGGCCTGGTTGGAGATCTGATCCGACGCCATCAGGGCGAAGTCCATGTACATCAGTTCCGCCACCGGACGGTAGCCGGTCATGGCCATGCCCACGGCGGTGCCGCAGATGCAGGCCTCGGAGATGGGGGCGTTGAAGACACGGTCGCGGCCGAAGGTCTCGAGCATGCCCTTGGTCACCTTGAAGGCGTTGCCGTAGTCGGCCACGTCCTCGCCGTAGAGCACGACGCGGCGGTCGCGGAGCATCTCCTCGATGAGGGCTTCGCGGATGGCCTCGCGGTAGGTGGTCCGGCCCTGGTCGTCGCGCTTGGCCTTGGGCGGCGCGGCGAAGGTCTTCACCGGGCCGGCGGCCGCCGGGGGCTTGTCGCAGACCGTGTCCGTATACATGTACTTGATGACGTCGGCGGGGGCGGGGTCGGCGGCGTCGGCAGCGCGCCGGGCGGCGCGCGCGTTGCGCTCGGCTACACGTTTCTCGAGGGCGGCCAGCTCGTCCTCGCCGCAGGCCTTGGCTTCGAGGAGGGCGCGGCGGAAGGTGACGACGGGGTCGAACTCCTTCCAGCGCGCCTCCTCGTTGCGGGTGCGGTACTCGTTGCGCGGGTCGGACAGGGAGTGGCCGTAGTAGCGGTAGGTGTCGAACTCCAGCAGCACCGGCCCTTCACCCCTGACCAGCACGGCGCGGGCGCGGGCGACCGCCTCGCGCACGGCCAGCACGTCCATGCCGTTGACGACCTCGGCGTGCATGCTGTTCATGGCGAAGCCGGCGGCGCGCCGGGCCAGGCAGTCCAGGCCGGTGACCTCCTCGGCGCAACGCCCGGTCATGCCGTAGTGGTTGTTGATGATGCAGTACAGGATGGGCAGGCCGAAACGGGTCTGGGCCATGGTGCCGGTGAACTGTTCCTGCGCGGCCCAGTTGAGGGCTTCGAGGACGACGCCGTTCTGGTAGGCGCCGTCGCCGGCGAAGCAGGCCACGATGTGGTCGTGGGTGGGGGCCAGGCGCAGGCTCATGGCGGCGCCGGTGGCGATCGGCACGCCGCCGCCGACAATGGCGTTGGCGCCGAGGTGCCCGACGCGGAAGTCGGCGATGTGCATGCCGCCGCCGCGTCCCCTGCCGTAGCCGTCCTCCTTGCCGAACAGCTCGGCGATGGTACGGAAGACGTGATCCTCCATCACCGCCTCGCGCAACGCGTCGCCGGCGAGGGCGGCGAACTCCGGGCAGCGGGCGCGCAGGGCCGGTTCGTCCATGGCGCAGATGGCGAAGTAGCCCTTGGCGATGGAGTCGCCGTGGCCGCGGTGGGTCGAGGTGATGTAGTCGGCGGTGCCGAGCAGGCTGCAGACGCCGCTGGCCGTGGCCTCCTGGCCGATCGAGAGGTGGGTGGGGCCGCGGTAGTTGTAGTCGGCAATCGGCGCGTAGGCGCCGGTGCGCACCTTGATGATCATCTCCTCGAACTCGCGGATCACCAGCATGCTCTCGTAGAGGTCGAGGGCCGCCGTCCGCGTGAGGTGACGCCGGCGCAGCTCCTCGCCCAGCGTCCCCTTGTACCGGTAGGCGGGGATCGGGGGGAAGTCCAGTTGCCGGGGGGTGAAGTCCGGGGTGCTGTCGCTGTAGTAGTTGATCGTCTCGGACATGGTTGGGGGTCTTTCCTGCGCAGTGCCGGCGGGCTGGCGTGCGGGCCTGGGGTTGTCGCTCGAGGAAATCTCGGGTTGCCAATGAGGTTGGGTCTGAATCACCTGCCTGGTGTGCCGGCCTGGGGCCGGACCGGCCCCGCCGGGCGGCCGTCGTCGGCGGACACATCCGTGGCCGGGGAGAACGCTACAACAATTTGCACGCCAAGGGCTTCAAGCTCGGACCGCATCGGCGCCGGCATGGCGTCCGTCACCAGGGTGTCGATATCCTCGACCGTGCCGCTGCGCGCGAACGACGGCACCCCCAGCTTGCTGCTGTCCGCCAGGAGGATGACCTGGTTGGCGCGCTTCATCATGCACTCCTTGGTGAAGGCTTCGGCGGGGCTGGTGGTCGTCATGCCATCCTTGAGGGTGAAGCCGATCGTGCCCATGAAGGCCTTGTCCACGTGCACGTTTTCGATGACCGAGGCGGTGAGGGGGCCGACCATGGTGCGGCTGAGCGGCCGGAATTCGCCGCCGACCAGCACGAGGGTGTGGGTTGAACTCATCAGGGCGTCCGCGGCCATCAGCGAGTTGGTCACGATGGTGAGGTCGCGGCGGCGGTCGAGCAGCCGGGCGAGGGCGAGGACCGTGCTGCCGCCGTCGAGGTAGAGGTGGTCATGGTCGTCCACCAGTGCGAGGGCCGCCTCGGCGATGGCGCGCTTGGCCTCCGGGTTCAAGGATTGCTTGTCCTGGAAGAGGGGTTCGACGCGGAACGAGCGGTCGAGCGTGGCGCCGCCGCGCACCCGGCGCAGCAGGCCGCGCTCGTGCAGGCCCTGCAGGTCGCGCCGCACGGTGGCGGCCGAGACTTGGAGGGCGGCGCTCAGGTCCGCCACCGAGACCACTGTACTCTGGCGCAGGAGGTCAAGCGTGCGCTGCTCGCGCTCCGGCGTGATCAGGCGGTGTTCGGGGGTGGTTGTCTGACGGGGTGCCATGGTTGAATGGACACGCAATATGGAACACGGTTGCGCAAAAGCAAGCGCTAAACGATCAGAAACGAGCAGTTTTGCGCAAGTGCGCGTGCATCACGCCCCACCGCCGTCCATCCAAGGCCCGTGGCATGACCACCCAGCGGCGCCCGGAGTGCGTGAAAACGCACACGTATTCACGCACATTGGCTGGTCCCCGCCGGGGTAGGCGGGCTGTGTTTTCACGTACATAGGGCGGTTCTGGCCGGGCCCGGAGTTCGCGAAAACGCACGTGTTTTCACGCACATTAGGCGGTCCAGGCCGGGGGCGGCGGGCTGCGTCTTCACGCACATAAGGCGGCGACGGCCGAGCCCCGAGTTCGCGAAAACGCACGTGTTTTCACGCACATGGGGCGGCTCTGGACGGGGGTGGGTGGCGGGCTGTGTCTTCACGCACATGGGGCGGCGACGGCCGACCCCGGAGTTCGTGAAAACGTACGCGTATTCACGCACATAAGGCGGCGACGGCCGGGCCCGGAGTTCGTGAGAACGCCCGCCCGCCGGCTGAGGGAACCGCGGCAGGTTGGGCCGGTCTGAGTAGCGGTGGCCGCCCGTCTGGCCAGGCGGGGCGCACGGGAGCGAGAGTCGCGAAGCAAGGAGTGGTTCTCATGGAGCGTGCGGACATCGAAAAACTCCAGCAGGAGATCAAGCAGAACGCGTCGTTCATCAAGACGCTGGAGTTCGAGGTGGGCGGCATTTTGGTGGGCCAGGAGGGGTTGGTGGACGGCCTGATCATGGGGCTGATCACCAACGGGCACGTGCTGGTGGAGGGGGTTCCCGGCCTCGCCAAGACGCTGGCCATCAAGACGCTGGCCCAGGCGATCGGCGGGGAGTTCTCGCGGTTGCAGTTCACTCCCGACCTGCTGCCCGCCGACCTTACCGGCACGACCATCTACGACCCGCGCACGCACACGTTCTCAGTGAAGCGCGGGCCGGTCTTCGCCAACATTGTGCTGGCCGACGAGATCAACCGGGCCCCGGCCAAGGTTCAGAGCGCCCTGCTCGAGGCGATGCAGGAACGCCAGGTCACCCTAGGGGGGGAGACATTGCCGCTTCCCAGCCCGTTCCTGGTGATGGCCACGCAGAACCCGATCGAACACGAGGGCACCTACCCGCTGCCCGAGGCGCAGGTTGACCGCTTCATGCTCAAGGTGGTGGTCACCTACCCCAGCCGGGTCGAGGAGCGGGAGATCATCGAGCGCATGGCCCACCCCGACGTGGTCATCAAGGCCCGGCAGGTGACGTCGCTGGCGCAGATCGTCGAGGCCCGCGGCTGGGTGGACAAGGTCTACATGGACCCCAAGATCACGGAGTACATCCTGGACCTGGTCTTTGCCAGCCGGGGCGCCGAGAAGGCCCAGTTGTCGGAGCGCCAGGCCGAGGCGGACCTTGGCGGCCTCGCCGGGCTCATCCAGTACGGGGCGTCGCCGCGGGCGGCCCTGGCCTTGGCGCTGGCCGCGAAGGCGCGTGGCTTCATGGACGGGCGGGCGTACGTGGTGCCGCAGGATGTCAAGGATGTGGCTCCCGCCGTGTTGCGCCACCGCATCATCCCGACCTATGAGGCCGAGGCCGAGAACCTGACCACGGACGACCTGGTGCGGCGGCTTCTCGACGAGTTGCGTACCCCCTGATGCTGACCCAGGAAATCATCACCAACGTCCGCCGCCTCGAGATTCGGACGCGCAGGATCGTTGACCAGCTGACCGCCGGCGCCTACCACAGCGTGTTCAAGGGCCGCGGCATGGAGTTCAACGAGGTCCGCGAGTACGAAGCCGGCGACGACGTACGCACCATTGACTGGAACGTCACCGCCCGCCTCGGGCGTCCGTACATCAAGAAGTACGTCGAGGAGCGGGAGCTGACGGTCGTGCTGCTGGTTGACCTGTCCGCCTCCGGCGATTTTGGCAGCGGCGAGCGGAGCAAGGCGATGCAGGCGGCCGAGCTGGCGGCGTTGCTGTCGTTCAGCGCGGTCCGCAACAACGACCGGGTCGGGTTGCTGTTGTTCACCGAGGCCGAGGAGCTGTACCTGCCGCCGCGCAAAGGGCGGCGCCATGCGCTGCGCGTGGTGCGTGAGCTGCTTGCCTGCCAGCGGCGGCGGCGGGCGACCGACATCCGGCTGGCGCTCGAGCGCATGATGCGGCTGACCCGGCGGCGGGCCGTGGTGTTCCTGATCAGCGACATGCTGGACAGCGGGTTTGAGGCCGCGCTGGCGATCGCCAACCGGCGGCATGACGTGGTGGCGCTTCGCATCACCGACCCGCGCGAGCTGTCGCTGCCGCGCCTGGGGTTCCTTTCCGTCGAGGACGCGGAGAGCGGCGAGGGCGTCGTGTTCAGCGGCGGCAATGCGCGGGCGCTGCGGCGTCTGGCCCTCGAAGCCGGCGGCATGCGCGCCGGTCAGACCGAGGTGTGCCGCCGGGCCGGTGTGGACCTGATTGACCTGACGTGCGGCCAGGACGTGGTCAAGCCGCTCATGCAGTTCTTCCGGTCGCGGGAGAAGCGGAGGTAGGATGAGCGGGACTGCCCCGGAGATGCGCCGCATTCTGTGGCTGGCCGCCTGGGCCGTGGCCGCGGCGGTCGTCGTGGTTGCCGTCCTCTTTGTGTGGACGTGGCGGACCAACCCCCCGGCGCGGGTGGTGGCCGTGGCGGCGGCGCCGTCCGGCGAGGTTCATATCGGCGAGCCGGTGGTGTATCGTGTGACGGTGGACTGCCCATGGTACCGCTGGCCGTTGCGGGCGCCGCAAGTCACGGTGCCCGACGGCCTGCAGGAGCTGGACGCGCGCCGGCCCCGGCTCGTCGGCCTGCGCCCGGGGCGCTGGCGCTGGGAGTTTGCCGCGCGGGTGCAGGCGTACGACTTGGGCGAGCCCGAGGGGGCGGCGATGACGTGCCTGTTCACGGCCGACCGTCGCGGCCAGGGCGACTCGCTGGTTGTCGAGTTGCCGCCGGTGAAGGTGGTGCCGGCGCTGGCCGAGCGGACGATGCACCCGGTGGCCGTGGCCCCGGCGCTCGAACCGGGGCGTGGGGGGCGCCGTCCGTGGTGGCAGTGGGTGGCCTTGGGCGGGCTGGTGGCGGCGGTGCTGGCGGTACTGATCTCGGTGTGGCGTCGGCGCACGGCGCCCGACCACCGTCCGCCGCCGACTCCCTGGGAGGTGGCCGAGCGGGAACTGCAGGCGATCGAGGACGCCCTGCCGCTGCCCGCCGACACGTTTTTCGTGCGGCTGACCGACATCGTCCGCGGCTATATTGAGGCGCGGTTCTCGCTGCCGGCGTCGGAGAAGACCACGCCGGAGTTCCTCGGCGCCATGCGGTCGGACCGGCAGTTGGACAGCGGGCAGCAGGCGATGCTGGCGGCGCTGCTCGAAGCGGCCGACCTGGTCAAGTTTGCCAAGGTTGACGCGCCGCTGGTGCAGATGCAGAAGGCTCTTGCGAAGGCACAGGATTTCGTGGCGCAGACGCGTCCGCGGAGCGTTGCCGAGACGGCCGGGGGTCCGGGCGGCGAGGCCGCGTCGCAGTTGTGAGTCAGGTTGCAGGGCGGGCGGCGTCCGCCCGCGGCGGCGACAGGACGGTCATTGCACGACAGTGTGGTTGGTTGGCGTGTTACCTCATCTGCACAGTCCATGGTGGGCGTGGCTGGCGTTGCCGTTGGCGGCGGGCGTGGTCCTGTCTGTCCGCCGGCGGCTGCCCGGTCTTCACGTATCCACGGTTCAGCCGTTCCGGGCGGGGGGTTGGCGTGGCTGGCTGAGTCCGGTGCGGATACCGGTATACGTGGGGGCGGCGGGGGTGGCCTGCCTGATCGTCGCGCTGATGCGGCCGCAGCTGGGCATCGAGCGGTTCATCCGGCGGGCCGAGGGCATTGACGTCATGCTGGCGTTGGATGCCTCGGGCAGCATGCAGGCCTATGACCTGCCCGAGTCCTACCGGACGGAGAGCGAGGTCCGGCGCGACATCCAGGCGGGGATTCTGCGCACGCGCATCGAGGTGGCGAAGGAGGAGCTTCGCAAGTTCGTCGAGGGCCGTCCCAACGACCGCATCGGGCTGATTGTGTTTGCGACGTTGCCGTACGTGGCCAGTCCGCCCACCCTCGACCACCGGTTCCTGCTCGAACAGCTGAGCGAGATCAACGCCGGCGAACTCGGCGACCGCACCGGCATCGCCGCGCCCATCGCCTCCGCCGCCGGCCGCCTCGAAAAGTCCCCCGCCAAGCGCCGCGTCCTCGTCCTCTTCACCGACGGCGACAACAACGTCGAGGCCAAGGTGACCCCGCAGCAGGCCGCCAAGCTGGCCGCCACCTTTGACGTGGCCGCCTACACCGTCGGCATCGGCAGCCCGCGTTCCGTGGTGGCCGTGCAGACCGCCTTCGGCGCCCTGCTGCAGCCCAGCGGCGCCGGCTTCAACGAGAAACTCCTGCGCGAGATCTCGGACGTCACCGGCGGACGCTACTTCGAGGCGCGCGACGCCCAGGCCTTCCGCAAGGTCATGGAGGAGATAGACGCCCTCGAAACCACCGCCCTCGAACAGCCCACCTACATGGACTACAAGGAGCAGTTTGCCGGCTGGCTGGCCGCCGGGCTGAGCCTCCTGCTGGCCGCCGCCATCATCGAGAACTCCGTCCTGCAAGTCGTGCCGTGAGGGCCTCCGTCCGCGGCGCGCGCCGGATCACAGGGGACCCGGCGAGCGTCTGTCGCGGACGCCACGTCGCGTGCTGGAAGACTGGTCGGGGCGGTGAACTGGGCCGCCGGCCGGTTTACCTGCGTTCAGTGCGAACGCGGAGGTCCGGCGGG
This sequence comes from Lentisphaerae bacterium ADurb.BinA184, assembly GCA_002068325.1. Taxonomy (GTDB): domain Bacteria; phylum Verrucomicrobiota; class Lentisphaeria; order Oligosphaerales; family MVZH01; genus MVZH01. The sequence continues at coordinate 15,812 of MVZH01000019.1, read as the reverse complement.
TTTGCGGACCTCGCAAAGCGGGAGTCCGGCCGGGTGCGGCGTGATCGCTTTCACCATCTCCCCGACGCGGTGGCGTCGCCGTTGCGCGGGTATGCGCGTCGGCTGACGGCGTACCGGCTGGCCGGCGGTGTCGCCCTGGCGGCGTGCGTCTACCTGCTGGCGGCGCTGGCGGTGATGCACGCCGACCGCTTCGCCTTCCTGTCCGTCGCGGTGCGGCGGGGGCTGGCCTGGTCCTGTCACGCTCTGCTTCTTCTCCTGTTGGCGGGGGTGGTCTGGCGCGCGGTTCTGCGGCGGCCTTCGAGCCGCGAGACCGCCTATCGCCTCGAAGGCGTGTTGCCGGCTGACGCCGACGAGCGCTTCACCACGCTGGACGCGTTGCTGTCTGACGCGACGCCCGCTCCGGCGCCGGGCGGTGGGGACGGGCTTGCCGAGGTGCGCGCCGGCCTGCTGCGGCAACTGGAGGAGGAGGCCGCGGGCTGTGGCGCCGGCCTGCACGGCGGCAGACTGGTCAGCCGGGTGTGGCTGCGCCGCCGGCTCCTCGTTCTGGTTGCGGCCCTGGCGGTGTGCGCGGCCTGCGCGGTGCCGGCAACCTATCAGTTCCCCCTGATGGCCGAACGTTTCCTGTTCCCCGGCCGCAATCTGCCCAAACCCAGTTTCATCCGTCTGGCCGTGACGCCGTCCGGCGCGGTCATCGGCCGCGGCGACGAGATCGTCATCCAGGCCCAGGTCAGCGGCCGCCTGCCACCGGGGTTCGGCTGGCTGCTGCGCCGGCTCGGGAAGAGCCCGGCCCGGGGCCGGATTTCGCTGGACGGAGCGCCGCCCAGCGACATGGTCCGCGTCCGTCGCGACATCTTTCTGTTCACCCTTGAACGCGCGGACCGCGACCTCGGGTTCCGGGTGCTGTGCGGCGACGCCGCGACCGAGCAGTTCCACGTCGAGGTCGTCGCGCAGCCGGCGGTTGAGAGTCTGACGGTGACGGTGACGCCGCCGGCCTATGCCGGGCTGGCACCGGAGACGGTGACCGATCCGCGCGAGCCGGTGGCGCTCCTGCCCGGCAGTCAGGTTGAGGTTGCCTTCCGCACGGATCAGCCGGTTGCCGAGTGCCTGGCGGTGTGGACGCCTGAACGGGCGCGTCCGCCGGCCTTGGAGTTCGAGGGGACTCGGGGGCGCCTGGCGTTCGCCTTCACCGCGCCGGCCGGCCTCGAGTTCCGTCTGCGCAACGCGCGCGGTTTCACGAATGTCGAGAGGAGCCGCGTCGCGTTTGTCGTGCGGGAGGACGCGGCGCCGTCCGTGCGGATTGCCGCGCCGGCCGGGGATGTGCGCAAGGTGGCCGGCGAGCTGGTCGCATTCGAGGTGGAGGCCGAGGACGACCTCGGCATCGTCGAGCTGTCCGTGCGGTATCAGCTCAACCCGGCCACCGATCCGGAGGCGGCCTTTCAGGAGGTGCCGGTGGCCGTCGAAGCTGGCGGCACGCCGTTGCGGCGGGTGCAGGCCACGGCGGTGCTGGACCTGGAGACGACGGCGGCCCAGCCGGGCGACCATCTGCTGGTCGTGATCCGGGCGCGCGACAGCGCCGGCAGCGACGGCCTCTCCCGGCCGGTCAACATCGCCGTTGTCCCGTTCACCCGCGGCGAGAACGAGCGCGCGCGGCTGGCGGCGCTGCGTCAGCTCGCGACTGCGGTGGCGCGGCTGGGGATCGGGCCTTCGTACGAGCCTGCCGTCTATTCGGAAGTTGTGACCGCGGCCAAGGCCCGGGGGGTGACGCTCGGCGCGGCACCGTCCGTGGATTCGCTGCTCGGGGGCCTGGTCTTCGAACACCACTTCACCGATGCCCCGCGCCACAAGGATGACGTCCGTAGTCTCTATGCGGTGCTCGCCGGCGGCGCCGCCCCGGATGCCGCGGCCTGGCTCGACCTGCTGCGCTACCGGCAGGGCAAGAACATCCTCTGGCGTCTGTATGGCCTGCGGCAGGAGGCGGCCGGCATCCGGGCCGGGCTCGAGGCGGTCGAGGGCAACACGGTTCCGCCGGGGACGGCCCGGCGCGCCCGGCTGTTCCTGGCCACGTTGCAGGATCTGGGCGAGGAACTCGTCTTGCTGGCGCGCGAGGTTCCGGCCCTGCCCGCGGACACCCTCGCCGAGCGCCAGGGCGACCTCAACGCGGCCGGCTACCAGCTGACCCGCGGGTCAGTGCGCCGTGCCCTGGCGTCGGCCGAGGAGATCGGCGGCCGCATCACCGAAATCCTCGCGTTGATCCGGCCCGCGCTGCCCGCCCTGCGCGAGCGGGAGGAGGCCGCGCGCCGGCACTTCCGGCAGGCCGGCGGCGAGGCCGAACGGCGGTTGATGTCGGGCGAGGGCAACCGACCTTGCGACGAGCTCCTCCGGATGATCGAGCGCAACCCGTTTGCCTCGCCGTGGGAACAGGCCCGGCTCCTGGCGGGCGGGGAAAATTCGGCCGACGCGTCGGCCGCCGGCGATGCGGCCTGGCAAGCCTGGCTGGCCGGTCAGTGGGAACGGCACAAAGTTCTCTCCGCGGAGGGAGTCTCGGACGAGGAGCGGGCGCTCGAACTCGAACTGCTTGAGGCTGAGGTTGCATCCTCGCCGCCGTCCGGCGACCCGCCTCACCGGATCATGGCGGACTTGCACGCCGCGGCGCGGAGGCTCCTGCTCGAACGGCGTCCCGCCGACGTCATCCGGCAACTGGGCGAGGGTTTGGCTCGCATCGAAGAGGGCGGCGAACCCGGCGAGGTTGTGACGGGCGTGAGGGAGGCCTTGGCGGGTCTGGCCGGCGAGGCCATGCGACTGGGGATCGTCCTTCGCCTGCCCGCGCCTGAACCCCCGGCCGAAGCCTGGCGCGACGACATCCTGCTGATCCGGTTGCGTGACGCCTCGGGCCGCTTCGGGTTCGATGCCGCGCCGCTCCTGGACGGGCTCGCGGCGGCCCTCGACGCCTCCGCCTCCTCCGGCGACCAGGGGCAGGTCGCCCTCGACATGCCGCGCCTAAACGCGTTGCGCACCAACCTCGGCGCCCGGCTGACCAGCCTGGCGACCGCGTATGACGAGCAGTCCGAGACCCATGATCAAGCCACCAGCCTCTACCCGGCCATGACGGACCTCGACCGCGGCGCCGGGTACCTGAACCTGCTCGCCCAGCGGCGCGCCGCCGCCGACCTCGCGGGCTTTGCCCAACAACACCTGGCCCGCTCCCCTGAGGCGCGCCAGGTGCGCCTGACGGCCGCGCCGGCCATCCTCGACGATGTTGAAACCGCCTTGCGTGAAGCCGACGCCAACCTCGAACAGAAACCCGTGGCCGTCGTGAGCTGCAACGGCCTGCTCGATCGGGCAGGCGCCGGGCTCGAACGGCTGGGCGGGGTGGTCGCCGCCGAGGACGGGCTGGCCCGCGCGGCCGCCGAACTGCGCGCCCGCGTCGCCGCGCTCCGCCTGCCTGAGGGCGCCGATGAGGCGGCGGTGACGGCTCGCCTCTTCAACCTGCGCGAGGGGCTCGCCGCCCTGGCGGCATTGCGGCACGACCTTGCCGCGACGCGGGCGGCGCCGGCGGTCGCTGAGGAGGGCTTCTACGGCGGTCCGGACGGCATCTGGGACGGGGATCTGCGCGCCGCCGCCGAACTCTCCAGGGAACGGCTGCTGCGGCAGCTTGCCTTTGCCCGGCGGAGCGTCCAGGCCGGGCTGATCGCCGGACTCGACCCCGCCTCCGACCCGTTTGCGGGAGGGCGGGCCGAGGCGGCGGCATGCTTCTATTACCGGGTGGTGCGCTCCGAGCTGTCCGGTCCGGTGGCGAGCCGTCCGCCGGCGCGCGGCCAGGAGAGTGCGGCCGACCGCCTGGTCGCCTGGCTTCTCAAGGAACTGGACGAGTCGCGCAAGGCGGCGCGTGGCGGCCGCACCGACCCCGTGTACCGCCAACTCACGATGGACTACCTGGACGCCATGGCCGATTTCCTGAGGTACTGATGAAGGGGTCACGGCTGGCGGTGCAGGCGTCGTCGTCCGCGGCGCGGGTTTGCCCGATCCCGCCCTGGGGGACGATGGGCCTGCATGGAGGGCGGACCTCCGTGTCCGCCGGGTCGTACCCGAGGACGGGGTTGGCCGGTCATGACCGGGACGGCACGGAGGCCGTCCCTCCATCGGACACTCGAGTGGGCAACCGACTACGTGTGGGTTCACAGGATGGCGCGTCGGGCGCGGGATGCGACCTCCGCAACGCCTGCCCGCGGGCCATCTTCCGTCTGCCCGTCCGCCTTGCCGCCCTTACCCCTGACAGGAGGCGTCTCGCGTGATGATCCAACCCGTGTTGCCCCGGTCCGCCACCCTCTCGTGGCGTGTGCAGTGGCCGCTCTACATGACGGATGGGGCCTTTGACGCGACGTGGGCCTTCCTGCGCCGGCATCGCCGGGCGGTGGACGAAGTGGCGTTCTTCGAGACCTTCTCGCACCACGGCTACCTGCCGCTCGATCTGTACCGCCGGACGGCCGACGTGCTGCGGCGGCGAATGGCGACGTTGCGGGCGGGCGGGATCCGCCATGTCGGCATCAATGTGCTGACCACCGTGGGGCATCTCAACGAAGCCTGGGATGTCCTGCCGCCGCTGCCCTTCCAGCCGATGGTCGGTCTCGACGGCGCGGTCTCGAAGAGCTGTGCCTGCCCGAACACTCCGGAGCTGCGCGCCTACATCCGGGCCAAATACACCCTGATGGCGGAGGCCGGGCCGGATTTCATCTGGGTGGACGACGACCTTCGCATGCACTATCACGGCGTGGCGTGGGCGTGCGCCTGCCCGACCTGCCTCGGACTCCTCGCCGCCACGACGGGGCGCGTGTTCGGCCGTGAGGAGTTGGCGCGGGCGCTTGAGGCGCCGTGCGAAGGCGGTCTGCGCCGGGCCTGGCTCGAACAGAACCTGCACGCCATCGAGGGACTGCTGGCCGAGGTTGCCGCCGCCGTGCGCCGTGTCAGCCCCGGCATCCGCACCGGCCTGATGACCTGCGGCCCCGCCTGGACGACCTACTCCGGTTACGACTACGGGCGCTGGTTTGGGGCCCTGGGGGCCACGAAGGCACGCCCGGGGGGCGGGTTCTATGGGGACGAATACCCGATTGGCCAGTATGGGAAGGCGCTCGAAGTCGGCCGCCAGTGCGCGCTGCTGCCGGGGAGGGCGGCGGACCGTCAGTACGAGCTGGAGAACTTCCCGTATACTTCTCTGGGCAAAGCGGCCGGCACGGTGGTCAGCGAGTGCACACTGGCCATCGCCGCCGGGTGCAACGGCATCGCGATCAACGCTCTCGGCATGTCCAGTCCGCACGACCGTTTTGCCGACAAGGAGGCCCTGGCCCGGCGCATCGGACAGGCGCGGCCGTTCTGGGACCGGCTGGTGCGGGCGACCGACGGGCTGTCCACGGCCGGTTACTGGCCGGCCTGGCGGGCTGACTTGCTGGGCCGCCGGCCGGTGCGCGAGGGCGAGTCGTGGCTGGCCCCCCCCCTGTGCGACATCACCCGGCCGGAGGCGCTCGGCTGCATCGGCCTGCCCCTGGCCGCCGCCCGCGGTGACGGCGGCGTCATCCTCGCCGGGCGGATTGCGGAGGCCTTCTCCGACGATGAGTTGCAGGCGATGCTGGCGGGGCCGGTGCTCATGGACGCCTTCGCCCTCGACGTGCTGGCCGAACGCGGGCTGGCGGGGCTGGCCGGTGTCCGTGTCGCCCGCTGGCTGGACAACGGCATGGCCGAGAGGCTGACCGGCGACCGCCTCAACGGCCCGGCCGCGGGGGCCATCCGGGACATCCGCCCCGAGTTTTGGGCGGACCCCTACCTGCGCTCAGCCCTGCTGGAGGCCGTCACGCCGGGCGTGCGCGTGCTCTCCGAACTCGAGAACCTGCTTGGGGAGCGCGTCGGCCCCTGCGTGACCGCGTTCGAGAATGGGCTGGGAGGGCGGGTTGTGGTGATGGGGCATGCCCCGTGGCGGTTTGTCAACCTGACCTGCAAGCGTTCGCAGATCCTTGCCGCGGCCGACTGGGCGGTGCGCGGGCGGCTTCCGGTCCGGGTTCGCGATGCGGTGCCGCTGGTGCCGCTGGCCAGGCTCTCGGCGGATCGTCGGCGCGGGGCGGTGGTTCTGTTGAACGCCGGGCTTGACCGCGTCGCCCGGGTGACGGTCGAGTTGCGGGTTGCCGCCGCGCGCCTGCGTCTTGACGCGCCGGGCCGGGCTGGGACCTCGATGCAGGCGCGCCGTACGCCGCACGGCTGGATCGTGACGTTGCGCGACCTCCAGCCCTGGTGTGCCGTCGCGCTCGTCCTGTGAACGGATCCTGCCGCCCCGCCGCCGGGCATCGTCACCAGGCGCGGGCAAACCGGATCGGCGGAAGCCGGCTGCTGAGAGAGAGGGACCATGTCGGCACACGCACGCCTTGGAGCCAGCGCACTCGCCGTCGGCGGCCGGATCGCCTCCCTGACGGCGACAGCCGCCGTCATGTTCGCGGGAACGGCGGCGGCGGTGACACTGCCGAACGTCTTCTCCGACCACGCCGTCTTCCAGCGCGACGTTCCGGTGCCGGTGTGGGGCGGCGCCCCGCCCGGCGCGGCCGTCACGGTCGAGTGGATGCCGCCGTCGGCATCGGGGCAAGCCGGGCAGACGAAGACGGCGACCGCGGATGCCGCCGGGCGATGGCAGGTTCTTCTTGAACCTTTGCCGGCCTCCGCCGAGGGCGGCGTTCTGCGGGTTCAGGCTGCGGGCAATGCCGCCCCCGTCACGCGTTCCGACATCGTCGTCGGCGAGGTCTGGATCTGCTCGGGCCAGTCCAACATGGGCACCACGATGAGCGGTGCGCAGTGGTGGATGTCCGAGTGTCCCGGGGCGAATGTCCCCGCAATCCGCTTTCTCAACATGGGTGGCAATGGCGGTTACGCCGCCGCCGAACCGCAGGCCGACCAGCCTGACCGCTGGTACCCGTGCACGCCGGCCACATCCTTCAGCTTCTCCGCGATCGGTTACTTCTTTGCCCGGTCGCTGCAGCGTGACCTGGGCGTTCCCGTGGGGATGATCAAGTGCAGTTCGTGGGGCGCCGCGGCGGAGGGGTTCGTGCCGGTCGGCGCCCTGCGCGAGGCCGGCGTCTTCCGCCCGCTTGTCGAGAAACTTGAGGCGGATACGGCCGCCTTCGAAACGAAGAAGGCCGAACGGATGGAAACCTACGACGAGAAGCTGGCCGCGTACGCGTCGGCCATGGCCGAGTTCGAGAAGACCCTGGCCGAGGGGGACGCGGGCCTGCGCGAGCGCTGGTGCGACCCGGCCACCGACGTCTCGCAATGGGGCACGATTCAGCTGCCGGGTGGATGGGAGGGAACGGAACTCAAGGGGCAGGCCGGGTCGGTCTGGTTCCGCCGGGAGACGTCGGTGGTGGCGGCGTGGGCCGGGAAGGAGCTGCTCATCCAGCTTGGCGGCTGCGATGACCGCGCCACGGTCTGGTTCAACGGCGTCGAGATCGGCGCCAGTGGCCCTGAGGCGCACGCCGTCGGCCACCGGGTACCGGCGGCGCTGGCCCGGGCCGGGAACAACACCCTCGTGGTGCGGGTGGTGGACGAGGGGGGGGCGCCGGGGCGGCTCGGCAGCCTGCCGTTCCTGATGTACCTGGCCCCGGCCGACGGCGGCAACGGCGACGAACGCATGCCCCTGCCCGGCGACCCGGCCGTCGCCGCCGCTGCCGCCGGGCGCCGCACAGACCGCGCCGGGCAGCCTCTACAATGGGATGCTGGCGCCCATAGCCGGGTACCCGATCCGGGGCGTCATCTGGTACCAGGGCGAGAGCAACGCCGGCAGGGCCAGAGAGTACGAGACCCTATTCCCCCTGCTGATCGGTTCCTGGCGCCGGGCCTGGCTGCGCCCAGCCCCTGCGGTGCCGGAAGGGGGTGCCCAGGTTGCGGACTTCGCATTCCTGTGGGTGCAGCTGCCGAACTTCATCGGCCAGGGCCGGCCCAAAGACTACATGCCGCCAGCGGCGGATGCCCCGCCGGCCGACTTCCCCCTCGGTTGGGCGGCGCTGCGCGAGGTTCAGCTGAAGACGTTGGCGGCGCCGCACACGGCCATGGCGGTCAGCATCGACATTGGCGAAAGCTGGGACATCCATCCGAACAACAAGAAGACCGTGGCCGACCGCCTGGCGCGGGCCGCCCTGGGATCTGTGTACGGACGCGACGTCGTCATCTCGGGGCCACTCTACGACACGATGGCCGTGGAGGGTGACCGGATCCGTCTGTGCTTCCGGCATGTCGGCGCCGGACTGGTGGCGCGCGGCGGCGAGTTGCGCCAGTTTGCCGTGGCCGGCGAGGATCGCGTCTTCGTCTGGGCGTCGGCCGCGATCGATGGCGAGACGGTGCGGGTCTGGAGCGGCCGGGTGCCGCGCCCGGTGGCGGTGCGCTACGCCTTCTTCGCCGACCCTCAGGGCGCCAATCTGTACAATGCCGACGGGTTGCCGGCCAGCCCGTTCCGCACCGACGACTGGCCGCTCGATCCCGCCGGCCCGTCCGACCGCGGACGGTAAGGCGTGTGCACCCGCCGGAACCGCCGCCGCCGCCACGCGCTACATTACCGGACACAGGCAACGGGCGGCCGACCGAACATTCCGGAGCGCAGACAGCCATGGTGACCTTTGACGAGCGTTCGCTGAGCCTCGATGGAAAACGCACGCTGATCCTCTCCGGCGCCGTCCACTACCCCCGCAGCACGCCCGCGATGTGGCCGCGGATCCTGCGCGAGGCCAGGCGGGCCGGCCTGAACTGCATCGAAACCTACGTGTTCTGGGAGGGCCACGAACCCCAGCCGGGAGAGGTCACGTTCGCCGGCCGCTACGACCTCGGCCGCTTCCTCGATCTCTGCCAGGCCGAGGGGCTCTACGCCATCCTGCGCATCGGCCCGTACGTGTGCGCCGAGACCAACTTCGGCGGCCTGCCGTGGTGGCTGATCGCCAGGCGCGGCATGGTCACCCGCACCCTGAACCGGCCGTTCATGAAGGCGGTCGAGGCGTGGGTCGGCCGGCTGCTCCGCGAAGTCGGCGACCGCCAGTACACCCGCGGCGGCCCCGTCATCCTCGCCCAGATGGAAAACGAGTACGGCAACGTCGCCCACCGCTACGGTGCCGACGGGCAGGCGTACCTGGCCTGGTGTGCGGACCTCGCACGCAACGCCGGACTCGACGTGCCGCTCATCATGTGCGAGGGCGCGCCCGCCGGCGTGATCGAGACCCTGAACGGCTTCTCCGTGTGGGGCCGTGTCGAGGAGATGCGCGGCAAACGGCCCGGCCAGCCGCTGCTGTGGACCGAGGACTGGCTGGGCTGGTACGACACGTGGGGCGAGCCGCACCACCTGCGCAAGGCCGAGGACATTGCCTACGAGGCGCTGCGCTTCTGCGCCGTCGGCGGCAGCGGCATCAACTACTACATGTGGCATGGCGGCACCAACTTCGAGCGCGACGCCATGTTCCTCCAGACCACGAGCTACGACTGTGACGCCGCGCTTGACGAGTACGGCCTGCCGACCGACAAGGCCGAGCACCTCCGGCTCATGCACGACTGCCTCCGTGGCCACGCGGAATTCCTGCTCGAAGGCGCGGTCCAGGCGCCGGAGGTGCTCGTCCCCGGCCGCCTGCCGCAACACGCCGACGGCGTCGTCCTGCATGCCTTCCGCCGGGGCGCGCGCGAGCTGGCCATCGTCGTCAACGGCAACGACTGGCCCAAGCGCGTCACGGCGCGCGGTCTCACGCTCGACCTTCCCAACCACGGGGCCGCGGTGCTGGCCGGCGATCGCCGGCGACACGCCCTCGTCTACCGTTCCTGGGTGGGACCGGAAGTGCGTGTGCAGCGCCGCATGCTTCCGGCCGGCAAGACGCTGCGTTGGCAGATGGCCGCCGACCCCCTGCCGGGGACCGAGCCCTGCCGGCCGCTGGCTTTCCGCCCGGTCAAGCTGCCCCACAACATGCTGCTCGCCACCCGTGACGAGACCGACTACGGCTGGTACCGCACCGAGTTCGTCGCCGCGCGGGGCGGCACCGCCCGGCTCGCGGTCACGGTCGCCGACCTGCTCTCCGTCTGGGTCAACGGCGTCTATGCCGGCACCGTCCCGGAGCGGCTCGAGGAGGAGCGGCAGAAGGCCGCGCCGCCGCCCTGTTCCCTCGACGTCACCCTCGAGCGGGGACGCAACACGCTGCTCCTACTGGCCGACGCCATCGGGATGATCAAGGGCGACTGGATGATTGACGCCCCGCAGTCGCGCGAGCGCAAGGGACTGCTTTCGAAAGTCACCCTGGACGGCCGTCCGGTCGCCGGCCCCTGGGAGTTCGCCGGCGGGCTGTGGGGTGAGGGGCACCGCCGTTTCGATCCCGTGACGGACTCCGGCCCGGCTTGGGGCGCGCCCACCCTTGCCGGGGGGCCGTTGCGCTGGTACCGCGCGGGGTTCCGGGTCACGGCCGCCGAATTGGCGCAGCCGGCGCCGTGGGCGGTCGAGGTCGGCGGACTGTGCAAGGGGTTCATCTGGGTGAACGGCCGCGGCATCGGCCGCTACTGGCAGTTGCCCGCCCGCGACGCCCGCCGCGCCCGCTATGGGAACCATCCGCACCTGCTCAACACCGGGCATGACCAGCCGGTTCAGCGTTACTATCACATTCCCGCCGACTGGTTGCGGGAGGGGGGGAACCACCTCGTTGTCCTCGAAGAGCGCGGCGCGCTTCCCCGCGGGGCGCGGCTGGTGCGGCGTCACTGACCGATGGTGCGCAAGATGGTGCTGACTCCATGATAACGCCTTGGCGCGACGGCGGGCCTGGCTTGAGCGGGGCGGGGCCGCCGAACGGGGGCGGCGGTTGCGTTGGATGCCGACATCGAGGGAGTTGCCGATGGCACGAGAGTTTATTCTGGTTGCTGACGACGAACGCGACATCTCCGAGCTGGTTGAGTACAACCTGACGCGCAGCGGGTTCCGCGTGCTCTGTGCGGCCAGCGGGGAGGAGGCGCTGGCCGTGGCGCGACAGCGGGCGCCGGACCTGATCATCCTCGACCTCATGCTGCCCGGCGTCGATGGCCTTGACGTCTGCAGGGCGCTCAAGAGCGACCCGCGGACCGCGGGTGTCCCGATCATCATCCTGTCGGCGAAAGGCGAGGAGGCCGACATTGTGGCCGGCCTCGAGCTGGGTGCCGACGACTATGTCACCAAGCCCTTCAGCCCGCGCATCCTGGTTGCGCGCGTCCGCGCCGTGCTGCGGAAACGCCAGGGCGGGAGCCTGTCCGACGAGGAGGCCGTCCGCCGCGGCGACCTGACGGTGGACCCGGGGCGCCGCGAGGTGCGTGTCGGCGGGCGGCTGGTGGAACTCACCTTCACGGAGTTCGAGCTCCTGCATTTCCTGATTCGCCGTCCGGGCTGGGTGTTCACCCGCAACCAGATCATTGATGCCGTGCGCGGCGGCGACTACCCGGTGACGGAACGGTCGGTGGACGTGCAGGTCGTGAGCCTACGCCGGAAACTCGGCCCGGCGGGGGAGTGTGTCGAGACGGTGCGGGGGGTCGGCTACCGCTTCAAGGAGTAAGCGACGCGATGGCTGCACAGCACAGACGCCGGCTCTTCTGGCTGCTCTATCCATCCTACTTGGCGATTGCCGTCGCCGCCCTCGTGGCCATGGCCATGACGTCGTCGCTGATCGGGCATCGGCTCTACATCAAGGAAGCGGACCGCGGAACCCAGGCTCTCGCCGAAATCCTCCGTCAGCCGGTGGGCGAACGGCTGGCCGGGGGCCGGTTCGACGAGCTGGACCGCTGGTGCAAAGATGTCGCGCGGGGGACGGCCATTCGCATCACGGTGACCGATGCGCGCGGCGTCCCCGTGGCCGACTCGGAGGCCTCGCCGGCGGCCATGGACAACCACCGCGAGCGCCCCGAGATCGCGTCCGCGCTGCGCGGGGCTCCGGGCCACAGCCGCCGCGCCAGCCAGACCCTTCACGACGAGATGATGTATGTGGCGTTGCCGGTGCTGGCCGCCGACGGGAGCGTTCTCGGCGTGGTGCGCACGGCGCGCCCGGTGACGTCGCTGCGGCAGACCCAGCGCCAGAGCTGGCTGCGCACCGTGCAGGGCCTCGCGCTGGTCGCGGCCGCGGTGGCGGTTGTGAGCTTTCTGCTGGCCCGCTGGCTGGCCCGGCCGCTGGGCCGGATGCAGGAGGGGGCCGCGCGATTGGCGAACGGCGACTTCTCCGGCCGTCTGCGCGTGAGCCATTCGCACGAGATCGATGCCCTTGCCGCGGCGCTCAATCAGATGGCCGAGCAGCTGGACGACCGGTTCCACGCAGTCACCCGGCAGAGGCAGGAGATGGAGGCGATCCTGGCCGGCATGGCCGAGGGGGTCATCGCCATCGGGCCCGAGCGGCAGATTGTCCGCCTCAACCAGGCGGCGGCGCGGATGCTGGGGGTGAAGCCGGGCGAGGCGGTCGGGCGGCGGTTGCTGGAGGTCGTGCGCAACCCGGCGCTGCAACAGGTCGTCGAGCAGGCGCTGGCGGGCCAGGCGCCTGCGGAGGGCGATGCCAGGCTGCAGGGCGAGGCGGGCGAGATTGACGTGCAGGTGCGGGGTTCGAGGCTGGCGGGCGGGGCCGGGGGGCCGGGCGGTGCCGTCATCGTGCTCAACGACGTCTCTCGCCTGCGGCGGCTGGAGAATGTGCGGCGGGAGTTTGCGGCCAACGTCTCGCACGAGCTGCGCACGCCGGTCACATCCATCCGTGGCTTTGTCGAGACCCTGCAGGACGGTGCCATCGAGGATCCGGCGACCGCCCGGCGTTTCCTCGGCATCTTGGCCTCGCAGACCGAGCGGCTCAACGCGATCATCGAGGATCTGCTGCAGCTGGCGCGGGTCGAGAAGGAGCATGAGGATGGCCCGCTCGCCAAGGAGTCCTGCAGCGTGCCTGCCCTTCTGCGGGGCGCGGTTCAGGCGTGCGCGGGGAAGGCGTCCGACCGTGGGATTGCGCTGGTGGTCGAGTGTCCGGACGATCTGCAGGGGCGGGCGGCGCCGACCCTTCTCCAGCAGGCCGTCGCCAACCTGCTGGACAATGCCATCAACTACAGTCCACAGGGGGGGCGGGTCGAGGTGAGGGGCTTCCGGCAGGGGGAGGGATTCGGCGTCAGCGTGCGCGACTGGGGCTGCGGCATTGCCCCGGAGCATCATGGCCTGATCTTCGAGCGGTTCTACCGCATTGACAAGGCGCGCAGCCGCGAGCTGGGGGGCACGGGGCTGGGGCTGGCCATCGTCAAGCACATCATGCAGGCGCACGGCGGGCGGGTGACCGTCGAGAGTGCGCCCGGCCAGGGGAGCACGTTCACCCTGACGATCCCGGGCTGAGGGCGCACGCCGTCTTCGGGAAGGGGAAGGCTGGCCTGTGGGCGGCGGTCAGGGGGCGGCCGCCGCTTCGACTTGGGGGAAGAGGGCGTCCAGCCCGGCCTGGAGTTCGAGGGTTCGTCCGAGGGCGGTGACGATCCGGCAGTAGGCGCGGATGTCGTCGAGTTCGAGGCGGCGGCCCTGGCGATCCTTGAGCCATTTTTCGCAGACTTGGTAGCCGCCGACCTGGTACGCCCACACCTGGGCCGGGACCGGCGCGAAGTGTTGGGCGGCGTTGATGCGGACGCGCTGCGCCGCCGCGTCGTAGGCGAGGCCGCCGCTGTCGCCCCTGCCGATGCGGTTGTCGCCCATCCCCTCGAAGCGGCAGGCCGGGGGATCGAGTTCCTTTGAGCGCAGCAGGTGCAGCTCCGTCAGCCGCGCGCCGAGTGTGGCCAGGTCACCGAACAGCGCGGCGTCGGCGGTGAAGGGGATGCGCGGGAAGTCCAGGCGCAGGGACTCGGCATACTTCGTGCGGTACGCCGGGGTGTAGAGGATGGCGTAGACGTAGTGGAGGATGTCTTCCGGTGAGAGGGGCCGGCCGCAGGCGGTTTCGAGCGCGGCCACGAGCTTCGGATTCAGGTTCGGGCGCGGCCCCGGCGGGTCGTGGACTGAGAACATGTCTTCGATCTCGGTCTCGGGGTAGAGACGGAGCGGGAAGTAGTAGTTGATGTCGTAGGCCGCCACCGCCTTGTGTCCCCCGATACGGTTGGTGACCAGCGCCCCGAACTCGTGTTTGTGCTGCCGCGGGACGATGAGCGCCAGGTTTTCCCCGGCCAGCAGGTGGCCCATGACTTCACGGCGTGGCATGCAGACGAATCCGCGGGTGCGCCCCGTGTAGTACGTGTGGCGCACGTCGAAGGGGCGATAGAGGATGGGGACGATCTTGTCGCGGCTCGGCCCGGAATCGAGGAGGTCCTTTTGGGCCAGGGCGACCTTCCAGTCGCGCGCGTCCTTGCCAAGCTCGTACCCCTGGCGCGCCAGCTCCGGCTCCATCTTCGAGAAGACGAGGACGGTCTTCCACACGTCCTCGGGCGTCCACTGGATGGTCAGGCCGTCGCGGGCGGTGACGACGCCGACGCTGCTGACTGGGAAGAGATCGGGGATCGAGACGAACTCCCGGTACCTGGCTTCGAGCCGGTCGTCGCGCGGCACGAACAGGTAATGGGGCGAGGCGGGAGACAGGGTCTTCCATCGTGTGTTCCCGACGCCGTGGCGGCGCAGCCAGGTGTGTTTCTTCTCTCTCGTGCCCCAGAAGTCGGCGTGCCGGACGACCGGCTCAGGCCTGCCTTGGCCGCCGCGCTTGACGAAAAGGGCGATGGCCACGCCCTGGCGGATGTCGAAGACGTTCTGGTCCGGGCTGCCGTCGGGGCAGGCCTCGCGTTTGAGCGCGTTGCCGTGCAGGTCGAGCACGTGGATGGCGTCGAAGGTGCGCATCAGGCTCTGGCGCATGCCGCGGAAAGTTGGGTTGTCGAGGTAGGAATGGTTGGTGATCATGCCGACCACCCCGCGGCCGGCCTGTTCGATCTTCCACTGGGCGAAGCGCAGGAACTTGACGTAGTCGTCCTGCAGCCACTTGGGGTTGCGCTCGCCCAGCGGCCGCCCGTCCACCCGCTTATAGTCGGCGGTAAGCCCGCGTATCCACTCGCCCATGTTGCTCGACTGACCGGAGTACGGCGGATTGCCGAGGATGACCAGGATCGGCGTCTGCCGCTTCACCGTGCCGGCCAGGCGCGACTCCTCGGCCAGCGCGGAGAAGCCGGGTAGCCGGCTCTGCTCGAGCTCCTCGTTTTCCAACGTGTTGGTAAGGAAGAACGGAATCCGCTCATCGTCGGCCAGGCGGTGCCCGAGCTCTTCGAGGAAGAAGCCCATCTTGAGGTGGCCGACCGCGTAGGGTGCCATCATCAGCTCGAAGGCGTAGAAGTTGCGCAGCACGTGGCGGCGGATGAAGTCCTCGCGTCCGCCGGCGCCGTACTTGGTCTCGAATTCGCGCACGGCCTCTTGGGCGGCGCGGGCGAGGAAGGTCATGGTTCCCGCGGCGGGGTCGAGGAGCGTGACGCCCTCCGAGGCCAGCCCGTCCGCCTGGCCGAATTCGCTCTTGAGCAGGGCGTGCAGCGAGCGGACGATGAAGTCCACTACGGGTTCCGGGGTGTAGTAGACGCCGCGGCGCTCGCGCTCGGCGGGATCGTACTCGGCGAGGAAGGTCTCGTAGAAATGGACGATGGGGTCGCTGCCCTTGCCCTCGCGGTAGTAGCGGTCGAGGATGCCTGGCGCATCGGCGGCGGCGAGGACCTCGGCGAGGTCGTCCACGCACCAGGCCAGCTGCGCCGGCAGGTCGCCCAGCGAGATGAAGCGGAAGAGGTCGCGCAGGACGCCGACCGAGTGGGGGATGCCGTCGAAGGCGGAACGGCGGCTGAAGCCG
>MVZH01000018.1 GCA_002068325.1 Lentisphaerae bacterium ADurb.BinA184 | reverse complement strand
CCGCCACTGGCTCGACATGCAGGCGTGGTTCGTCGAAGCGACCGACGGGAGGCTGCCCGTGCATGTGGTGGACATGCAGGGGCCGGCCGACGTCTGCGGCAAGCTCTGGTCCTATGACGCCTTCCTGGTCGCGGCCTACGAAAATCCCGAGGGGTACCACCGGCTCATGCGGCGGGTGACGGATGCGTTCGTCATGTTCTGGACGCTGCAGGCTGACCTGCTCGGGGAGCTCTTCGTGGGCACGCACCTGTTCGGCTGGGACTGGGTGCCGGACGACGCCGGGGCCAGCGTCTCGGCCGACAGCCTGGTCATGATCTCGCCCGATTTCTACCGTGAGTTTTTCCAGCCTTACATCGAACGGATCGCCTGCGCGCTGGGCGGTGTGACGGTCCATTCCTGCGGCAACTTCGCGGCCGTGCTGCCGGCGCTCTGCGCCACCCCCGGCCTGCGCGGCGTCAACGCCGGCCAGATGACGCTCGGCGACTTGGTTCAGGCCGGCGTGGATCGCACCAAGGTCATCAGTTGCGGCTGCGGCCTGGAGGATCTGGAGGCCGCGCGGGCGGCGATCCGGAAGCATGGCCTGCTGGTCGATGCGACACTCTTCGGCATCTGGCCCCAGGGGCCGGCAACGGGCTGGACCGCGGCGGAGTGGGATGAGATCCGCCGGCGGGACGAGCGGGCGCTGCGGTGGGCGGAGCGGTGACGCCGGGCATCGCGTCCGGTTTGCGGCAGAAGGATGGTCGCGGGCAGAGTCCCCGTGCCGGAGGCCCGGCCCGACTGGGCTCGACGGAGGCCTTGAACATGGAAGTCGTTGCGGTCTATTTTCCCAGTTGGCACCCCGATGCGCACTACGAGCGCTGGTACGGGCCGGGGTTCAGCGAGTGGCGGCTGCTCGAACAGGCACGCCCGCTGTTCGAAGGCCACGAGCAGCCGAGACAGTGCGCGTGGGGCGCGTTCGACGAATCGGCCCCCGCCTGGATGGAACGCCAGATTGCCCTGGCCGCCGACCACGGCATTACGTGTTTCCTGTTCGACTGGTACTGGTATGGCGGCACCCAGTTCCTCCACCGCGCGCTGGAGGACGGCTTCCTTAAGGCCCGCAACCGCCACCGGCTGAAGTTCTTCGTCATGTGGGCCAACCACACGTGGGGGGTCTGGCCGGCGGCGCGGGAGGCCTTCCGAGGCCACACCGGCGGGGCGACACGCCACGAGGGCCAGGCCCTGGCATATGACAAGCCGCTGCTGGAAATCCGGCACTCCCCGGACGATTTGACCGCGGTCGTGCGCCACTGCGAGGCAAACTACTTCGCCGAACCCAACTACCTGCGCCTCGACGGCCGCCCGGTCTTCGCCTTCTGGAACTGGCAACCCCTGCAGGACCAGCTCGGCGACGACGCGGAGATCGCCCGCGGCCTGGCGGCCATGCGCGCCGCCTCGCCGGACGGGCTCCACCTGATGATGAACGTGGCGAACTACGAGAACGCCGAGACCGTGCACTGCTGGTGGCCCGGCCTCATCCCGCGCCTCAAGGCGGTCGGAATCGATTCGATCTACGGCTACAATGCCGCCCGCACGGCCGCCTTCCCCGCCCTCACCGACGCCTGGCCGGTGGTGCCGTATACCGACGTGATCACGACGCACAGGCAGCTCTTCGCCCTGTGCGGGAACCGGGGGCTGCCCTTCCATCCGGTGGCGACGGTGGGCTTCGACAACACCCCGCGCTGGCACCGCGGCGCAACGCTGCCCGTGGATTTCCGCCGCCTGCACTACGAACCCATCGTGACCGGCAGCACGCCGGAACGGTTCGGCCAGCTTGTCGGTCTGTGCCGGGAGAGCATCGAGCGCGCGGGCGGCGGCAACCGCATGCTGCTGATCAACGCCTGGAACGAGTGGACGGAAGGCTGCTGCCTGCTGCCGGATCCGAGGCATGGCACCGCCTTCCTCACCGCCCTGCGCGGGGCGCTGGACGGCGTCCCGGCGCGGGGGAAGCCTGCCCCGGACGGGCCGCGGGGCGCTGCCACATGAATGCGCAAACCCCGTCCGTGGCGGCCGGAACCGTTCCCGCCCTGGGGGCGCGCCGCGCCGCGGCAGGGCAAAGGCGGGACGCCCCGCTGTGCGGGCGGCAAGGCCGGGCCTCTCGTGCCGATCAGGAATGAAGGGAACCAGACGATGAGAGAACGGAGGACCGGGACGGTGCGAGCCTGCTTCATGGGTGTGGCCGGTGCCCTGACTCTGGCGTGCGCGGCGTGACTGGGGCTGGCGGCTGCGGTGGCGGCGGCGCCCGCCGACGTGGCCATCGGCGACGAGTGTGTCGGCCCCTTCCCCAGTTGGGCGGACGTGAAGGCCGATTTCGGGGCGGTGGGGGACGGCAAGGCCGACGACACGCAGGCCATCCAGGCGGCGCTGCTGAGCATCCGCCCCCAGTCCACGCCCAGGCGCGTGCTCTACATCCCGGCGGGCACCTACCGGATCACCGGCACGCTGAGGCTGGAACGTGTCGCACACCATGACCCCCTGGGCATCGCCATCGTCGGCGAAGACCCGCAGACCACGAGCCTCAAGTGGGACGGTCCCGCGGGCAGGAGCATGCTGTTCTATGACGCCTGGTACGCCTCGATCAGCCGCCTGACCCTGGACGGCGCGGGCAAGGCCAAGACGGCCATCCAGCACGGGCCGAGCTTCGCCACCGCCAACGAGTGCGTGGACATGATCGTCAAGGACGTCGAGTTCGGCATCGAGGCCGGTTTCAGGGACGGCATCGCCGAGACCGCCGTGCTGCGCTGCCGCTTCTACCGCTGCGCCAAGGCGGCGATCAGCATCCAGGGCTTCAACTCCCTGGACTGGTACATCTGGGGCTGCTGGTTCGAGGACTGTGGCATCGGGGCCAGCAACGAGTTCCGGGCCGGCAACTTCCACGTCTACTACAGCACCTTCCTGCGCTCCAAGGACGCCGACATCACCCTCCGCCACACCGGCTACTTCTCGTTCCTGGGCAACACATCCATCGGCTCCCGCCGCTTCTTCCACGCCAAGCGGGCCGACAACTGGAAGGACACCGAGACCTGGGGCGCCCAGGCCACCCTGCAGGACAACCTCATCCTTGACCCCACCGGCGCCGTCCCGGTGAGCATCGAGAACAACGGCCCGATCCTGCTGCTCGACAACACCCTCCGCGCCGCCGCCCAAGGGCCGCTGGTGGTCAACCGGCCGCCCACCGACCAGTCCGACCTGATCCCCGTCGGCAACCGCTGGACGGCCGCAAAGGCCCTCGACGTGAAGGGCCGCGTGACCGATCTGGACAACCGCGTGGTCAAGGTTGCGGACATCGCAGACGCCAGGCCGCAGCCGGTGCCGTTCGCCGAGCGGCGCGGGCGGCCCGTCATCGAGGTGCCGCCCGGGGCCGGGACGGCGGAGTTCCAGGCCGCGATCACCCAGGCCGCGGCGCTCAAGGGCCAGCGGGCGCGGGCGGCGACGCCGCGGCGCAGCCGTGGGTGGCGTTGTTCGCGGGCTCGTCGTCGCGGCACAGCCATCACCAGGCCGGTGTGCCGCTCTATGACGTGCGCCAGGGCGGGCGGCTGTTGGTGCGCGACATCTGGTACGAGGGCAACGCCTGGAGCATGGTGCACCTCAGGGATCGCGGCGAGTTCGCCTACCACGCCGGCTTCGTCGCCCCCGCCGACCGCGAGTCCAATAAACTCGACTGGGAGAGGGAGTTGCGCGGGCGGGTCGAGGCCTTCCAGTTCGACGGCTTCAAGGGCAAGGTGGCCTTCACCCTGTTCAGTTCGACCGCCTCCCTGCGGATCACGCCGCCCAGCCCGGAGCTGAAGCTCTACCTGCTGGGCTACATGATGAGCAACCGCAAGATGACCTTCGACTTGGGCGGCGAGGCGTTCCGGGGCCAGGCGGTGGCCGAGCACGGCAAGGTGTTCCGTCCGGACGGCACCGGGCTGGAGACGCTCGAAGGCCGCGGCCAGGCCACGCCCGAGTTCCTGCGCGAGATGCTGGCGCCGCTGCGCACGGTCAAGCCGCAGCCGCTCGCCGAGCCCAGGCCTGGCGTCACCAACCTGCGCCTGCACCGTGTGTTTGCCGCCGGCCGCAATGCCGTACGCATCCAGGCGGCGGGTGGAACGGTTGGGGGACGGCCGTAGCCGCCGGGCCTTGTACGGCCGGCCCTTGGCGTCCTCACGGTGAGAACCCGTGGGGTTTCTGCGTGAACCGACGAGGGAGTTATGGTATATAGTATACGGAGATGATCCGGTTGTCCTTGCGTCCCGTCCTCAAGCGGCCTGCAACTGCAGTAAGGAGGTGTGCCATGATGCGGCGAGTTCTGATCCTGGCGGCGGCGGCGATGGTGGGTGCGGCGGGCCTGGTTCGCGCGGCGGATCTGGCGGCCCAGATCACCGGCTCGACGCCGGACAACAAGGTGGTCCCGATCTACGGAAAAGCCTACCACACCAACCCAGGAGCCATCACCCTTACTCCCGGCGGACTCTACATGACCGCCTACGCCAGCGTCAACCTGGCTGGCACCGTACTTGAGGAAGGAGTTGACGCCACCCCGAAGGACGAGAACTGGGGTTCCGGTGGCCCTGCCGGTCAGGCAGACGGCTACGGCGTGCGGTGGGAAGGCTACGTCAACGTCCCGACCGCCGGCACCTACACGTTCGGCGGCGGTGCCGACGATCTGCTGGCGGTGTTCGTCGATGGAGACCAGGTCTACAACCAGAACGACACCGCCCGCCATCCGGGCTCCGTCCTGCTGAGTTCCGGTCAGCATGCCCTCTCGTGGCAGTTCGGAGAGAACGGCGGCGGCGCCATCTACGCCGTTTCTGAGAACATCCCCGGCGATGACTACACGGCCGCCAGCGGGCACCCCTTCGCCGGCTACTCCCTCGAGTACCTGAAGACCCACCCGGCGCCGGTCACGGATGCGCTGACCATGGACGTGTTCAGCGACACCAACTTCAGTGTGCACGCCTCGCAGCGGCTGTTCACCGGCCCGGTCAACATGAGCTGGTGGGGCGGCTGGGGCGCCGGCCCGGAAACGTGGACGCCGGGGTCCTCCGCGCTCTGGGGCCTCGGCGGCCTGGGCGACACCTGGAGCACACGGCTGAGCGGCGAGATGTACTTCGCGAGCGCCGGCACCTACACGGTAACCGGCGGGGCCGACGACAATGTAGTCCTGTCGGCGGACAGCGACCTGGACAGCGCCTACGAGGGCATCTTCAACAGCGGGGGGGGCATGCCCAATTCCGTCACCGTGGCGGCGGCCGGTTGGTACCCGATCCGCATCGAGTTCCGCGACACCGGCGGCGGACAGAGCTTTGGCGTCGCCGTCGGCGGTTCGTCCATCGGCTCTTCGACTTGGCCCGTGCGCTCGACCGTCGGCGTCGAAGAGTGGATCCGTTTCGCCAGCGGCCTGACGGAAGTCGGCTCGGCCACCACCCACGGCCTGCTCGGCAGTCTCGACGCCGTCGCGCTCGGCTTGGCCAGGAATGCCAGCTATGACGTGCGGCTGCGCGTGCTCAACACCAACGTCGAGCAGGTCATCGCCCTGGGCAGCGTGACCGTGCTGCCCGAACCCGCCACCGCGGGGCTGCTCGCCCTCTTCGCCGCCGCGCTCACCCTGCGGCGCCGTCGGGCCTGACCGGGGCCGACGGGGTGACGGACTGACGTCCAGAGGGATACTGCCGCGGGACGGCCAGACGAAGACCGCCCTCCCCTCGTGTCGCGACGGCGTCCGCCGCGACACACACACTGAACGCCAGTCGGCTGACGCGCCCCGCCCCGGCAGGACGGATCAGGCGGCCAGGCGGCGCCGGGTAGAGGGAAAAAAGTGCGGACTCCGCAACTTCCCGCCTTGACACCCGTCTAAACAGGTATTATGGTACTTATATACTGATTCACGAAAGGGCACGGCCGGGCGGCCGGCACGGGGTGCGACCATGGCGCAGGTTCTGAAGGTTTCCGAGGCGGCGGCGTTGGCGCTGCACACGATGATCCTGCTGGCCTCCGGGGCGGGCGGGGTCCGGCAGACGCGGGCGATGGCGGCCGCGTTGCACGCCTCGGAGGCGCACTTGGCGAAGGTGCTGCAGCGGCTGACGCGCGCCGGGCTGGTGGCGTCGGTGCGAGGGCCGCAGGGCGGGTTCTCGCTGGCGCGGCCGGCGGAGGAGGTGACACTGCTTGAGGTCTACGAGGCGGTTGACGGGCCTCTGCAACCCACGCGGTGCCTGATCGGGCTGCCGGTCTGCAAGGGGCACCGCTGCATCCGCGGCAGACCCGCCTGGCGGACGTGCGCAACAGCCTCCGCCTGCCGGCGGACAGCGCGCCGGCCCGCCCGCGGACGTCGCTGCGCAAGGGGGGCGCGGGGTCTGCCCCGGAGCGTCCGGCGGCGGCGTCCCGGCCGGGCGTGCGACGGCGGGCACAGGGATGAAAGGCGGGGACGCCTGGCGGGCAGGGCACTTGCCGGCAACACATATCTCCACTGTGGAAAGGTCATCATCATGAAGCGCAAGATTGTCAGCATCGCCCCGGAGAAGTGCAGCGGTTGCGGGCTGTGCATCGAGGCCTGCCACGAAGGCGCGATTGCGCTGGTGGACGGCAAGGCGCGCCTGGTCAAGGATTCGTACTGCGACGGGCTGGGGGCGTGCCTCGGCGAGTGTCCGCAGGGCGCGATCACGATCGAGGAGCGGGAGGCCAACGCCTTTGACGAGGCCGAGGTCAAGGCCCACCTCGCCGGGGGCGCGTCCGCCCCGGCGCCACCTGGCCCCTCCCCTGCCCCGGCGCCGGCGAAGGCGCACGCTGGCTGCCCCGGCCTGCGGGCGATGAGCCTGGACGACAGGCCGCGGCGCGGCGCCGCCCGGCCGGCGGCTCCGAATGTCCCGCCCGCGGGGGACGTGGCCTCCGAGCTGCGGCAGTGGCCGATCCAGCTTCACCTGGTGCCGGTCTCCGCGCCGTACTGGGATCAGGCCGACCTGCTGGTATCCGCCGACTGCGTGGCGCACGCCTACGGTGCCTTCCAGGCCGAGCTGCTCCGCGGGCGGCGGCTGATCATCGCCTGCCCGAAGCTGGACGAGACCGACAGCTACGTCGGGAAACTCGCCGCCATCGTCCGGCAGAATGCGATCCGCAGCGTCACGGTGGCGCACATGGAGGTGCCGTGCTGCAACGGGCTGGTGCGGATCGTCGAACAGGCGCTGGCGCAGTCGGGCAAGGTGGTGCCGTACCACCGGGTGCAGATCGGCATCCGGGGCGATGTCCTGGAGCGCGTGTGAACGGCCTGTGCACCAGCCTCGAAGACTCCAGGGCCCAAAGACGCACAACCGGAAGTGAGCTTCGCGTCCTCGCGGAGGATGATGCCGGCCAACCCACAACCGAGCGAAAGAGAAAGGGTCCCGACGATGAGCATGTTTTGTTTCCAGTGTGAGCAGACGGCGCGGTGCACGGGGTGCACGAGCTACGGGGTGTGCGGCAAGGATCCGGAGACGGCGGCGCTGCAGGACTTGGTGATCCACGCCGTCAAGGGGTTGGCGCAGTATGCGCACCGGGCACGGCAGCTGGGGGTGACGGACGCGGCGGTCAACGTCGGCACCGTCGAGGCGTTGTTCACCACGGTCACCAACGTCAACTTTGACCCGGCGCGGGTGGCGGAGGTGGCGCGGAAGTTGGCGGTGTTGCGCGATCGCGCCAAGGCTCTGTACGAGAAGGCGGCGGCGAAGGCGGGTGAGCCGGTGCAGAGGCTGGGGGGGCCGGCGGCGTGGCAGCCAGCGGCCGATCTCAAGGGTCTGGTTGCACAAGGCGAGGCGGTGGGGGTCGAGGCCCGGCGGGCCCGGTTCGGCGAGGATGTCGCCGGTCTGCAGGAACTGCTGGTATACGGGATGAAGGGTGCCGCGGCGTACGCCGACCACGCCCATATCCTGGGCAAGGATGACGACGGCGTCTACGCCTTCTTCCACGAGGCGTTGAACGCCCTGGCCGAGGACGTCGCGGATGTCGGCCGCCTGCTCGGCCTGTGCCTGGGCTGCGGCGCGTGCAACCTGAAGGCGATGGAGCTGCTCGATGCGGCCAACACCGGCGCCTACGGCCATCCCGAGCCGACGCCGGTGCGGATCACGCCGGTCAAGGGCAAGGCGATCCTGGTTTCCGGGCACGACCTGAAGGATCTGGACGCGCTGCTGAAGCAGACCGAGGGCAAGGGCATCAACGTCTACACCCACGGCGAGATGCTGCCCTGCAACGCCTACCCGGGGCTGAAGAAGTACAAGCACCTGGTCGGCAACTACGGCGGCGCCTGGCAGGATCAGCGCAAGGAGTTCGACGCCTTCCCGGGCGCGATCCTCATGACCACCAACTGCATCCAGAAGCCGAAGGAGAGCTACCAGGGGCGCCTCTTCACCTCCGGGCTGGTGGCGTGGCCCGGCGTGACGCATGTGGGCGACGGCAATTTCGCGCCGGTGATCCAGGCCGCGCTGGCGGCGCCCGGCTTTGCCGAGGACGCGCCGGCGCAGACGATCCTGGTGGGCTTCGGACGCCATGCGGTCATGCAGGCGGCGGGCGCGGTCATCGAGGCGGTCAAGGCCGGCAAGATCCGGCACTTCTTCCTGGTCGGCGGCTGCGACGGCGCCAAGCCCGGCCGCAACTACTACACCGAGTTCGCGGAGAAGGCGCCGCAGGACACGGTGATCCTGACCCTGGCGTGCGGCAAGTACCGCTTCAACAAGCTGGCCTTCGGCGACACCGGAGGCATCCCGCGGCTGCTGGACATCGGGCAGTGCAACGACGCATACTCGGCGGTGCAGATCGCGGTGGCGCTGTCGAAGGCCTTCAACTGCGGGGTCAACGACCTGCCGCTGTCGCTGATCCTGTCCTGGTATGAGCAGAAGGCGGTGGCGATTCTGCTGACCCTGCTGCACCTGGGCATCCGCAACATCCGTCTGGGGCCGAGCCTGCCGGCCTTCGTCTCGCCGGCCGTGCTCAAGGTACTCGTGGACAAGTTTGCGATCGGCCCGACCACGACGGCGGAGGCGGACATTCAGGCGTGCCTCCAGCGCTAGCCGCCTGGGTTGGCGGAGCGTGTTCTCCCGGCCCCGGTCGCGTGTCCGACGCGGCCGGGGCTCCTTGTGTGGCCAATCGGGCCGGGCGGCGCTACGTTCCGCGGATTGTCCGACCCCCAGCACCGGGATGCACCGATGACTGACCTTGAACGCTTCCGCGCCTGCATGGAGTACGCGCCCTGCGACCACACGCCGTTCTGGAACTGGGGGGCCTGGCCCGAGACGATCGAGCGCTGGAAACGGGAGGGTTTCGACCCGGCCAAGGGTTCGCCGGCCGACGCGTGTGACCGCCGCCTGTGGTTCGGCCACTGGTTCTTCCCCAACCCGCCGTTCGAGCGGAAGGTGGTCGAAGAGACCGCCGAGCACGTGGTCTACGTGAACCACGAGGGCATCCTGATGCGGGAGCGCCGCGACCAGCCGCACAGCTCGATGCCGCAGTTCCTCAAGTTCCCGGTCACCAACCGCCGGGAGTTCCGCGCCTTCTGGGCCGAGCGGATGAAGCCCGACCTGAGCGCGCGCATCGGCCCGGACTGGGCACGGCAGCTGCGCGAGTGGCGGGCCCAACCGGCGCCGCTGATCATCATCTCCGACCGCTGGGGAGGGTTCTTCGGGCCGCTGCGCAATCTGCTCGGCGTCGAGAGGCTCTGCACGTTGTTCTACGACGACCCCGCCTTCATCGAGGAGATGATGGAGGCCAACGCCGACCTGATTCTCGCCATCATGGAACAGATTCTCGCCGTGGTGGAGATTGATGCCTTCGGCTTCTGGGAGGACATGGCCTACAACCATGCCCCGCTGATCTCGCCGCAGATGGCGCGCCGCTACATGCTGCCCCGGTACAGCCGGGTCACCGAGTTCCTGCGCGGCAAGGGAGTCAAGTACGTGGGCCTGGACAGTGACGGGCAGATCGGCCCGCTGATCCCCGTGTGGATGGATGCGGGCCTGAACTTCCTGTATCCGTTCGAGGTGCAGTCCGGCATGGATGTCAATGCCGTCCGCCGCGAGTACGGGCCCGGTCTGCGCCTGTGGGGCGGGGTGGACAAGCGGGCCCTGGCGAAAGGGCCGGCCGCCATTGATGCCGAGATCGAGCGTGTGCGCCCCCTGCTCGCCGCCGGCGGCTACATCCCGCACACCGACCACTCCTGCCCGCCGGACATCTCGTTCGCCAACTACACCTACTACCTTCGGCGGCTGGCCCTGGCCTGCGGGCAGGGCGACTGAATGCGGGGCGCGGTGCCGGCCTGCGGCGGCCGGCGACCCGGAGGCCTGTGGAGATGACACATCGCGAGTGCTTCCTGAAGGTCCTGGCCTGCGAACCCACCCCGTGGGTGCCGAACTACGAGCTGGGCTGCTGGGGGCAGACGGTCGAGCGCTGGTGGCGCGAAGGCATGCCGCCCGGCCGCTCGCGCGTCGGCAGCACGGACATGTTCGAGGGGGAACCGCTTTTTGGCCTCGACCGCCGGGCCTTCGCCCGCCTGAACACCGGCATGATTCCGGGCTTCGAGTATGAGGTTCTCGCCGAGGACGAGGAGACGATTACGGCCCGCCACGCCAACGGCATCGTCACCCGCGCCCTCAAGACGGGAACCGTGCGCGACACCCGCATGTCCATGGATACGTACCTGAGCTTTCCCGTGCGCGACCGCCAGTCGTGGGCGGAACTGAAACGTCGTTACGACCCTGACCTGCCGGTCCGCTACCCGCTGTGGTGGGACGAGATGGCGCGGGCCTGGCGCGGCCGCGACTACCCGGTCTGCCTGCTGGGCAACGGTTCCTTCGGGCTGTACTCGCAGCTGCGCTCTTGGGTCGGCACCGAGAACCTTTCGCTGCTGTTCTACGACGACCCGGCCCTGGTCGAGGAGATGGTCGAGTTCAACACCGAGTTCCTGCTACGGCTGATCGAACCGGCGCTCAAAGACGTCCAGTTCGACTACTTCAACTTCTTCGAGGACTGCGCCGGCAAGGGCGGCCCGCTCTTCGGCCCGGCCCAGTTCCGCCGCTTCTTCCTCAAGCCTTACGCGCGGATCATTGACCGCCTGCGCCAGGCCGGCATCCGGTCCTTCTGGGTGGACTCCGACGGCGACCCTGAGGTTCTCGTGCCCCTGTGGATGGAGGCCGGCATCAACTGCTTCTGGCCGCTGGAACAGGCCTCGGGCATGGATCCGGTCAGACTCCGACGCAAGTTCGGGCGCAGCCTCGCGCTGTGCGGCGGCATCGACAAACTCGAGATCGCGAAGGGCCGTGACGCCATCCGCCGCGAACTCGAGAGCAAGATCCCGCCCCTCTTCGAACAGGGCGGCTACATTCCACACCTCGACCACACGTTCTCCCCCGAGATCTCGTACGACAACGCCATGTACTACATCGAGATGAAACGGCGGATGATCGAGGGGTGAGCGACGGCAGGGAGACGCCCCGATGAGCCGCCCCAACATCGTCTTCATCCTCGCCGACGACCTCGGCTACGGCGACTTCAGCGCCCTCAACGGCGGCCTGTCGAGCACCCCGACCCTCGACGCCCTGATCCGCGAGGGGGTCTGCCTGACGCAGCACTACACCGCCTCGCCGGTCTGCAATCCCTCGCGGGCCTGTCTCCTGACCGGGCGCTACCCGCACCGCACCGGCTCGGTCGACACCCTTGAGTGGTGGGGGCTGGAGCGGCTGGCGTTGCGCGAGCGCACCCTGGCGGACATGCTCAAGGCCGCCGGCTACGCCACCGGGCTGGTCGGCAAGTGGCATCTCGGCGCCTTCGATGAACGCTACCATCCGCAGCGCCGCGGCTTTGACGAGACCGTGTGTTTCCGCGGCGGCATGCACGACTACTGGCAGTGGCGCATCGAATGGGGCGGACAGGCCCGGCGCAGCGACGGACGCTACCTCACCGACCTGTGGGCCGAGGAGGCCTCCGCCTTCATCGAACGGCACCGCCGCGAGCCGTTCTTCCTGCACCTCACCTTCAACGCCCCGCACACGCCGTTGCAGGTGCCCGACGAGGAGGTCAAGCCCTTCCTCGGCAAGGCCGGCGTGCCGACGGGCGGGGTGGCCAGGCTCTACGGCATGATACACCGCATGGACAGCGCGGTGGCGCGCGTGCTGGAGACGCTCCGGCGCTGCGGTCTCGAGGAGAACACCCTCGTGCTGTTCTGCAGCGACAACGGCCCGCAGTTCGGCGGCCGCGGCGACGAGCGGCTCGACCGCTTCAACAGCAACCTCAACGGCTGCAAGGGCAATGTCTACGAGGGCGGCATCCGTGTGCCCATGATTCTGCGCTGGCCGGCCGGCCTGCCCGGCCGCCGCGAAGTCGGCGGGATGGTGCACTTCGCCGACTGGCTGCCGACGCTGCTGGCGGCGACCGGCACGCCGCTGCCGCCGGACAACCTCCCGCTCGACGGCGTGAATGTCCTCCCCGTGCTGCGCGGCGAGGACGGCAAGACCCAGACCCGCCGCTGCTGGCAGTGGAACCGCTACGCCCCCCTGCCCGAGTGCAATGCGGCGGTGCGCGACGGCGACTGGAAGCTGGTGCGGCCGTGGCGGGACGGCGCCGGCGAGGTTCCGGACATCCAGTGGCTCGCCGTCTCGATGTACGGCCCGGAGCATTTCATCCACAATGGCATCTTCCGGCCGCCGTACCCGGTCGTTGAGATCGGGGCGCCGCGGGCGCCGCTGCTGTTCAACCTGCGCGCCGATCCCGGCGAGAGGGAGAACCTGGCCGAGGCGCACCCCGCGCAGGTGAGCCGGCTCAGCCTCATCCTCGAGAACTGGTTTGCGGAGGTCGAGGCCGAATGGCGCTCGCTGCCGGAGAACCGCGGTCAGGCGCCGTCGCACACGCCTTTGTCGTGACCTCGGAAGGGACTATATTCGTGGTATGAACATTGACGGCATGCTGGCGACCCTCTTGGAGTGGCGGGTGCAGTTCCTGTTGCTGGGCGGTGTCAACTTCATGCTCCGGCATCAGCCTGTGCTCACCTATGACCTCGACGTGTGGGTGCGGCCGACCGCCGCCAACCTCCGGCGGTGCGAGAAGGCGCTCGCAGCCCTCCAGGCGGAGTGGGGGAGGACTGAATCGGACTGGCGGCCCGTGGCCGGGCGCCGTCCCGGCTGGCTGGGCGGACAGGCGGTCTACTGCATGATCTGCGCAGGCGGGGCGCTCGATGTGTTCCTGCAGGTCAGAGGACTGGGAGCCTGGCCCAGCTCCCGGGCCGTCTCCGTCGAGGTCAAGACGGCCGCCGGGATCGTCTGCCGCGGCTTATCCGACCGTGACATGTTGCGCTGTCAAGAGGCCTTGCCGGACAACGAACGCAAGGCGGATCGTATCCGGACGCTGAGGCAGGCCTTGGGGGAACCGCCATGACCTCCACCAAGCAGGCGGCCGAGGCGCTTCGCGAACGGATGTGGTCTCCCCAGGCCCGCTGGCGAGCGCTTCAGGACACCCTCACCTGGGCGGAATCGCAACGTGGCGTCTCCCGCCGTGCCGTCTCGGTCTGCCTGGCCAGACAGGCACACCTGCTGGCCGGACTGAGAACCGTGCCGTTGCGCCGCCGCTCCACCGCCCGCGGACGACGCCGCCACGCTTGACCGGGCACACTCAGGACGTGCCGCAAAGAGCACCGCCTCCCTGAATCCGGCCATCGGGGTATGCACTCGCCCCCCCGGCACACGCAGGGCACAGAAGCACTGATGGACAAGACGCCCCTCTTCGCAGCCCGCCAGGACGGCTATCGCGCCTGCCGCATCCCCGGGCTGTGCGCGACGCCGCGCGGCGCGCTGCTGGCCACGGTCGAAGCCCGGCGCGGCCAAGGCGGCGACTACGACGACAACGACCTCCTCATGCGCCGCAGCACGGACGCCGGCCGCACGTGGGACGCCCCCCGCCGCCTGGCCGCCAACGCCGACTACGGGGCAGGGCCGCTCAGCAACCTGGCGATGGTTGCGGACTCCGCAACCGGAGAAGTCCAGGCGCTGTTCTGTCACGACTACGCGCGCGTCTTCGCGGTGGCCAGCGCGGACGACGGCGCCACGTGGTCGGCCCCGCGCGAGGTGACGGCAGTCTTCGAGACGTTCCGCCGCGAGTATCCCTGGCGGGTCTGCGCCACCGGGCCGGGACACGGCACGCAGCTGCGCTCGGGGCGGCTCATCATCCCCCTCTGGCTGTCCGACGGCAGCGGCACAGAAATGGGGACGGGGCGGCGCGGGCACCGGCCGTCGGCCGTCAGCCTGGTCTTCAGCGACGACCATGGGCGGACCTGGCAGGCCGGCGGCATCGTCTGTCGGCACGGCGACACGGTCGCGGGTTGCGAGGTCCGCAATCCGAGCGAGACAGTGATGGTTGAGTGTGAGGACGGCCGCGTCCTGTTCAACCTGCGCACCGAGTCGGAGTGCCATCGCCGCCTCGTGGCCGTCAGTCCGGACGGGGTTTCCGGCTGGCAGGACGTCCGGTGGGACGACGCCCTGCTCGAACCGGTCTGCATGGCCTCGATGGTCCGGCTCAACTGGGCCGACGGCCGCCGGCCGGGGCGCATCCTCTTCGCCAATCCCGACACCTTGGACAAGACGATGGCAGCCTGGGCCTGCGACCGCAAGCGGGTCACGGTGAGACTGAGCGAGGACGACGGGCGGACGTGGTGTGCGTCGCGGGTTCTCGAAGCGGGTCCGTCCGGCTACTCCGACTTGGCGGTGTTGCCGGACGGGACGGTCTTCTGCCTCTACGAGTGCGGCGCGCTTGAACACATGACCGACATCGCCGCCGTGACGCTGGCCCGTTTCAACCTCGACTGGCTGCAGGGCGGCTGAACCTGCCGCGGCCATGACGGCCAGCAAGGACGGATGCGCATGTCCGACGTCATTCACCTTCCCGCGCGTGCCGTGACGGTCCTCGGCGCGTGGGATGTCGTCGTGTGCGGCGGCGGGCCGGCGGGGTGTGCGGCGGCGCTGGCGGCGCGCCGCGCGGGCGCCTCCGTTCTCCTGGTTGAGGGGCAGGGACAGCTGGGGGGGATGGGCACCTCCGGCCTGGTCGCGCACTGGCTGGGCGGGCGCACGGCGGAGGGGCGATGGATTGTCGGCGGCATCTTCAAGGAGCTCGCCACCGAGGCCGCCGCCCAGGGGTTCGCCCTGCTGCCGACGGCCGATCCGGCCCGCACGTACCAACCCCACGGCTGGTTCGCGGGCCTGGTGCACGGGGTTCCCTTCGATCCCTTCGCGATGGCCGCTTACCTCGACCGAAAGCTGGCCGGCGAGGCGGTCGTCGTCCTCCTGAACACGCAGGCGATTGACGTGACCAGTGCCGGCGGCCGCCTGACCCATGTCGTCATCCACAACAAGGCGGGCATTCAGGCCGTGGCAGCCAGCGTGGTGATTGACGCCACCGGGGATGCGGACCTCGCCGTCCGGGCCGGCTGCCCGACCGAGCTGGGCCGCAACGGCGACCATCTCATGGCCCCGGCGACGCTGATGTTCCATGTAGACAACGTGGACCAGGATGCCCTCGCCGACTACATCGGCCGGCACGACGAACCGCGTTTCCGCACACTGATCAGCCAGCTGCGCGCCGCCGGCGAGTGGCCGTTCCCCTACGAGATCTTCATCAGCGTGCAACTGCAGGAGAAGGGCACGATGATGATCAACACCTCGCGGCTGGTCGGCGTGGACGGCAGCGACGGCGGCTCGGTCAGCGACGCCCTGCGCCGCGGTCGAGAGGAGACGCAGCGGCTGCTGGCCGTGATGCGGCGTCGTTTCCCGGGGTTTGCCGCCGCCCGACTGAAGGCGGTGGCGCCGGCGCTGGGTGTGCGTGAGACCCGCCGCATCGTCGGCGACTTCGTCCTGACCGTCGCGGACGTGTGCGCGGGCCGGGCCTTTTCTGACGCCATCGGATTCAGCAGCTACGGCTGGGATCTGCCCGACCCCCGGCAGCCCAGCCGCCAGCCCATGACCGAGGGGCGCGTCGCCAAGCCGCCGTTCACCCCCCTGCCCTACCGCATCATGCTGCCGCGCGGCGCCTGCAACCTGCTTTGTCCGGGCCGCGCCGTGTCCGTCGAGCGCGACGTTCTCGGGCCGGTGCGGGTGATGGCGCCGGTGATGGCCATGGGTGAGGCGGCCGGCGCGGCGGCGGCCCGGGCGGCCGCCACGGGATGTGCGTGCGCCGAGGTGGATGTCGCCGCGCTGCGGGCCGCCCTGCGGGAGTGGGGCGCCGTCGTTGATCAGGAGGCTCTGCATGTCTGAGATGACCCGCAGCCGGCAACGGCAGCTCCGCGAACTCTACCGCAACGGCCTGCTTGAGGACACGGTGCGCTTCTGGTTCCCGCGCGCCGTTGACACCGAGCACGGCGGCTTCCTGCACAGCTTCGACCGCGACGGCACCCTCCTCGACACCGACAAGTCCGTGTGGGCGCAGGGACGGATGGCGTGGATGCTGCTCACGCTCCACAACACCGTCGAAAAACGCCCCGAGTGGCTGGCGTGGGCGAAGGGCGGACTCGACTTCCTCGACCGGCACGGCTTCGACGCCGACGGGCACATGTTCTTCCACGTCACCCGCGACGGGCGCCCCATCCGCAAACGGCGCTACGCCTTCAGCGAATCCTTCGCCGCGATCGCCCACGCGGCCTATGCACGCGCCGCCGGGTGCGACCGTTCGGCGCACCGTGCGCGCGAGCTGTTCGAGCAGTACGTGCGCTGGAATTTCACCCCCGGGCTGATGCCGGCGAAGTTCACCGACACGCGGCCGATGATCGGCATGGCGCCGCGCATGATCACCATCGTCACCGCCCAGGAACTGCGCGAGGCCCTCGGCGACGACGCCGGGCTGCGCGGCTGGATCGAGCGCGCGATCGAGGAGATCGGCCGGCTCTTCGTCAAGCCCGACCTGCGCTGCGTGATGGAGGCCGTCGGCCCCGGCGGCGAGATCCTCGACCACTTCGACGGCCGCCTGCTCAACCCCGGCCACGCCATCGAGGGGGCCTGGTTCATCCTGCGCGAAGGCGGCGTGCGCCGGGACGCGGCGCTGATCCGCCTCGGGCTGGACATGCTCGACTGGATGTGGGAGCGCGGCTGGGACCGCGAACACGGCGGCATCTTCTACTTCCGTGACGTCTTCGGCCGGCCGGTGCAGGAGTACTGGCACGACATGAAGTTCTGGTGGCCGCACAACGAGGCCATCATCGCCACGCTGCTGGCCTGGAGCCTGACCGGCGACGAAAAGTACGCGCGCATGCATCGGCTCGTGCACGACTGGAGCTACGCCCACTTCCCCGACCCCGAGCACGGGGAGTGGTACGGCTATCTGCACCGCGACGGCCGCGTCTCCGTAACGCTGAAAGGCAACCTGTGGAAAAGCTTCTTCCATCTGCCCCGCATGCAATGGTTCTGCGGACAGTTGCTGGCGGCGGCCGGCGACGGGCCCGTTCCCGGAAGGAGTCCCGCCCATGCGCCTGGCCAATGACTACATCCGGTTGGAGTTCGACGAGCGAACCGGCAGCCTGATCCAGCTTGAGGATCGGTGCCATCGCGTCGCACCGCGGCGACTGGCATGGCACGGCGGATCGTCTGCGCGCCTGGCTGGAAACCTGGTGGAAGCCGACGCCCGTCACCCGCCGCCTGCGCGAGAGCAATGGGACGCTTGTGTTTCCTCTTCGTGAATAGTCCAGGCAAAGACGCCGGCGGGGGGGGCCAAGGCCGGGGCGCCGAGAGCCGGGCGGCGGCCGGCAGTCTCCCCCGTCAGTCTCCCGGCGTGTGTCGCACGGCGGCCCGTTGCGGAGTCCGCAGCCACCCGTATATTGGCGGGCGTCTCCGGGCCGCGCCAGGCACGGTCCGGCAACCGAGGAACCGCAGCCTTCATGCCGACAACCCGACCGCAACGCACCGGCAGACTCGGCGGCCTCGCGAACGAGCCCGGTGAGGAACCGCGGGCCACGGTTGTGGCGTGCCCGGGGCCGGAGTTCGCCGCGGCGGCGCGTCAGTGGCAGGGCATTCCCGGCATCGAGCGCGCCGGCAACGGGCGGCTGTGGGCCGCCTGGTACACCGGCGGCGCCGGGGAAGGGCCGGGCAATCATGTCGTGCTCGTGACCAGCGACGACGACGGGCACTCGTGGGGCGAACCGGTGCTGGCGGTGGTTCCGCCGCCGGGCGGCCGCTGTTTCGATCCCTGTCTCTGGCACGACCCCGACGGCCGGCTGTGGCTGTTCTGGGCGCAGTGCGGGGGCGACGAATGGTTCGACGGCCGGGGTGGGGTCTGGGCCGTGCATACGGACGGGTCCGCGGCGGCCAGTCCGCGGTGGGGTAAGGCCCGACGCCTGGCCAACGGCGTCATGATGAACAAGCCCACCGTCCTGTCCTCAGGCGAGTGGCTGCTGCCGATCGCCCTCTGGGAGGCGGCCCGGAAGCGCCATCCCGAGCTGGCCGCCGAGTGCCGTCCCGCAGTCTATGCCACGACCGACCGGGGCGCGACCTTCGCGCGGCTCGGCGGCCCCGAGGTCGCCGACCGCGTCTTCGACGAGCACATGGTCGTCGAGCGCCGCGACGGCTCCCTGTGGATGCTGATCCGTGTGCGGGAGGGGATCGCCGAGAGCGAGTCGCACGACGGCGGCCGCACCTGGTCCGCGGGGCGTCGCGCGGCCCTGCCCGGCCCGGGCAGCCGCTTCTTCCTCCGCCGCCTGCGCTCGGGCCGCCTCCTGCTGGTCAATCATGAGCCGGTGCCGGAGACGCCCGCCCTCCGCGCCCGGCTCTGTGCCTGGCTCTCGGAGGACGACGGCGCGACCTGGCCGTGGCGCCTGTCGCTCGACACCCGCCCTGGTGTCTCTTACCCCGACGGCATTGAGACCGACACGGGGCTGCTGTACGTCATCTACGACTACAACCGCGGCGATGTCTACGCGCTGGGCCGCGACCGCGAGATTCTGCTGGCCGTGTTCACGGAAGAGGATGTCATGACCGGGCGGGTGTCGGATCCGCGCGCACGGTCGCGCGCCGTGGTCAACCGGGTGCCGTGAGCCTGGGCGCACAGAGCGCCGTGCACGACGTGGGAGAAGCAAAGATGTCGAAGTCCGCAACCATCCATCTCGATCCAGGCGGTAATGACGTGGGAGGCGACGGGTCGCGGGCACGGCCGGCGCGCTCGCTGGTGCGCGCCGTTGCGCTGGCGCGGATGCACGCCCCCGGACGGCGGCGGATCGTCGTCGGTGAGGGTGTCTACCCGGACACGGAGGTGAAGTTCGAGGTTGCGGACTCGGGGCTGGAGGTCGTCGGCGCGGCCGGGGCCCGGCCGGTCTTCCTGGGCGGGATCAGGATCGAAGGATGGCGGGCCGAGGGGGCCGGCACGCCGTTCTGGGTGGCGGAGGTGCCCGGAGTGCGCGACGGGGGCCTCGATTTCCGGGCGCTGGTGGTCAACGGGCGCTTCGCGCCGCGGGCGCGCCATCCGGCGCAGGGGGCGATCCGCAACGACAGCGACTTCCCGGTCCGCTGGATGAGCACGACCAAGGGCGGCTGGGAACGGCCCCCGACCACGGAGGAGCTGACCACGCTGCGGCTGCGCCCCGGAAGCCTGCCGGAGACGCTCTCCGAGCACAATGCCGAGCTGACGATCTACCACTCGTGGGACGAGAGCCTGGTCGGCATCCGGGTGTGGGACCGCGCGCGCGGCGTCATCACCTTCTCGACGCCGGCCGGGCACCCGCCGGGGGCATTTGGCGGCTGGAAGGAACAGGCCCGCACCTTTGTTGTCTGGAACACCCGCGAGGGCATGACGCAACCGGGGCAGTGGTATCTGGACCGCGACCGGGGCTGTGTAGTCTACTGGCCGCTTGACGGCGAACGCCCCGGCGAGGCCGTGGCCTACGCCCCGACGCGCACCGCGGTCATCCGCCTCGCCGGCACTGCCGAGGCGCCCGTGCGGGACGTCCGCTTGAAGGGGCTGGAGTTCGGCGTCACCACGACGCCGCTGGTGGCCGGCGGCTTTGGCGCCCTGCGCTTCGAGGGCGCCATCGAGGGACACTACGCGCACGGACTGCGCCTTGAAGGGGTCTGCGTGCGCTGGGCTGGCGGGCAGGGCGTGCGGGTGATGCACAGCGACGGCGTGCGCTGCCGCGACTGCACCGTGCATGAAGTCGGCGCCGGCGGGCTGGTGTTCTCGGGCAACGGCGGCGAGGTGAGCGGATGCCTGATCCATCACATCGGCCGGACCTACCCGAGCGCGCTGGCGCTGCGGGTCGGCGGCGATGACTGGCGCGTGCACCACAACACCCTGCACCACACCCCGTACTCAGCGGTCAACGCCGGCGGGCGACGGTTGCACATCGAGCACAACCGCTTCCACCACGTGATGGAGGAGTTGGTGGACGGCGCGGCGATCTATGTGTTCGCCGCCAAGGGCTGTGTGCTCCGCGGCAACTACACCTACGACGTGCGCGACGAACAGGTGCACGCCTACTACCTGGACGAGCAGAGCGAGGGCTCGCTGGTCGAGGGCAACGTCGCGGTCGGGGTGCCGTGGCCGATCCACAACCACATGGCGTGGAACTGCGTCCTGCGCCGCAACGTCTGCCTGAACGGCGGGGGCCTGCGCATCAGCTTCCCGAACTGCGACGGATTCCGGCTCGAGCACAACGTCTTCGCCTGCGAGGGAGAGCTGGTCTTCGAGCCGTCCTACACCGGTGTGGCCGTGTTGCGCAGGAACGCCTTCTTCAGCCGGGCCGGCGCCTACCGCTGGGTGTTCCACGACCGGCTACCGTCGCTGGAGAGCAATGCCGGCCCCACCCCCGCCCTGCCGCTGAACCAGGGGTCGGTGACGGCGGACCTCGGCTGCCGCTGCGACAACGGCGTCGTCTCTTTCGCCAACCGCGAACTGGCCGCACGATTGGGACTGCGCGCACCTGACGTGAGCGGGGCCGGCTGCGGCCGCGAGTGAGGAACCGGCGAGGATCCGCCGGGCGGTCGGCGGCCGAGGGAACTGCGGCGGCCTAGCCCCAATACCTTTCACTCAGGCGAGACAAGGGTAAGGACGACGGCAAAGACAATGGGGGGGCCTTTGTCTCTGCCCTAGCCTTTGCCAGAGTCTCCGACCCTGCATGAAGCGTATTGAGGCGCTTGCAGAACCCCCGCGCACGACAACGGCCTCCTACGATGGAGGGCGGACCTCCGTGTCCGCCGGGTCATACGCGAAAACCCGGTTTGCCGCGGACGAACTCGGACGACACGGAGGTCGTCCCTCCAGTCCGGCACACAGCAATCCTTGCCGAGGCCGATGGCGGCCGGAGATTTGTCCCAGCCACTCACGCCTGGGTTCTGCACGCGGCGCCATTGCTCTTGGCCTGGAAGATTCACAAAGAGGCAACGGGGGCAACGAAGGGGGTTGCGTTGCCGGGGGTAGCCACCCCGCGTTCGGGTGGGCGGCGTGCAAGACGACGGATCCCTCAGGCGGTCGCAGAATGCTCCGGAACCGTGGGACAGGGCTCCGTCATCGCCGTTGCCGCCTTGTCCGCGGACAGCCCCGGCTAGTTGGACGCCCCGCCCGAGCGGATAACCAACGGCACGACCTCCTGTTGCAGGACTGGCTTCATGTGCGTGCCGTCAACTTGGAGGGTATGGACTCTGATCTGATTGTCCCGCAGGTAGGCGACCCCATCAAGACCTTGGCTCTGCAGGGAGACCCACCCGTCCCCGTTCGTGCCGCCACCGAGCAGCGCGCGTGCACACTCGGTGAGCACGCCGACAATCCCCGACCTCTCTGTCGCGGCCGGGCCTCCGGATTCCGGATCCAGCACGGCCAGATCGTCCACAAAATCCGCCGCCGACAAGTCCAGCAGGTTCTTCTTGCCGGTCAAGGCCCAGTACTCGACATCGGCTGGGTGACGGCTGGTGTTCAGCCGGTGGAGGTAGTTGCCCTTCCCCCCGGTGAGTACGGCGGGCGGGCGGACGTCGGCGACGGCGGCATCATGGAGCATGAAACCATGCTTCGTTGACACCTCATCCAACTGGTCTGCCAACCAGGTGGCGAGCAGGCGCCGCAGGTCGGTACCGACCGAATTCCCGCGAGGCACCTTGGCGAGCGTCCTGATCAGCGGATCCAGGACGGTGGGCATCGGTTGCAGGGCGGTGAGGTCGGGTTCCCTTCCCGCGGCCAGGTCGCCCAAGGCCTTGCGCAGGTTGTACAGATAGGCCAGCTCCGATCCGCCGTGGGGGGAGTTGATCGTGATCAACTGGCTGACGCAATGGTCATCCACGTGGGCGACGAGATAGGCCCGTGCGATCACTCCGCCAAGGCTGAAGCCGACCAGGACCACGCGCTCCGCCTGGTGCTCCTTCTTGGCGAATCCCACGGCCCGAGCGACCTCTTCCGCGCTGGCATCGATGGCATTCCGACCGTTGTTCGACAGGGCAAGGGCGTAGGCGGGAAAGCGGGCAGGCGACCACTCGGCCTGGCGCGGCGGGGCAGAGAGTTGGACAACGCCGTCCCGGTCCACGCTGAGCGTGCCACGCCAGGCGAAACCTTTGTGCGTTGCATGCGCATCGGCGTAGTTCCGGTCAATCCAGGACTCCGCCTTGCCGGCGTAGCCATGGATGAAGATGACCGGGACGGCGGCGATGTCCGGGCGCCCCGGCGTCGCCCCCCGTGGCCAGACGAAACGCCCGATCAGGACACCAATCGCAAGGAGGCCGATGGACAACGCGACCGGCAGCGCCGTTGACTTCGCCATTCCTCAGACCCTCCCTTTCCCGTGGCCTCATGTGTCATCAGAAGCTGTACCGATGCCGGCGGCGTGCGCGGGCGGAAGCCTGCCTGTCATCGGGGCCGCCGGGCGGCCGGCGGCGCCTGGCCGTTCAGAACCTCTTGACGCGGCGGTGGCAGTACGGGGCGCCGCCCTTGTTGCCGTAGTAGTTCTGATGGTAGGGCTCGGCCTTCCAGAAGGTGCCGAGGGGCGCGACCTCCGTCGCCACGGCGTAGCCTCTGGCCTTGAGCAGGGCGATCAGCTTGTCGGCGGCGGCTTTCTGCTGGCCATCGAGGTAGAAGACGGCGGAGCGGTACTGTTCGCCGACGTCGGGCCCCTGCCGGCCGGCCTGGGTGGGGTCGTGGATCTCGAAGAACACCTGCAGAATCTGTTCGTAGGTGGTGACGGCCGGGTCGAAGATCACCTCGACAGCTTCGGCGTGGCCGGTCTGGCCGGAACAGACCTGCCGGTAGGTGGGCCGTTCGAGGTGTCCGCCGGTGTAGCCGACGGTGGTCTGGCTGACCCCCGGCAGTTGCCGCAGGTAGTACTCGACCCCCCAGAAGCAGCCGCCGGCGACGACCGCCCGCCCGAGCGGGGCCGTGGGTGCCGCGTCGCCCGCCGGCACGACCGCCGCCTCGGGCAGGGCCTCGCCTTCCGGCACAAAGCTCATCGAGATCGAGTTGACGCAGTGCCGCGTGTCCTTCGGGGTGAGCCGCTCCCCGGTGAAGACATGGCCAAGGTGGCCGCCGCAGCGGGCGCAGACGATCTCGGTGCGCGTGCCGTCGGGGTCCGGCCAGCGCCGCACCGCGCCGGGGATCTCATCGTCGAAGCTCGGCCAGCCACAGCCGGAATGGAATTTGTCGGCTGAACGGTAGAGGGGGGCATTGCACTGGCGACAGAGGTAGGTTCCCGGCTGGAAGAAGTCGGTGTACTTGCCGGTAAAGGCCCGCTCGGTCCCGCGGTGAAGGATCACCCGTTCCTCCTCGGCGCTGAGGGGATGGAGTTTCATCGTCGTGTCCGCCTCCGTGTCCTGACGGTTTGCAGGGTGGCCGCCGCGGCTCACCGCGTCACCGGGCGTCGCCCGGTCCTGGGCGCAGCCCGCCATCGCCAACAGGCAGGCAACGGCCAGGCCATGCGCGAGGATGGGGCGATTGGATGCCGCCGTCGTCATGCCCGTTTAGACTATGGCGACGCCATCGGGTTGCGCAACTCGCGCCGCCGACCCAGCACACCTGATGGCGTCTTGACACAGTGGGCCTCGTCTCGCGCCGTGTCCCGTGCGTCAATGGGGTGCGGTTTGCCCACTTGGAGCGCCGCGCCGGTCGCGTCCCTTCCCGCAGGGTGGTTTTCCGGCGATTCGGCGGTACGGTAGCGGCGTCTGGAAGAGTCGTCGGCCGTGGGGCGTCATCACCAGCCGTCCCGCGGGCACTGGGATCAACAGCGGATCCACGGCAACAGGAAAGGACAGGATCATGGACGAGTCACCTGCCCAGGCTCCGGGGCGCGCGTTGCATTGGGGGTTGCTTCTGCTGCGGGTCGGCATTGGGATTGTGTTCATCGCGCATGGCTGGCCGAAGCTGACCGGCGGGGTTGAGGTGTGGCAGCGGCTGGGCGGTGCGATGGGGAGCTTCGGCATCAGCTTCGCGCCGGCGTTTTGGGGATTCATGGCGGCGTTCGCCGAGTGCATCGGCGGCCTTGCCATTGCGCTGGGCATCCTAGTGCGCCCATTCGCAGGGCTGCTGCTGATCACCATGATCGTGGCGGCGGGCATGCACATTGGCAAAGGTGATGCCTTCTCCGGCTGGTCGCATGCCCTTTCTATGGGGATCGTCTTCCTGTCGCTGGTCATCAGCGGGGCGGGCGACTACCGCCTTGGGCGACTGCTGGGTTGCGGTTGCGGTTGCGGATGCGGATGCGGCGGCGCAAAGCCCGCCGCCCCTGCCCCGCCGGCGAAGTAGACCGCCCCCTCGACCCGAAGGACATCGGCCCGCTGCCCTAACCTGGCCT
The DNA here is from genome assembly GCA_002068325.1 of Lentisphaerae bacterium ADurb.BinA184. GTDB lineage: Bacteria > Verrucomicrobiota > Lentisphaeria > Oligosphaerales > MVZH01 > MVZH01. Next base: position 9,346 of record MVZH01000018.1, on the reverse strand, counting down.
GTTCATGAACCGCCAGGACGCCGAGTGTCTGTAGCTGTTTGTTCAAGTGAGGCGCTTGCAGCACCCCAGCGGACAACAACTTCCTCGTGCGATGGAGGGCGGACCTCCGTGTCCGCCAGGTCATACCCGAGGATTTGGTCTGCCGCAACGGAACCCGGACGACACGGAGGTCGTCCCTCCAGCCCGACCGACAGCAGTCCTTGTCGACGCCGTTGGAGGCCCAAGCTTCGTCCCGGCCACTCATACCGAAATTCTGCAAGCGGCTCAGGGCGGTGCTGTAACGTTCTCTGCAGACGTGTTGTGGCCTGCCATGCTTTGAGTTCGCGAAGACCATGCAGTCATCGTAACGTGTTCAACATGATGGGCTGTGCGCCTTGGCGTCTTGGCGGTGAATGATTCGGGCTGACGCATCCCGGCCGCCCGGCGCTTCTGCCCCCCGGCGGGATCGCCCGGCCCCGGCCGCACCATGGACAGATCCCGTATGCACGACCTGACGCCGGCAGACCTGCGACTGTCCGTCGAAGCCAATCTGGCCGAGGGCTTGGACTGGTTGGAAAAGGAATACGCTCTGCGCCGCCATGCCCCCGGCCTGGCCGAGGCCCTGAGAGCGTTCCTCGGCACGCCTGGCAGACGGCTCCGTCCGCTGCTGTTCCTGCTCGCCTACCACGCCTATGCCCGGCGGCCGGACCCCGGCATCGGAAAAGCGGCGGCCGCCCTCGAACTGTTCCACAGCTTTGCCTTGATCCACGACGACCTGCTCGACCACAGCGCCGTGCGACGGGGCGCGCCCGCCATGCACGTGCTGCTGGGACGGCAGGCGCCGCGTTCGCGCTCGAAGCCGGGCCGCAGCCGCGAGGGATTGGCGATGCTGGCCGGCGACGTCCTGTTCGCCGCGGCTGTTGAAGCCTTTGCCACCGCCACGCGGGACGCGGCCAGGGCGCGGGAAGCCCTGCAGATGCTGATGCGCGCCGCGGTCAGCACCGGAACCGGCGCCTTCCTCGAAGTCTCGACCCGCGAACGTCCCCTGAAGCAAATCTCGCGACGAACGGTCCTGCGCATCTGCGAGCTGAAGACGGCGCTGTACACGTTCGTCTGTCCGCTTACCACGGGGGCCTGGCTGGCGGGCGCCGCGCCGGCCGAATGCCAGCGCCTCGACGCCTGCGGCCGCCTGCTTGGCCGGGCCTATCAGCTGCGCGACGACCTCGCCGACCTGCGGGCCTGCCTGACGCCGGGCGGCCGCGCCGAGGCGCCGACGTTCGACGAGACACGGACGACGCTGCCCGTCTGGTATGCCTTCAAGGCCGCCAGCCGACGCGAACAGGCGTGGATGCAACGCCTCTACGACCGCAGCAGTCCCACGTCTGCGGATCTCGCAAACCTGCGCCGCCTCCTCGAACGCACCCAGGCGTTGGCCCGGACGGACCGGCTGATCCAACGCCTTCTCCGCCAGGCCGACCACACCGCCGGTCAACTCGCCCTGCCGGCCGCCGCGCGCGAGCGTCTGACGCACTGCATCCATGAGTTCTTCGTCCCCGCCGGGGCGCCGGAGGCAGCCCGGCCATGTTGATCAGCACATACCTTCGCGCGCTGCGCCTGCCATTCCTCACGGCCAGTGTCCTGCCGTTCATCTTCGGCTCACTCCTGCCCCCCGGCCCCTTCCGAATGCCTTCGTTCGTTCTTGGCGTGCTGGCTGTGGCGGCCACGCACCTCGGCGCCAATCTTATCAACGACTACGCCGACGCCATGAGCGGCCGGGACTGGCACGACCCGACCTACTACGGCCTCTTCGGTGGGTCGAAACTCATCCAGGAGGGCCGCCTGCCCGCCGCCTTCTTCCGCGCCTGGGGATATGCCCTGCTGACGGTCGGGCTGGCCGCGGCCATCGCCCTCACCTTCGGGGCGGGCCGCCTGAGGGTCGCCGGCTTCTTCGTCGGCATCGCCTTTCTGGCGTGGGCCTACTCGCATCCACCGCTGCGGCTGGGCTACAGACGCCTGGGTGAGGCCGTCATCTTCCTGCTGTTCGGCCCGGCCGTGGTGGTTGGCGGCGCCTACCTGCAGAGCGGGGTGCTGAACCCCAGCCACGCCCTGTTCCTCTCGCTGCCCTGCGGGTTCCTGACCGCCGGGATCCTCGTCGCCAACGAGGTTCCGGATGCCGCCGAGGACGCGGCCAGCGGCAAGCACACCCTGGTCACGTGGATCGGCCCGGCCCGCGCCTTTCTGCTTTACGGTGGGTTGGCGGCGGCCGCCTTCGGATGCGTGCTGGCCGCGGTGATCCTAGGCTGGCTAAGCTCACTCGCACTCGTCGGCTGTGCCGCCCTGCCCTTGGCGGCGGCGGCGACAAGCATCCTGCGCCGCCGGCACACCGACAAGCGTGCCCTCGTACGTTCGTCGGGCCTGGCCGTCGCGGCCCAGGCTCTCACCACACTGGGAATGATCGCCGGGGCACTGCGCGTGGCCGGGTAGGCTCGTTACGGCCGGAGCGGGAGCTCGGGGTCAGGGTTCGGCATTCAGCGTTCAGCATTCAACACTGAGCGTTCAGCGTTCCGCATTCCGCATTCAGGTGGCAGGTGGTAACATGAAGACGGTTGTCATCATCGGGGGAGGGTTCGCGGGGCTGGCGGCGGCCGCCCGCCTGCGTCGCGCGGGGGACGGCGTCGAGGTCATTCTCATCGATCGCCGCCCCACCCATCAGTTCCTGCCGCTGCTGCCCGACCTGGTCGGCCGCGACCTCGACCCATCCCTCCTCTGCTACCCCCTTGCACGGGCCGCGGCGCAGACGCGGTGCCGGTTGGTCCAGGCCACCGTGCACGCGGTGGATATCGCGGCGCGCCGCGTGCTGACCGACGGTGACGCCATCGCGTTCGACTACCTGCTGCTGGCCAGCGGCGTCGAGTCGGATTTCTACGGCCAGACACAGGTGCGCGAGCGGGCCTGCGAGTTCCGCGCCGCCGAGGATGCGGCCCGGTTGCGTGCGCGCCTGCCCGCCGGCCAGGCCGCCACCGTAGTCGTCGCGGGCGGCGGCTACACCGGCGTCGAAGTTGCCACGCATGTGGTGCGCGCGGGCCGCCGCGCGGGCCTCCGGCACCGTGTCGTGCTGGTCGATCCGGCCCCCGCCATCTGCAACGCGCTGCCGGACCCCTTCCGCCGCTACATCGCCGCCAACCTGCTCGCCATGGGAATCGAGACGCGCCTCGGAACCACCGTCGCCGATGCCACGCACGACAGCGTAACGTTGGCCGGCGGCGAGACGTTCGCCCCCGCGGCCCTGGTCTGGACGGCCGGCGTCAGAACGGCCGACTTCGTGCACGCCCTGCCCGGTTCCAAGACGCGGCAGGGACGGCTGGAGGCCGATCCGAATCTGCAGTTCGCTGACGCCTGTTTTGCCGCCGGGGACGTGTGTGCAGTCGTCCGCGGCAGGCAGCCGTTGCGCATGGGAGTGCAGGCCGCGATCAGCCAGGGCGCATGTGCGGGCGACAACATCCGCCGCGCCATAGCGGGGAAGCCGCTGCGCCCGTACCGGCCGTGGGATCCGGGCTACCTGGTGCCCATGGCCAACGGCCGGGCCTGCGGCCGCGTCCTTGGAGTCCCCGTCTACGGCCGGGTCGCCACCTGGCTTCACTACGCGATGTGCCTGGTGCGGTTGCGGGGGACAGGCTGTCGCGCTACGGTGCTTCGGGTCTTGCTGGCCGGCACGCCCCGTCGCTGACGCCACCCCGCGCTGGCCGGATCGAACTGCGGCGGCCGGCGCGGCCACCGCGCGACGGGCGGCCAAGAGTCTGCCCCGAACCACAACGGAGGTCACGGATCATGAAACTGCTGGTGGTCTACTACTCGCTGTACGGACACGTCTACAGGCTGGCGCAGGAGGTCGTCGAGGGCGCACGAAGCGTCCGTGGCGTCGACGTCAGCCTGCGCCGTGTGCCGGAGACGCTGCCGGCGGCGGTGCTCGAGAAGATGGGGGCCGTGGACGCGCAGAAGCTCCAGAGCCGGGTTCCCGTGTGCACGGTGGCGGAACTCGCGGAGGCCGATGCAATCATTTTCGGAACCCCGACCCGGTTCGGCAACATGTGCGGCCAGATGCGGCAGTTCCTGGACGCCACCGGCGGGCTGTGGGCAAAGGGAGCCCTGGTCGGCAAGGTCGGCAGCGTCTTCGCCAGTTCAAACACCCAGCATGGCGGCCAGGAGTCCACGCTCCTCACCTTCCACGTCACGCTCCTGCACCACGGCATGGTTGTGGTGGGGCTGCCCTACACATTCGAGGGACAGATGAGCACGGACGAGATCGTCGGCGGCACACCCTACGGAGCCACGACGATCGCCGGCGGCGACGGCAGCCGCATGCCCAGCGACAAGGAGCTGGCCGGCGCCCGCTTCCAGGGCGAGCACGTCGCCAAGATCGCCGGGAAACTGACGGCCTGAGGGACGCGACGACTGGCCCGTCATCGCGGAACCGCCGACGCCCGCCGGCCGGCCGACGGGCGGGATCCGCCGTCTCCAGGCAAACGCAGTGCTTGTGCACGGCAAGGGCAGGTGCCGCGCGGGCCGTTGCGCGCTCAGTCAATCTTCGCCCGCCGCAACAGCAGCGCGTTGCCGATCACGCTGACGTCGGAGAGCGCCATGGCGGCGGCCGCGATGAGCGGATTGAGCAGTCCCAGCGCGGCCAGCGGGATGGCCAGCACATTGTAGATGAACGCCAGGAAGAGGTTCTGGCGGATCTTGCGCATGGTCGCCCGCGACAGGCGGATCGCGGTGGCGATGCCGCCAAGGTTGCCGCTGACCAGCACGATGTCGCCGGTCTCCTTGGCGATGTCCGACCCCGAGCCGATCGCCAGGCCGAGGTCGGCCGTCGCCAGGGCCGGCGCGTCGTTGATGCCGTCACCCACCATGGCCACACGACGCCCGCCGGCTTGCAGGTCGCGGATGATCGCCGCCTTGCCGTCCGGCTTCACCTGCGCCCTGACATCCTCGATGCCCGCGCGCCGGGCAACCTCGCGGGCGGCACCGGCATGGTCGCCGGTCACCAGGACGGTGTTCAGCTTCAGCCGGCGCAACTCGGCCACGGCGGCGGCGGCGTCGGGCTTGATCGTGTCCGCGACATGAACCTGACCGAGCCACTCCGGGGTTCCGCCGGGGCGTTGCCGGGCGACGTGGACCCGCGTCTCGGCCGCCTGGCCGGTGGCAGGAGCGCCGCCGTCCCCTACGCGCGCGGGAACCGTGCCGCCGTGCCGTTCGAGGAAGGCGGCGCTTCCAACCAGGATCGTCTGGCCTTCGAACTCGGCCAGCACCCCGAAGCCGGCTTCGTTGGCGAAATGGCCGGGTTGCGGTAGGGCCGGAAGCCGCTGCCGGGCGTGCGCGGCGATCGCCTGGCCAAGGGGGTGCTCGCTGAACTGCTCGGCCACCGCCGCCAGGCGCAGCAACTCGTCCTCCGCGATCCCCTCACGCGCGGTGACGGCCACTACCGCCGGCCGGCCACGGGTGAGCGTGCCGGTCTTGTCGAGCACGATGGTGTCAACGCGTTCGGCGTGCTGGAGGGCGTCCATGTCGCGGATGAGGATGCCGCGGCGAGCCCCGCGGCCGGTTCCGACCATGAGGGCGGCGGGCAGGGCCAGCCCGAGGGCGCAGGGGCAGGCAATGATCAGCACACTGCAGACGGCGTTGGCGATCGTCGCCCAGGTCTGGGCGTCGTTCCAGCCGTGCACGGTTCCCCAGGCAAACCAGGCGATGCCGGTCGCCAGGGCCACCAGCAGCACGGCCGGCACGAAGACCGCCGCGATGGCGTCGGCCAGACGTTGCACGGGCGGTTTCCCGGCCTGCGCGGCCTCGACCAGCCTCACGATCTGGGCCAGCGCCGTGGCGGCCCCCACGCCGGTCGTGCGGACCGTCAGCCGCCCGTCCTGGTTGACCGTGCCGCCGATGACCGCATCACCGACGCCGCGGCTGACGGGCAACGGCTCCCCGCTGATCATCGCCTCATCCACGCTCGAATGCCCGTCCACGACGACACCGTCAACGGGGATGCGGTCGCCCGGCCGCACCAGGACGCGGTCGCCGACATGCAGCTCGGCAGCCGGGACTTCGCGCGGCGGGCGGTCGCCCTCGACGATCCACGCCCGTTCCGGCGCCAGCTCGAGCAGCTGGCGGATGGCCGAGCCCGCGGCGGCACGGGCCCTGGCTTCGAGCCAGTGCCCCAGGCTGATCAGGCCGAGCAGCCCGGTCGCCTCCATGAAGTAGAGGTTGGGCATGGCGGTCCACCAGCCCAGATGGAAGCCGGCGAAGGCAACCAGGCTGTAGAGATAGGCGACGGTGGTGCCCATCGCGATCAGCGTGTCCATGTTGGCGGTGCGCCGCTTCAGCGCCATCCAGGCGCTCCGGTAAAAGGCCCGCCCGACGTATGCCACCGCCAGTGTGCTGGTGGCCAGCGCGGCCCAGTCGAGGACTGCATGGTGCCCGCGGTGAGAGGTCAGGTAGAGCAGCCAGTGGGTCAGTTCGATGGGCAGCCACAGAAGGATGGCGGCAACCGCCCGCCGGAACCACAGGCGCGCTTCGGCTCCCTGCGCGCCCTCCCGTCTGGCCTCCGCCTCGCCGGCCGCCGCCCCCGACAGCTCCGGCTCCGACGGGTAGCCGGCCGCACTCACCGTCGCCGCCAGCTGCGCCGGCGTAGTCTCGCCCGGGAGGTAGTCCACCGTCGCCCGCCCCCGCGCCAGGTTCACCTGGCAGGAAAGTACGCCCGGCACGCCGCGCAGCGCCTTCTCGACGTGCGCCACGCAGCTCGCGCAGTTCATGCCGTTGACCGTCAGGGCGGCCTGCGCGGGTTGGGGGCCACTGGCCGTTGACTCGGTGGCAGACATCGGTTGCGTCCTCAGTTGGGGGTGCGCGGCGTGTCACCGTTCATGCGCTCTTAGACCCGTCGCGTCGCCGCGCGTGGCATGAGTCGTCCCCGACCGCGGGGTCGCCCGGCCCGCGACGCCGGAGTGGCGAATGAGGCCGCCGACGCCTATACTGTCATTCTTGTCACAGCCGTCTCATGAAACGGCGAGGCACCGTCCAAATCGGGATCGGGAGCGAAATCGGGAACGATGGCGCTGGCAACTCGATTGGGACGGTAGCGATTCTCATCAATTGCATCGACAGCGCTACAACTTCGTGATCATCATTACAGTCCCCATCGTGCATAACCAGACGCGCAACAACCCGAAACTGTTCAGGCCAAGCCCCTTGTAGGAAAGGGACAATGACTATGGCGATCACCGTTGCGAACAAGACGATCCGCATTGCCACCCGTCGGCTGACGGCGGTTTTCGAAGGCCCTGACCTGGTCGAGTTGCGGAGTCCGCAAGGGAAGCTGCTGGCGGGCAACAGCAAGAAAGCGCTGCCGGCGCTGACCCTGCGCTTCACCCAGGGCGAGACGACGCCCCTGTGCGTGAGCCCCTATCACGAGGTCTCCGTCGTCAAGCTTGGCGAGCGCGTGGCCCATGTGCATGTCGCCGACGAAAACGGCGACGCCTGCCTGCGGCTGACGGTGGACGACGAGGACCGGCTGGTGGTCGAGCCGTCGGCGCACACGATCCGCCGCAACCTCTGCGCCGTGGTCTGGACACTGCCGGGGATCGCGTCCGACCTAAAGCTGGTGGCGCCCTTCTACCAGGGCTGCCGGCAGGACCTAAACCATCCGCTGGTGGCCGGCCAGCACTGGGAGTGGCCGCACCGCTGGGAGGCAGGTTTCGTCATCCTGCAAGGGGTTGAAGGCGGCTTCAGCGTCAGCAGCTTCGATTCGCACGCCCGGCCCAAGGCGGTCTCGCTCGGCAAGGACGAGCAGGCGCATGCGCTGTCATTCCACTCCGAGGTTCACGGCCCTGCGCACGATTCCGTGGCCGCGGGCTCGCTGGCCTGGGTGCTCGATACGCACGACGGCGGCTGGCAGGTGCCGGCCGGCGTCTACCGCGAATGGTTGCATCGCACCGCGGACGCCGAGGGACTGCGCCGCCGCAATCCCGACTGGGTTGGCGACATCCGGCTGGCCCTGCAGTGGGCCCACAACAACCTCGCCGTGCTTGACGCCGTAGCCTCGGTCATCGCGCCGGAAAAGGTGTTGATCCATCAATCCGGCTGGCGCGCCGACCCCTACGACGTCAACTACCCCGAGTACACCGCAGGTTCCGAGGGGCAGGCTTACCTCGACAAGGCGCGTGCCATGGGCTTCCGCGTGATGCCCCACTGCAACTACTTCGCCATTGACCCCAATCATCCCGCCTTTGCACGCCTGACCGACTTCGTGGCGCGCCAGTTCGGCACCCAGCGCCTACTGGCTTGGCGCTGGAAAGACGGGAGGTGTCCGGCCCCGCCGCAGGGGTTCGGCACGCTGGCGAACCTGCGCGACGAGAAGCTGATGTATTACCTGCACGCCGGCGCCAGCGTCTGGCGTCGCCTGCTCGCCGAAAGAATAGCCGCCGCCGTCGCCCGGCACCGGCTGACGGCGGTGTTCGTGGATCAGACGCTCTGCACCTGGAACCTGGACAACGCCCTGGTCGAGAATCTGAGCATGGTGGAAGGCGCGGTGGCGTTGACGCGCGAACTGAGCGAACTCGACGGCCCGCTGGCGGTCGGCGGCGAGGGTCTCAACGAGATGACCATGCGCTACCAGAGCTTCGCCCAAGCGCATCTGTTCAATAGCCACCATCACAACTGCCCTCACTTGGCCGAGCTCGATCCCGTGCCGGTGGGCGACTTCCTCTACGGCAACCTGTGCAAGACCATGGCCTACACCAACATCGACGGCGACACCCCGGAGACCCGGCTGCGCCTCGACATCCACGAACGCCTCGGCGCCCTGCCATCGCTGCAGATCCGGAAGCCGGAGCAGGTGCTCCAGCCCAACGACGCCGTGCGGCGCGTGTTGCAACGGGCGCAGTGAAAACGAGTATCGTAAGAAGAGGCGCACCAGTGCGGTTCGCGCGGCTGGACCACGCGTAGGCACGGCTTCGTCGAGCGTCGCCGTGTACCAGGCCTCGAGCGTCTCCGTTGCACGCAACAGTTGGCGATCTCGGGTCTGGACATCCGCACAGCTTCCGGCCTCCAACGACCTGACCGGCAGTCCCATCGCGCGAAGGTGTCCTGCGAGGCGAACCCGGCCACACCATACCGTCCCCCCGATCGTCCGACACGCTTGTCAACCACAACACCCTTAACGCAGGTTACCCCGTTTGCCTGTTTGCCCGTTTTCGAATAGGCGGTGCATAGTCCAGTAACACCGGCGTATGTCAGTGGAGGCTCTTGCAGAACCTCCCGTCACGTGGCGGGGACGGAGCCCGGCCCTCTTCGCCGCCGAGTCGGGCCGTTGTTTTCCGGG
>MVZH01000017.1 GCA_002068325.1 Lentisphaerae bacterium ADurb.BinA184 | reverse complement strand
CTCGAGGCGGGTCGGGGCGGTCACGGGGGCGGCTGGCCACACCGCCAGGACGTCCTTGTCGGCGAGCTTGGGCGGAGTTTCGAGGGGGGCGCCGCCGGCCTCGCGCCAGAGGATCTGCGCGGGCAGCCTGGCCCCGGCGGGCGACGGGGCATCCGGCGGCAGCAGCGGGAAGGCGAGCAGGCGCTGGGCGGGAATCGCCGCCACATCACGCGGCGGCGTCAGCGGCGGGAAGGGCGCCTCCGGATCGCGGCTGACCGCGATGGGGGCGTCCGGCGGCGAGGTGTACGGCCGCTGGCTGGGCGAGGCGAGCACCTGGCTGAAGCCGACCTCGGTGTCGGGCAGCGTCAACACCCCCGGATCCTGCACCCGGCACCACTCGCCTAGGCCGGCGTAGAACGCCTCGCCGTCGGCGTCATCGGCCGGCATCGTGCAGGCTGGCGCCCGCGGGCGCAACGGCGGGGCCGGCCGCGCCGGGCGGATGCGCACGGCATGGAAGGCGAGGGCGTGGACGGCCGCCGAGGCCAGCATCGCCAGCAGGGCGAAATGACGTGTCGGCATCCCGATGCGCATCGGAGTTCCGCGGCCTCACGGGCGCTGCCGGGCCGGGCCGGCCGGGGCGGAGCCGGGGTCGGTGACCAGGTAGACGCCGAGTTTCAGCGAGCGCGCCAAGGACATGACGCGGACGATGTTGTCGTACGGCACCCGGGCGTCGGCGCGCAGGACCACGACGGGCGGAAGGTCGGCACCGCCCGCACCGGCGCGGCGCGCCATGAACTGGCGGCTGGTCAGGACCAGCTCGCGCAACTGGCGTTCCAGTTCCTCCCAGGCGACCGGGGCGTCGTTGAAGAACAGCAGGTTCGAGGCGGTGATCGTGACCACCAGCCTCTCCGCCGAGCGGGTGTCGCTGGCCGGCGCCACGGGAAGGTTGACCGGGATGCCTGGCTGGAAGACCAGCGAGCTGCTGATGATGAAGAAGATCAGCAGCAGGAAAAACAGGTTCAGGAAGGGGATCGCGTCGAACTCGCCGGCATGGATTTTCAGCGTGGTGCGGGTCATTCGTCGTCCCCGTTGTCTTCGCCGGGCTTGGCCTCGGGCAACGGCGGGGTGACCAGACGCACGGGGGTGGCCTGGAGGAAGTGGATGACCTCGGCGGCGGCCTTGTCGATGTCCAGGGCGAGGGTCTCGACCCGCACGACCAGCAGGTTGTAGAAGGCATGGGCGGGAATGGAGACGACCAGTCCGGCGGCGGTGGTGACCAGGGCCCGCCAGACATGGTGGGCGAGGTCGGCGGTGGCCACCAGCGGGCCGGCGTTCTCCATAGTCTGGAAGAGTCCGATCATGCCCAGCACCGTGCCCAGCAGTCCGAGCAACGGTGCGAGGTGCGCGATGGTTCCCAGCAGGCTGGCCTCGGCCACGACCTGGCGCAGCGTCGCCTCATCCTCGCCGCAGCGGACGATGGCGGCGCGCACGACGTGGGCCACCGGCCCCGGCGTCTTGTCGCAGATGTCAACCGCCTCGACCACATTGCCGCGCTTCAGCACGTTGAACAGTCCGTGCAGAAAGTCCGGCACGTTGATGCGGGCCCGGCGGAAGTGCAACAGCCGCTCGATGACCACGAACAGACCGACCAGGCTGCTGACCAGGATCAGCACCATGATCACGCCGCCGGCATTGAGCAGTTCCTGCAGGTACATGGTTGGCTTGACCTCGAACTCCTCGGTCGCTTGATCCGTGGTGCGGCTTCCGCACGCGGCGCGCACGGGCACCTTGCCGACATGGGAAATCTAACCCGAACGGCCTGCCACCTAACGCCGGCGCAGGCCGGTCGCCGCCGCCCCGGCTAGGCAAACGGTGTCACCGTCCTGAAGGCCTCGCCGATGAGGGCTGGAAGGTCGTCTGCGATCAGGGCGCGCGCCCCGGTCGGCGCCAGTTCGGCGGCCAGCCCGTGCAGGAAGACGCCGGCCAGGCTGGCGTGCAGCGCGGACAGGCCTTGGGCGAGCAGGCTGCCGATCAGGCCGCCGAGGACGTCGCCGGTACCGCCGCTGCCCAAGCCGTGATGCCCCGAGGTGTTCAGATGCCAGGCGCCGTCGGGTGCGGCGGTGACGGTGCCGAGGCCCTTCAAGACCACGATGGCTCCGGTCCGCCGGGCCAGCTCGACGGCTTGGACGTGGCGGGGCGCGCCGACGAGGTCGGGCCGCGCAGCCCCTCCGAGAAGGGCCCGCATTTCGCCGGGGTGCGGGGTGAGGACGGTCGCGGCGTCGCGCCGCAGCCAGTCGAGGTTGGCGGCGACGGTGCGCAGGGCGTCGGCGTCAATCACGGCCGGCACCGGCCAGGAGAGAATCTCGCGCAACGCGCCGGCGTGGGCGGCCCGGTTGCCGATGCCCGGCCCGGCGAGCAGGGCCTGCGGCCAGGCGGCGAGGGCGCGCAGGTCGTCAAGGCCGGCGTCCCCGAAGAAGCCGCCCCCGCCGTCCGCGACGGGGCGTACGATGAGGGCCTGGGGCAGGCCGCGGAGGGTGGCCCGGATGGCCGCCGGCACGGCGAGGATCACTAGGCCGCAGCCGCCGCGCAGGGCCGCGGCGCCGGCCAGCACCGGGGCGCCGGTGTAGTCGGCCGAGCCGCCCACGATGAGGACGTGCCCGAAGGTGCCCTTGTGCCCGTCCGCCGGACGGCGCGGCAGCCAGGCGCGCACGTCGGCGGCGAAGACCGCCTGGCCGGCCGACGGGGCGTTCTCGACGGCGTCGGCATCGAGCCCGATGTCGAGGCAACGCAGGCGCCCGCAGAGCCGTAGCCCGGACTCGCTCAGCAACCCGGCCTTGGGCAGGCCCATGGTGACCGTCAGGTCGGCCTGGACGACCGGGCCGGCGGCCTGCCCCGTGTCGCCGCACAGCCCCGATGGAATGTCCAGGCAGACGACCGGCAGGCCGCTGGCGTTGACCTGTTCGATCCAGCGCGGACAGGGGGGGCGGAGCGGACCGGAGATGCCCGTGCCGAGGAGGCCGTCCACGATGAACGATCCCGCGGTCAGTGCCGCCGGCGGCAGCGCGGCGCCGCACACCTCGACGGCGACCGTGGGCGGCAGCCCCTCGGCGGCCAGCCGGGCCTCCCCCGTCAGGTCCGCAGGCGGGCAGACGGCGTAGACGACGGTCGGAATGCCGGCCTGCGCCAGGTGGCGGGCGACCACATAGGCGTCGCCGCCGTTGTTGCCCTTGCCGGCCAGCACCGAGGCGCGCCGCCGATGGCAGGGCGCCAGCGTCCGCAGGAAGGCCAGCGTCTCGTCGCCCGCGCCGCGGCCGGCCCGCTCCATGAGGGTCAGGCCGGGGGTGCCGCCGGCGATGGTCAGCCGGTCCAGCTCCCGCATGGTGGCAACCGAGACCACTTTCATGTCGCACGCCCCGGTCTGCGGACAGCGCAATCCCCCCGCATCCCAACGAGGCCGGGCGCCGCCACGGCGACGGCCGCCGCGCCAGTCCTTGCACGGCGTTCCCGTGCCGAGGGGGACACCCTCCTCCCGCGGACGCCGCCAGGCCCCCGCGCGCGGAACCGTGTGCCGGGCCCGGGGCCGCGCCGCCCGTCCGCACTACTCCTTGGCCAGCATGGCCATCATCTCGTCGCTCATCTCGAAGTTCGAGTAGACGTTCTGCACGTCATCGTCGTCCTCGGCGGCATCGAGGAAGCGCACGACGGCGCGGGCGACCACTGGGTCGGTGACCTGGACGGTGGTCAGGGGCATGAAGTTGATGGCCGCCTGGGTGGGGTGGAGGCCCGCCTTGTCGAGCAGGCCGCCAATCGTGTCGAACTGATCCGGGGGGGCCAGAATCTCCACCGTGCCCTCCGAGGCCTCGACGCTGTCCACGTCAGCCCCGCCGTCGAGGAGCAGCTCAAGCACCTTGTCCTCGTCGGCCGACGGCCCTTCCACCACGAAGCGCGCCTTGCGCTGGAAGAGCCGTGACACCGCCCCGCCGCCGGCCTGGTTGATGTTGTGCCGCGTGAACAGCGAGCGCACCGAGGCCACCGTGCGGTTGCGGTTGTCCGAGAGGCAGGTGATGAAGAAGGCGACGCCCCCCGGCCCATACGCCTCGTAGCTGAGTTCGACGAGCTGGCTGCCTTCGAGTCCGCCGGTGCCCTTCTTGATGGCGCGTTCGACGTTGTCATTAGGCATGTTGGCGCTGCGGGCGGCCATCACGGCCTGGCGCAGACGCGCGTTCGTCTCCAGGTCGCCGCCGCCGCCGCGCGCCGCCAGGCTGATCTCCTTGGCCAGCTTCGAGAACAGCTTGCCGCGCTTGGCGTCAGCCGCCCCCTTCTTGTGCTTGATGGACGACCACTTGCTATGACCGGACATGCCACGTTCCCCCTGGTTTCAGCGCTGCGTCATCTCAGCCGTCTTTTGCCTATTCCATATCATCAGAGAGTTGAGGCTTACTATAGCACGCCCTGCGACGGACCGCCAGACGGCCCGCGGGCGGCGGGCGCATTCCACTTCCTCAGGCGGGAGGTCTGACCCCGCGGGCAGTCGGTCGGGTCGGAAAGGGCGTCGGCGCGGCCAGGCCCCAGCCGGCCGTCGGCGCCCCCAACGCACAGGCCTCCGGGGGTCTGTCGTGCCGGGGTGGCGGGCCGTCATGCCGGCCCATGTGAGGGCTGCGCCCGTCTTCGTTCGCCCCAGCGAACTACGCCGCGGGAACGCAGGCCGCAGGCACTCCAGAGACGCTTCGCGTCGGCAAACGTTAGGAATGCGCGCACGCCAGACGCGAGGGAAGTCCCTCCCGACCCTCTTGTCATACACCCTCCGGCGGGGCGCACGTGACTTCCACAGGGGTTGTCGCCGCGCGCGTGACTTCGCGCGGCAACCATGCTATGTTACCCGTGCCCAGTCACCGGACTGCGCGGCGGCCATGGCTTGCCGGCGGGGTGCGGCGTGGCTGAGGACACAGGGCGGGTAACGTGTTCGACGCGCTTCTCCGCAATTTCCGCTGGCACCGCACGGCCGACCGCTGGGGCCCCCGCCGCCTGCTCGTCGTTGACTTTGCCGACGAGGGGGCGGCGGCCGTGGTTGTCGGGCGGTCCGGCACCGCCGTCCACTGCCTGCGCTCCGCCACCCTGCCGGCCCTTCGCCTGCCGGAGGCGGTCGCCGGCGGCGCCGCCCTAGCCGAGCTGCGGCGCTTTGCGCAGGACGTGCAGTACGTGTCCGCCCTTGCCGCCGGCGAGGACAGCTACGTGCGTCTGCTCAACGTCCCGGGCCGCCCGGGCAAGGCGGAGAACGTCGCCCAGCAGGTGCGGCAGACGCTTGGCGTAGATGAGCAGTTCGAGGTGCGCCATGCCGTGGTCAGGGTTCAGGACGGCGAGGGGGGGGGCCAGTTCATGGTGCTGGCCGCGGCCTTCCGGCGGGAGGGGCTTGAGGGCTTGGCCCGGGCCTTTGGCGAGGCTGGCTTCACGCCCGTCAGCCTCTCCCACCGCGGCGTCGCCGCCGCCGGCCTGGCGGAGGCGTTGGTCCCGGACACCGGCGGCGGAGCCAGCAGCGGCTTCCTGCACGTCGGATCGTCCTTCTCCATGCTGCTGCTCTACGCCGAGGGCGCCCTGGCCATCGCCCGCCAGTTCCGGCTCGGAACCGACCTGGTCGTGCAGTCCCTCATGGAGTCGCTCAACCTCGACCACGACACCGCCGCCAAGGTACTGGCCAGCGGCTCCGTTGACGTCACGGCCAATCTCTCGCCTGCGGTCAAGTCCTGGATGCACCAGATTGCCATCAGCCTGGACTTTATGGAGCGCCGCTACGGCAAGCGTGTCGAGACCTTGCACCTGCTGGCCGGCGGGGCCGGCGCCCGGATGCTTCGGGAGATCTTGGCCGCCTCGATCAACCGCGCCGTCGAGTGCCCCAGCGCCCACGCCAGCCTGGCCGGAATCGAGTTTGCGGGCGGCACCGGGCTGGCCGACGACGCCTGCCTGCTGGCTGTCCACGAGGGCCGGCGCATCATGCAGCGGGGGGCCAGTCATGGCCTATGACCTGAATTTCTGGGGCGAACCCGACTGGGCGCGGGAGAGCGGCATCAGCCCCCTTTTCCTGATGGCCGTGGTGGTCTGCCTGTTCGGCCTGGCCGGCGCCGCCAGCGCCAGCTGGGCCTACCATGTCCGGCTCAGCCGTCAGAGCGAACTGGGCGAACTGACCCGGCGCTGCGAGAAGATCGCGCCCGAGGCCTTGGCCGCCAAGGATCACCGTCGCAAGGCGGCGCTGTGGGACAAGGCCCTCATGGGGCTTGACGAGCGGGCGCGCGCCGGCATGCCGTGGAGCGCCTACCTCGAGGAGTTGCGCCGGCAGGTGCCCGACGACATCCGGTTCGACACCCTGGCCATCCGCATGGAGCAGACTGTCGAGCGTGGCGAAGCGTCCGGGCGGGCGACGTCCGACCGGTTGGCGGCCAAGTATGTGATGACCATCAATGGCCGCGCCCGCGGCGACGACCCGCAGCGCACCATCACCCGCTTCGTCCAGTCCCTGGGCAGTTCAAGCCTGGCCGCCGCCGGCGAACCGCGCCTCAACTTCATCAGCGGCATCGAGGCCGCCGCCGCCGAGAAGACCTTTGCCGTCGTCTGCACGTTCCAGGTTCCCGACGTGGGCCGCCCGGCTCAGGAGGCGCCACGTGGCCGCTGAGTCCATGAGCCTGAGGCACATGTCCCGGCCGCGCGCCCTTGTCATCGGGGCGCTTCTTGGCGCCCTCCTCTACGTCCTCATCCACATGCTGCTCACCGCCCGCCAGTCCCAGGCCGCCGCGCAGCTGCGTGGCCGGGTCGCCGGCGAGCAGGACAAGCTCCGCGCCAGCGAGGCCCTCATCCGTGAGTCGGGCACGGCGAGCCGACGGTGCCGGCAGGCTGGCGAAACCCTCCTTGGGATGATGGAGACCCGGCTCGTCGCCGGCGACAATTTCGTGGCCTGGGTCAGTTCGGTTGTGGCCGACGCCGCGGCCGCCAGCGGGGTGCGGGTGCGCAGCATCAGCGGCGCCGGCACCCTGCGCGTCACCCCCCGTGCCGTGCCTGCCAAGGACGGGAAGGCCGAGAAGGTCGAGCCCATCCTGCTCGAAGACTCGCAGGCCAACATCGAACTCGAATGCAACTACGCCCAGGTTGGCCGGTTTCTTGCTATACTCGAGCAACGGTATCCGTATTCGCGTCTGGACACCCTCAGCATGCGCATCGTCTCCGAGGAGAATCCCGAAACCGGGCTCCAAGTCAGTCTGCGCTACGGCTTTGCCGGGCTGACTGAGGACGGGTTGCCGAGGGCGGACCGGCCGAGTCGGGAGGAACTGGATGCCCTCAGTGAGAGCGATCCCTCAACCCCCTGAGCCGCCGGCCGCCCGTCGCGTGCCAGGGGCCGGGCCGGGCATGCCCGGGGCCCGGCTCGTGGCCGTAACCGCCCTTCTCGTTTTTGCGAACTCCGCATTTTCCCGAGACTCCGCGGCCGCCGGTGTGCGGGATCCGTTCTTCTGGCCGGCCGTCCCCGCGGCGCCCGCGACAGTGGAGGCTGAGGTCCTGCCGTTGCCCAAGGAGGATGAGGGGGCGAAGCTGGCCGCGCTGGTTTCCCGGCTGCGGTTTGACGGCCTGATCCGCGGCGAAACCGGCGACCGCCTGGCGATCCTCAACGGCGATCCCTGCCGGGCCGGGGCTGACGTCAAGGTGGTGGCCGGGGGGGAGACCTTCGTCCTCAGAGTCCTGAAGATCCAAGTGGAGCCGCCCGCGGTTGTGCTGGGCTACAACGGTGAGGAACAGGTTTTGGCCCTGAGTCCCAAACCGGAGAAAGGAGACTGAGTATGTACCTAAAGAAAGCCCTCTCGTTGCTCGCGGCCCTCGGGGTTGCCATGGTGGCCGGCCGTGTGCTGGCCCAGGACGCCCCGGCCGCGCCCGCACCCGATGCCGCCGCACCCGCCGCGGGCGGCGACAAGGACCTGGTCAGCCTGAGCGTCACCGAGGCCCGCATCCAAGATGTCCTGCGCTCGCTGGCCGCGATGCGCCAGGGCGTCAACATCCTGATTGACCCGGACATCAGCGGCAATGTCAGCTTCAAGCTCGAAGACGTGCCATGGGAGACCGCGCTGGGACTGGTCACCGAGGCGCACGGGCTGCAGGTGACCCGCGTCTCGACCAACATCTACCGCGTGCACCGGCCGCTGGCCGAGGCCACGGGCGACCTCATCGTCGAACTGCACTCGGCCGAAACGATCGCCACCCTGACCGACGCCGAGGCCGTCGCCATGGTGCGCGACCCCACCCTCGAACCCGCCGCCGCCCGCGAACGCGCCGCCGCCACCCCGCAGGCCTACCTGCGCCGGCTAACGGTTGACAAGAAGGCGCCGGTGGACGTGGTCGGCGCCCTCGCGCGCAAGGCCGGGATCAACTACACCTTCTCGCCGGAAGTCGTGCCCGCCGCCACCCCCAAAGGCAAAGCCTCGGCCCCCGCGGACGCCGAGAAGCCGGCCCCGCCGCGCGAGCTGCCGCCAATCTCCGTCAACTTGAAGAACCTCGCCGTCGCCGACGCCATGCGGCTGGTCACCGACCAGGGCGGGCTGAGCGCCACCGTGCAGGGCGGGGTCTGGGTCGTCAAGATCAAGGATCTCGAACACGTTCAGCTCGAACCCCTGCAGACCGCCACCCTGACGGTCAACTTCCTCCCCCTCGACGAGAACCTGGCCAAGCTGCTGCAGGGCCTGTGCACGCCGCGCGGCAAGGTCAGCGTCGGCCGCAACAAGATCCTCATCGTCCAGGACACCGCCGCCGGCATCGAGGCCGTCCAGCAAGTCCTCCTCGTCATGGACAAACCCACCCCGCAGGTGCTCATCGAGACGAGGTTCTTCCAGATAGATGACGGCTCGTCGAAGAAGCTGGGCGTTGACTGGCAGGACTTGGGCAGCGCCACCGGCATGACCTTCACCGCCAAGCCCTATCCGCTGCATTTCGACTACTGGGACAGCAAGCGGGCCTACGACCCGAATGCCGACGCCAGCATCACTTGGAAACAGTACACGGTTGACCCCGCGACCGGGGCGATTTCCACGTTCCCGGAGCCGGGCGAGGACGACACCACCAGCCCCGTGCCCGTCGATGAGTATGTGGAAAACGTCTTTGACATCCTGGGTGCCCGCACCGCCATCCTCACGCCGCCCGACTTGGCCGTCACCCTGCACGCCCTCGCGACCTCTGATGGAACCCGCCAGCTCGCCAACCCCAAGCTGGTGGTCAGCAGCGACGAGCAGGCCAGCATCCACATCGGCGCCCAGACCCCGATCATCAAGTCCACCTCGACGCAGAACACCGGCGCCAACAACGCCACGGTAACCTATGAGCTTGACGACGCCTACGGTGCCGAGACGGTCGAGGAGGTGCAGCTCGACCCCTTCGCCAAGGCCCCGCCCGGAAGCAAACGCACCTACAAGACGAACAAGGGCTACCTGGACTTGGGCACCAAGCTGACCGTGCTGCCCTCGGTCAAGACGGCGGACGAAGTCTACATCCGGGTCATGCCCGAACTCATCACCCAGATCGGCGAAGAGGTGAGGGGACGCGGCACGGCGGACGAGTTGCGCTGGCCCATTATCTTCCGCACCTATGTCAAGACGCAGTTCTCGGTGCGCAGCGGACAGACGATCGCCATCGGCGGATTGGTCAGCGAGAACAAGGGACAGACGACCAGCAGCGTCCCGGTGCTCGGCGACCTTCCGTTGCTCGGACGGCTCTTCTCGTATGACCAGGACACGGTCAAACGCAGCGAGACGGTCATCTTCCTGACCGTTAAGGTTCTGGCCGGGAAGGACTTGCTGGTGACCTCGGCGGTGCCGATCCACTCGCAGGGCGTGCAGGGCGACATCGAGACGATCATCGAGCAGGACGCCGCCGGCGCCGAGTACAGCCAGGAGCGTGTGCGGGAGATGCTGATGCAGCTCGAAATGGAGGAGCAGACCCCGGCCATCCAGAAGCTGAAGCGCAGCCTGCAACGCTCGCTAGGCATCGAGCCGACCCCGCCAGAGGCGGAATGATGCCGTAGGCCGTGGGGCGTGGCGCCGGCGGTCCCGGGATACGGATGCCGATGCCGGCGGGACGCCGGCGGTCCCGGGATGGATGGCGATGCCGGCGGGACGTCGGCGGTCCCGGGATACGGATGGCGATGCCGGCGGGACGCCGGCGGTCCCGGGATGGATGGCGATGCCGGCGGGACGCCGGCGGTCCCGGGATGGATGCCGATGCCGGCGGGACGCCGGCGGTCCCGGGATGGATGCCGATGCCGGCCGGACGCCGGCGGTCCCGGGATACGGATGCCGATCACCGATGACTGATCACTGATCACTGATCACTGATCACCGATCACCCGTGGGCCCGTCTTAGGCGCGGGGTGACATCGCCGCCCGCAGCGCCTCTACCGGTTCGACATCTGATAGTACGGCTGGCGGCAGTACTCGAACACGGTCCGCACGTTCTTCCGCAGATGCCGCGGAAGCGTCTCCGCGGCCGCAAGGGCGGCGGCACGCGTCGCGCGGTCGGCCTCGATATCCTGCAGGCCGACGACCGACAGCGCCTGGATGAAGTCCATGAGGAAGCGGCGGCGTTGGACAAACGCGTCCTCGACGGCCGCTGGGCTGACTCGCCCGTCCGCCACCAGCCGGGTGACCCGGATGCGGCCGCCGTCGTCCGCCTTCCATCGCCAGTTGTGGAGAAGCTGCTCGATGCGGATCTGGGTGGAAGGATCGAGTGACGCCGGGGTCTGGAGGATCGTGGCCAGCCGTTCGCCCAACACCCCCCCGCCGCGCAGCCGGGCCGCGAAGGCCTCGGCGCCGTCAATCCCCGCGACGTAGCGCAGGGCGCCGACGCGGTCGGCCGCCAAGAACAGGCCCGCCAGCGCCGTATCCACCGGGTATTCGACCTTGCGCGACCACTCGGCGCGGCTGCCCGTGCATTCGCGCAGCGCGTCCGCCCAAGTCTCGGATATGGCCTCGTTGAAGCCTTCCCACCAGAGATTGCCGGCGAACCCGCGCCCGGGCGGGATCGGCAGGAGGTGGTGCCAGAGCTCGTGCTTGATCGAGTCCAGGAAATCCTCCGGCGCCTCGCAGAGCACGTCGAGGTTGAGCAGGATCAGGTTCGCCGGCGGGAAGTACATGGAGCCGATGCGGCTGGATTCATCGCGCCCGAAGAAACGCGCCTCGAAGGCGGGGGGGATGCGGAGGCGGGCGAGCAGGTGGGCGGTGAGCGGGTCGCCCGTGTCGGCGAGGTTGACTCCCAGCGCGGCCAGGGCGTCGGTGAAGCCGTTGTCGAAGCCGCGCAGGTAGGTCTCCATGCGGTCCAGGGCGGCCAGGCGTTCGCGGACGGGGAGCTGCAGCAGGCGGGCGCCGGCCAGGGTGCGCCGCAGGGCGTGGTAGTTCTCCTGATCCTCCGGGGTGGTGCAGTCGGCCAGGCTGACGCGCCGTCCGTGGTCCGAGAACCAGGCGTCCAGCTCCCTCTGCCGCGCCACAGTCTCCTGCCGGCGGGCGCGGTCTTCGTGGCGGCTGCCGGGGGCGATGCAGGCGGCGTCGAAGAGCAGGATCATGACCCGTTCGTGCACCGTGTGGGCGAACGGGCCGGCCGCCTCGTCCGCCCCCCGTGCGAGGCCGGCGACGACGACGAGCGCGCCCACGGCCAAGGCCGCCTTGCCCAAAACGCCAGAACCGCGCATCATGCCTCCGTCTCGTGTAGGAGGTGCGAGCGCCGTGGTGCGCCCGCCGCTCAGCCGTGCGCCGGACGCCCCGCGCGGCGACGGTGCCGGCCCGCGTCAGAGCCGCTCGACCTGGTCGAGATGGGTCAACACCTTGTGGAAGGCTTCCGTCACCCTGTCGGCGACTTCGGGCCCGTTGGGCGAGCGCAGCGGTGTGGTCATGCCGGTGTGCCAGTCGCAGTGGCGCTGCGCCACCGGGAACTGCTCGAGGGCGTAGCTGACCGGGCCGGCGTGCGGGCAGGACCACGGGCAACCCTTGCCGTAGGCGTTCCGGGCCTGGAAGACGGTCATCTTCGGCACCGGCCAGCCCTGCCAGACCCCGGTCTGCACGCCCTCGGCGTTGAGGGCCTTCACCAGCTTGTCGCGGAAGCTGGCGGCATCGCGGGCGTGCCCCAAGGCCTCCATGTCGAAACGGATCGTGTAGTTGTACCAGTTGTGCGTGCACCCGGCCGGCGTCGCCGTCGGCAGGATCAAGTTCGGCACTCCCTTCAGCCCGGCGGTCAGGCGGGCGGCGTTGACCTGCTGCTGCGCGAGGTACTCGTCCAGGCGCGTGAGCTGGGCGCGGGCAAAGGCGGCCGTCAGGTCGGTGCACCGGTACATCCATCCCATGCCGTAGGTGTGGAACTCCTTCGACCCGTCCGGCGGGCGGCTCTCGCCGAAGTACCACAACGTCTTGCCCCGCTCGAAGGCTTCCTTGTCGTTGGAGACGAAGAAGCCGCCTTCACCGCTGGACAGGCACTTGTTCTGGTTCGTGCTCGATGCGCCCACCAGACCGAAGGTGCCGACCCTCCGCCCGTTGAAGGCCGCGCCGTGCGCCTGGCAGAAGTCCTCGATGACGATCAGGTTGTGCCGGCGTGCGATCGCCATCAGCCGGCCCATGTCCAGCGCCAGCCCGTGCAGGTGCACGGCGATGATGGCGCGGGTGCGCGGCGTGACTGCGGCCTCGATCTTGTCCAAGTCAATGTTCATCGTCGCCCAGTCAATATCGACAAAGACGGGGATGATGTTGTGGTGCAGGCAGCAGGTGGCCGACGAGGGCCAGGTGTAGGCGGGCACGATCACCTCGTCGCCGACCCCGCACCCGCAGGCCACCAGGCACATGTGCAACGCGGCCGTGCCGGAGTTGGCGAACAGCGCGTGCTTGACCCCCATCCAGCCGGCGAACTCCTGTTCGAGCGCGGTGCAGTTGGGGCCGTAGGTGTGGCAGGCACCGTCCAGCGACGCCAGCACCATCTTCCGGTCCAGCTCGGAAACCGGCGGCCAGTCCTTGATGAATCCCTTGGGAATGACCGGCGTACCGCCTTGAACGGCCAGTTTCACTGCCATGCTCAGACTCTCCTGGTTGGCCCGGCTTCCAATGGGAATGCAGGGTGCCGCGGGGCAACCCGTAACATCGTACGGCGAGCGCCTCCGCGCAAGCACGGGCGTGAACCTCGGGCGGACGGGCCGGCCTCCGGGGCGCGCCTTGGAGGGACGGCCTCCGTGCCGTCCGGGTCATACTCGGGGAACCTGTCCCCTCCCCGTGCGACCTGGCCGACACGGAGGTCGGCCCTCCAGCACCGCAGACAGGGAGCCTTCTTCGGGGGCGATGGAGGGCCGGCCTCCACCGTCATGCCGTCCGCGCCGCGGCCACGACGGCGCTACAGGAGGCGGCGCAGGATCCAGTCGTGGAAGAGGAGTCCTCTCGCCGTCGGCGCCAGGCGGCCCCCGCGGCGGGCGGTCAGCAGGCCGTCGCGCGCGAGGTCGGCCAGGGCGTCGCCGCGCAGGCTCCAGGCGTCGTAGCCCGTGCGGCGGCGGAAGGCGGCCGGTTCCCAGCCTGCCACGGTGCGCAGCCCGAAGGCCAGGACCTCCGCGGCCCGTTCGTCGGCGGGCAGGACGTCCACGGCCGGGGGGGCGCGGCGCAGCCAGCGGTTGAGGTCGGAGGGTTGCGTCCAGCGCGCCCGTCCGTCGAAGGAGCAGGCGGCCGGCCCGCATCCCAGGTAGGTGCGGCCGTGCCAGACGTCCATGTTGTGCCGGCACTCGCGTCCCGGCCGCGCGAAGTTCGAGACCTCGTAGCGCCGCAGCCCGCCGGCCGCCGCCACGGTCTCCGCCCGCTCCCACATCGCGAGCAGCCGGTCATCGTCCGCCGGCCGCACGCCGGCCGCGGCCAGGCGCGTGCCCTCCTCGACCGTGAGCGCGTAGGTTGACAGATGCTGGACGCCGAGGTCGCAGGCGCGACCGACGTCCTCGCCCCACTCCGCCACCGTCTGCCCGGGAATGCCGTAGATCAAGTCAAGGCCCAGATTGCGGACTCCGCAACCGCGCAGCCTGGCCACGGCCTGCGCGACCGCGGCGACGGCCCCGCCGCGTTGCAGGGTCCGGCGATGCCGCGCCTGGAAACTCTGCACGCCGAGGCTGACCCGGCTAACCCCGCCCGCCGCCAGCGCCTCGGCCTTGGCCGGCGTCAGACTCTCCGGGTTGCATTCGGCCGTGACCTCGGCGTCCCGCACTAGGGTGAACACCGACCGGACCGCGGCCAGCAGCTCCGCCATCTCGCGGGCCGTCAGCACCGACGGCGTGCCGCCACCGAGGAAGACGCTGCGCAACCGCGAACAGCGTTCTGCGGACTCCGCAAACTCGGCCGTGAGGCGGTCGAGGTAGCGCCGTCGCAGGGCGGCGGCGGCGGGCACGGAGTAGAACGCGCAGTAGCCGCACTTGCGCCGGCAGAATGGCACATGGACGTAGAGCGACTCGAACGGCGGGGCCGCGGCGGCGGGGATGTCGGGGCTGAGGTTCACGCCAATGGCCTGCCGCGTTCTCCGATCAGGCTCCGCCTCGGGCAGTGCGCACGACGGCCGGCGGGCTCCGTGCCGGCCACGTGTGCAGCGGTTGTTCAGGGGGCTCAATCTACTGGCCGTCGGACAGGCCGCAAGGGGAGCCGCTGCCGGAGGCTTGACAAATGCCCGGTCCGTCCCTACGGTATGCGGAGTTTGTCGTCACCCTTCGGGCAGGGACTCACGAACCCATGAACACACTCATGTCGCATGATGGGCGGGCTCAGCGACGGCGGCATTGCGCCGTGGTGCTGGGCGCCCTCGGACTGGCCGCGCTCAGCCTGCTGGCGGCCTGTCGCACCACCGGCGGCGGGAGCCCCGCGGCCCGGAAGGAGTCCCCAATGACCCCCCGCGCCAGAACCGGCCCGCGCCTGATCGTCTCCCTGGGCGACTCGATCACCGATGGGCACACGTACCCGCTGCTGGTCCAGCAGGCGTTGCGCGAGGCCGGCAAGCCCGTGCCCATCTGGATCGGCGCGGGAGTCGGCGGCGACGTCGCCAGCGGCATGCTCAGACGCCTTGATGACGACGTGCTGTCCTTCAAGCCCGATCTCGTCTTCCTCATGACCGGCATCAATGACATGGGCGGCGGTGTGCCGCTGGCCGACTTCGAGCGCGATGTGGCCGCCATCGCCGGACGCGTCACCGCCACCGGCACACGGCTGACCTTGCTGACCGTCACCACCGTCGGCCCCCGCGCGGTGGGGCTGGGGCCCAAGCTCGTCGAGGCCAACGACGCCTTGCGCCGGGTGGCCATGCGCTACGGCTGCGGCGTCGGCGACGTGTACGCGCAGATGCTGGCGGCCGGCGAGCAGGATCTGTGGGAGGAGGATGACTGCCATCTGAACTACGAGGGCTACCGGCTGGTGGCACGCGCCGTGCTGGACGTGATGGGCTACGCCGACGTGCCCCTGCCCGACACCTTCAAGCCCCCGGTCCTGCCGGGCCTGGTGCGGCAGTGGCGGATCAAGGCGGTGGCGGACGGCGAGCCCCCCCTCGATGAAGCCCGCGTGGCCCGGCTGACCCCGGACGCCTCGTGGGTCGCCTACAACCTGCCCGAGACGCGGCCGCAGGAGGGCTGGTGGTGGGAGCAGGAACGGCAGCGTGGGTTCGCGCTCTCGCTGAAAGAGGTCGTCGGCCCGGCGAAGGCGTACCGCGGGTTTGCAGTGGTCTCGTCGCCCAAGGCCCGTCAGGCCTGGCTGAACACCGGCGCCGGCCTGAGCCAAGTGTGGTTGAACGGCAAGCGGATTCCCCTCGGGACGGCGCCCAAGGGCTGGCACGCCGGCGGCTACCGTGTCCCCGTCCAGCTGCAGGCCGGCGTCAACCGCCTCGTCATTGAGTCGGGCGAAAAGTTCGTGCTCACCATCACGGACAGCCGTATCTGGTGACGCGCGCCGGAGTTCCCCCCCCCCCGCCCGCCTTCTTCGCCATGCCTGGCACCGCCCGCGTGCGGCGCGGCGGACGCCTACCCCTTCAGCCCCAGTCCGCTTCACTCAAGAGAGACAAGGGTAACGACGAGGGCAGAGACAATGGGGGAGTCCTTTGTCTTTACCATGATCTTTGCCTTGATGTTCGGCCTCAAGTGAGGGGCATCGCCTTCAGCCCCAGCACGTCCTGCATGTCGTACAGCCCCGGGCGGGCGGCCGCCAGGAACTTGACGGCACGGACGGCACCCTGGGCAAAGGTCTGCCGGCTGGACGCCTTGTGGGTGAGCTCGACACGCTCGCCACCCGTGGCGAAGATGACGGTGTGGTCGCCGACCACGTCGCCGCCGCGCAGGGCGTGCATGCCGATCTCGGCCTTCGGACGGGCGCCGAGGAGGCCCTCGCGGCCGTGCCGGACCTGCCTGTCGTAGCTCAGCCCGCGCGCCTCGGCCAGGATCTCGGCCAGGCGCTTCGCGGTGCCGCTGGGGGCGTCCTTCTTCTGGTTGTGGTGCATCTCGACGACCTCGATGTCATACTCCTCGCCCAGCGTCAGCGCCACCTGCCGGCAGAGGTGGAAGAGCAGGTTGACGCCGATGCTCATGTTGGGGGCCGAGACGATGCGGGCGCCCGCCTGGGCCAGCTCGACGAGCCCGGCGCGGTCGGCCGCGCTCAGGCCGGTGGTGCCGACGACCAGCGCGCAGCCGGCGGCCGCCGCCGCCCGCGCGTTGGGCAGGGCGGCCTCACGGGAGGAGAAGTCAATCACCGCGTCGGCCGTGCGGAGCGCCGCCGCCAGATCCTCCGTGATGCGGACACCGGCCACCCCGCCCCCGGCCACGACCCCGGCGTCCTGCCCGGCCGCCGGATGCCCGGCACACTCGATGGCCGCGGCCAGCGAGAGCGCCGGGTCGCCAAGGACCTGGGCCGTCAGATGCCGGCCCATGCGGCCGGCCGCGCCGATGATGACTGTGCGGATCATGGGAACCTCCGGAGGGATGAAAGGTGAGGGATGCCGACTGAACCGTCCGTGGCCGTGCCCGGAATGGACCGACAGGTGGGGAACAACGCCGACGGAGCCCTTTGACCTCGCCGACTCCGCAGGCCGCCTCGAGGCGGTCGGCCGGGCTGGGGTCAGAGCCTCATTCCCGCCTTGCGCATGGCGGCGCGGAGGATTTCGCGGTTGCCCTCGCCGATCGGGCCGAGCGGCAGGCGGTACTCCTCGGCGATCATCCCGGCCATGGCCATGGCCGCCTTGATCGGGATTGGGTTGGACTCGATGAACAGGTCGCGGAACAGCGGGTACAGCCGGTAGTGGGCGGCGCGGGCCCGCTCCCAGTCGCCGTCGAGGGCGGCATGCACCATGGCCGTGACCTCGCCGGGCAGGAGGTTCGAGGCGACGCTGACCACGCCCTTCGCCCCGAGCACCATCATGGGCAGGGTCAGGCTGTCATCGCCGCTCAGCACGGTGAGGGTGCAGCCGTCAAGGATCTGACTGACGCGGTCGGCGCTGCCGCCGGCCTCCTTGATGGCGACGATGCCGGGGTGGGCGGCGAGCCGTTTGACCGTCTTCACATCGATCTCACGCCCGGTCCGGCCCGGCACGTTGTAGAGTACCACCGGCAGCCCGCCCTGGTCGGCGACCGTGGCGAAGTGCCGGTACAACCCCTCGGGCATGGGTTTGTTGTAGTAGGGCGTGACCTGCAGCGTGGCGTCGGCGCCCGCCTTGGCGGCGTGCCGGGTCAGCTGCACGGCCTCGGCGGTGGCGTTGCCGCCGGTTCCGGCGATGACCTTGCAGCGGCCGGCCACGGTTTCGACGACGATCTCGATGACGCGGTCGTGCTCGGCAAAATCCAGCGTCGGCGACTCGCCGGTGGTGCCGACCGGCACGACTCCGTCAACCCCCGCCTTCACCTGCGCGGCCACCAGCCGGCGCAGGGCCTTGACATCGAGCCTTCCGTTGCGGAACGGAGTCACCAGCGCCGTGAAACAGCCGGACAGCTCCATGGGAACCACTCCAGTCAAGCGGGACCTGTTGTCGTGGAGGAGGCGGAGAGCACCGTCTTTCCGCCAGCCGTGCGGGGTAACATTAGCGGGCGGCCCGCAAACGTCAAGCCCCCGATCGAGGTTGTCGGCAGCCTGTTCAGGGGCCTTGCGGGTCGGTCGCGGGGTGGTTTGCCGCGGTTGCGATGGCCGGCTATATTAGAAGTTTCGGACGGGCAAGCCCCCCGCCTCGCAGAACGGCAGGAACCGAGACCATGGACCAGAAGCGTTACGAACTGAACTGTCAGCTCGCCCAGATGTTGAAGGGCGGGGTCATCATGGACGTGACGGACGCGGCGCAGGCCAAGATCGCCGAGGAGGCCGGCGCGGTCGCGGTCATGGCCTTGGAGCGGGTTCCGGCGGACATCCGCAAGCAGGGCGGGGTGGCGCGCATGTCGGCGCCGGAGAAGATCCTGGAGATCAAGGCCGCGGTCTCGATTCCGGTGATGGCCAAGGCGCGGATCGGGCACTTTGTCGAGGCGCAGCTGCTCGAAGCCCTGAAGATTGACTACATTGACGAGAGCGAGGTGCTGACGCCGGCCGATGAGGAGTGCCACATTGACAAGCACGCCTTTGCGATCCCGTTTGTCTGCGGGGCCCGCAACCTGGGCGAGGCGGCGCGGCGGATTGCGGAGGGTGCGGCGATGATCCGCACCAAGGGCGAGGCGGGCACCGGCAACGTGGTCGAGGCGGTCCGTCACATGCGCACGATGAACCGCGAGATCCGGCAGCTGCGCGGGCTGCCCGCCGAGGAAGTGGTGCCGTTCTGCAAGGAGCATGGCATCCCGTACGAGGTCGGCATGAAGGTGCGCGAGCTGGGCCGCCTTCCGGTCGTCAACTTCGCGGCCGGGGGGATTGCCACTCCGGCCGACGCGGCGCTGATGATGCAGCTGGGCTGCGACGGGGTCTTCGTGGGTTCCGGCATCTTCAAGAGCGAGGAGCCGGCGGTGCGGGCGCGCGGCATCGTCAAGGCCGTGGCCAGCTTCAACGACCCGCAGAAGGTTCTCGAAGCCTCGCTGGGGCTGGGGGTGCCGATGGCCGGCATCGAACTGGCCGCCATCCCGGCCGAACAACGCCTGGCTGAACGCGGCTGGTGATGGCGGCCCTCGACCTTCCCATTGCGGACGGGCGTCTGCGCCGGCAACTCGAATTCATCGTCGAGATTGACCGGCTCAAGGGTATTCTGCGCCAGACGTGGCTGACTGACCGTAGCCGGCCGGAGAACGACGCCGAGCATTCGTGGCACCTGGCCGTCATGGCGCTGGTGCTGGCCGAGTATGCGCCGTCCGGCACCGACCTGTCGCGCGCCGTCCGCATGCTCGTCGTCCATGACCTGGTGGAGATTGACGCCGGCGACACCTTTGTCTACGACGAGAGGCGGTCGGCGGCGGACCAGGGTTGCGAACTCCGCAACCTGTGGGAGGAGTTCGAACGCCGCGACACGCCCGAGGCGCGCTTCGCCGCCGCCCTCGACCGCCTGCAACCCATGCTCCACAACTACCTGACCGGGGGCCTGGCGTGGCGGAAGCATGGCGTGACCGCCGACCGCGTGCATGCCCGCAACCGGCACATCGGCGACGGCAGCCCCGCCCTGTGGGACGTCGCCCAGGCGATCATCGGCACGGCGGTCGAACGCGGGTTCCTCGAGGAGAGAGGCCCGGAGACGGCACGGTGAGGCCGAGGCGGCCGCACGCCGCGAGATTTCGCCCCAGCTCTCTTCACCGCGAAGACGCCAAGGCGCGAAGCGCGGCGGCGGGAGACCGTGTTGCGGTCAGCCCCGCCGCTCGGCCTGCCGTTGCCGCGGGTTGCGGAGTCCGCACGATGCGCTAGATTGCGGCCATGAATGGTGCACGCATCGCGTTGTTCCCCGGCTCGTTCGACCCGGTCACCAACGGGCACCTCGATGTCATCCAGCGGGCGGTCCGGCTGTTTGACGAGGTGATCGTGGGGGTCGGTCACAATCAGACCAAGGCGCCGATTTTCACCGTCGAGGAGAGGCTGGCGCAGTTGCGCGAGGCCTGCGCCCGTCTGCCGTCGGTCCGCGTCGCGGCCTTCAGCGGGTTGCTGACGGAGGCGGTGCGGGGTTTCGGGGCGGTGGCGGTGGTGCGCGGGCTGCGGGCGGTCTCGGACTTCGAGTATGAGTTTCAGATGGCGCTGATGAACCGTGAGCTTGAGCCGCAGTGCGAGACCATCTTCCTGATGCCGCGGGCGGAGTACTCCTTTCTCAGTTCGACCATGATCCGGGAGATTGCCCGGCTGGGCGGCGACATCTCGCCGTTCGTGCCGGAGGCGGTGGCCCGGGCCTTGGTCGAGCGGCTGCGGGTGCCATGAAATCCAAATCGCTTCTGGTGCTGCAACCCGACGGCATTCCGCCCGAGGGGTTGACGTTGGCCGGCCAGGTGACCTTGGCCGAGCTGGACATCCCCGAGGACGACCGGCGTTTCGCGGCCACCGCGGCGGAGTTCCAGCTCAGTGTGTCGCTGGTGCGCGGCGGCATCCTCGTGCAAGGGATGATCCAGGACACCTTCCGCTGCCGCTGCGACCGTTGCCTGACGTTCTTTGACCAGCCCCTCGCCGTGCCCGCGGTCTGCCACTTCTACAAGCCGGTGGGACATGAGGAGATTGACTTGACGGCCGACCTGCGCGAGGATATGTTACTGGCTTTCCCGCAACGTCAGCTCTGCCGTGAAGACTGCCGCGGACTGTGTGCCCGTTGCGGCCAGAACTTGAACGTGCGGGAGTGTGGCTGCGAGGGCGGCGACGCCGCGGCGGACGCCTGGGGCGCCCTTGACCGTCTCGGGTTCGAGGCGGACGAGGCGTCCGGCCGAGAGAGCTGAGGCGGGCGGTGCCGGGGCGGTGGTCGCACGGCGGCCGTCCATCCAAAGAAGAGAGGCTCTTGCCGAACCTTGCGGCCGGCTGAAGCCGGTACACCCGCCTGGGCACGCATCCGTTGATGAACCGACTTCAATCGGCCCGGGGGCGACGTTCCCCCGGTGCGCGACGAGATTCGGCAAGAGCCTCCCAAGCCAACCCATCTGTGGAGAGTCCCTGACATGGCCGTTCAACAGGTCAAATTGTCCAAGCAGAAGATTCGCCAGCGCAAGGCGGCGAATCTGTACCGTGGCATCAAGACCAGCCCGTGCCCGTCGTGCGGCGCGGCCCGCATGCCCCACCGTGTCTGCCCGAGCTGCGGCAACTACAAGGGGCGCCAGGTTCTGTCCAAGACCACGGACTGACGGGCAGGAACCCGGCATGGTTTCGCTGGCAATTGACGTCATGGGCGGCGACCATGCTCCACGGGCCGTCGTGGAGGGGGTCAGCCGCGCCTTGGATTCCCTCGCGGGGATTGACCGCCTGCTGCTGGTGGGCCGTCAGCCCGAGGTCGAGGCGGAGTTGCGCCGTGTCGGCAAGCTGGGCGATGCGCGGCTGGAGCTGGTTCACGCCGACGAGGTGATCGGCATGGACGAACCGCCGGCGGCGGCCATCCGCAGCAAGCGGAACGCCTCGATCGCGGTGGCGGTGGATCTGGTCAAGCAGGGGCGGGCGCTGGCGGTGGTCAGTGCCGGGCATACGGGGGCGGCGGTGGCCTCAACGGTGCTCAAACTGCGCACCCTTCCCGGCATCGAGCGGCCGGGCATCGCCGCGGTGTTGCCGGGCACCGACGGGCGTTGCCTCCTGTTGGACGCGGGTGCCAACGTGGACGCCAAGCCGAGCCATCTGGCGCAGTACGCCATCATGGGCGAGATCTACATGCGCGAGATCCTCGGCGTGGCCCGTCCGCGGGTCGGCCTGCTCAACGTCGGCGGCGAGGATGGCAAGGGCAACGAGTTGACGCGCGAGAGTTTCCGCATCCTCTCCGGGTTGGGGGACGGCGGCATGGAGTTCATCGGCAACGTCGAGCCGGACGACCTGTTTTCCAGCCACGTGGACGTGGTGGTTTGCGACGGGTTCAGCGGCAACGTGGTGCTCAAGACCGGCGAGGCGGTGGCCAAGTTCATCCGCGACCGCCTCCGGCTGTCGGTGGGGCGCAATCCGGTGCGGCTGGCCGGGGCGGCGCTGTTGCGGGGGGCGTTTGCCGAGTTCCGCAAGATCAGCGATGCCGAGGAGTACGGCGGGGCGCCGTTGCTGGGCGTCAACGGAGTCTGCATCAAGGGCCACGGCTCGTCTTCGCCGCTGGCGGTCCGCAACGCCATCAAGGTGGCGATGGAGGCCGTCGAGCATCACATCAACGACCAGATTGTGGCGCGGGTGCGGGAGCTGGGGGTGGCCCGGCCGGAGCGGCTGCCCCCCGCCGCCATCCAAGGTGAGGAGCCATGAAGGCATTTGGCGTGCAGGTGGCGGGCACCGGTTCGTATGCGCCGGCCCGCATTCTCAGCAATGCCGACTTGGAGCGGATGGTCGAGACCTCGGACGAGTGGATCACCACCCGCACCGGCATCCGCGAGCGCCACATCGCGGCGCCTGACGAGGCCACCTCCGACATGGCCACGCAGGCCGGCCGGCGCGCCCTCGAGGCCGCCGGGATGACGGCGGCGGATCTCGACTTGATCATCGTGCCGACGCTGACCCCGGACCATCCCTTCCCCAACACGGCCTGCTACGTGCAGAAGAAGCTGGGGGTGCCGCGCATTCCCTGTTTCGGCATGGAGGCGGCCTGTTCGGGGTTCCTGTACGCCCTCGAGATCGGCGCCAGCCTGGTGCGCACCGGGGCTCACCGCAACGTGCTGATCGCCGCCGCCGAGAAGCTGTCGGCCTTCACCGACTACTCGGACCGCAACACCTGCGTGCTGTTCGGCGACGGGGCCGGCGCCGTGGTGCTGCGGCCGGTTCCCGCCGGCGAGGATCGCTTCATGGCCTCGGCGATCGGGGCCGAGGGCGCCCACACCGACCTTCTGCACATTCCGGCCGGCGGCTCGGCGCAGCCGATCACGCACGAGCGGCTCGACCAGGGGCTGCATTTCATCAAGATGGAGGGCCGCGAGGTCTTCAAGCTGGCCGTCCCCGCCATGGTGGATGCGGCCACGGCGGTGCTGACCGAGGCCGGCATCTCGAGCGAACAGGTGCGCTGGCTCATCCCCCACCAGGCCAACACCCGCATCATTGACGCCGTGGGCAAACGCCTGGGCCTGGGCGAGGACCGCGTCTACGTGAACATCGCCCGCTACGGCAACACCTCCGCCGCCTCCATCCCGCTGGCGCTGGACGAGGTGGTCCGCAAGGGGCTGGTTCAGCGCGGCGAGTACGTGCTCATGGTGGCCTTCGGCGGCGGCCTGACCTGGGGTGCCACCCTGATCCGCTGGTAGCCCGCCCGGCCGCTCCGCCGCCGGCGGCGCCACGGGCGGGACGCGGCGTGCGCCGCCTCTCCCCGCGCCGCCCACAAGGAGGTATCATGAAGTCCAGAATCGCCTTCCTGTTCGCCGGCCAGGGCGCGCAGGTGGTCGGCATGGGGCGCGACCTCTGCCAGGCCTCGCCCGCCGCCCGCCGCATCTTCGACCAGGCCGATGCCACCTTGGGCCGCCCGCTCTCGGCGGTGTGTTTCGATGGGCCGTTGGACGCCCTGACCGCGAGCCGCAACTGCCAGCCGGCCATCTACACCATGAGCATGGCCTGCCTGGCCGCCCTGACCGAGCGCGTGCCGGTTGCCCCGGTCGCCTGCGGCGGGCTGAGCCTCGGCGAGTTTGCCGCCGCCACCGCCGCCGGCGCCTTGGGGTTCGAGACCGGCCTGCGCCTGGTGGCCCGCCGGGGCGAGCTCATGCAGGAGGCCTGCGCCGCGCGGCGCGGGGCGATGGCGGCCGTGCTCAACGCCGACCCGGCGCGGGTCGTCGAGGCCTGCGCCGCCGCCGGCATAGACGTGGCCAACTACAACTGCCCCGGCCAGATCGTGATCAGCGGCGACCCCGAGCGGCTCCAGGCGGCCGTTGCGTCGCTGCAGGCCGCCGGCGGCGCCCGCGTCATCCCGCTCCAGGTTGACGGCGCGTTCCACTCCCGCCTCATGGCCCCTGCGGCCGAGGCCTTTGCGCCGGTGCTGGACGCCACGCCGTTCGCCGACCCGGCCTGTCCGCTGGCCCAGAACTACCCGGGCGACCTGGTGCGCAGCGGGGCGCAGATCCGTGCCAACCTCAAGGCCCAGATCACCGGCAGCGTGCGCTGGGAACCGTGCATGAACGCCATGCTGGCGCTGGGGGTGGACGCCGTCATCGAGTTCGGCCCCGGCAAAGTGCTGTGCGGTTTCCTGCGCCGGATGGACAAGAACCGGGCCGCCCTCAACATCGGCACGGCGGCGGAGCTCGAACAGGCCGTCGCGCAGATCGGCGCCCTCGGCTGAGAGAGGCGCCTCGCAGAGAGGTTTCTTCCCCGGCCAGGGCGGGGGGCGCCGTCGGGGGCGGATGAGTTCTCGCGTCTCGCCCAAGGCCGGGCGGCCGGACAATCCGAAGACGATCAAGTCGCAGCCAAGAGGGTCTACCATGGAACTCGATGGTCGTGTGGCAGTGGTGACGGGCGGGGCGCGGGGCATCGGCAAGGCCATCTGCGCCCGGTTGGCGGCGCGCGGGGCGACGCTGGCCGTGGTTGATGTCCTCAAGGACACGGCCGAGGCGACGGCGGCGGAGTTCCGGGCCCAAGGCATCGCGGCCACCGCCTTCGCGGCCAACGTGGCCGTGCCCGCCGAGGTCGAACGCATGGTCGAGGAGGTGATGACGGCCTGCGGCCGCCTCGACATCCTTGTCAACAACGCCGGCATCACGCGCGACGGGCTGCTCATCCGCATGCAGGAGGCCGACTGGGACGCCGTCATCGCGGTCAACCTGAAGGGAACCTTCAACGGCATCAAGGCGGTGGTGCGGCCGATGATGAAGGCGCGCTACGGCCGCATCGTCAACATCGCCTCGGTGGTCGGGGTGATGGGCAACGCGGGACAGGCCAACTACAGCGCCTCCAAGGCCGGGGTGATCGGCCTGACCAAGACCGCGGCCAAGGAGTTCGCCTCGCGCAACATCACCGTCAACGCCGTCGCCCCCGGCTACATCCAGACCGAGATGACGGACCGGCTCTCGCCCGAGGCCCGCCAGGCCTTCCTCTCGCTCATCCCGCTGGCCCGGGCCGGGACGCCCGAGGACGTCGCCGGCGCGGTCGCCTTCTTCGTCAGCCCGGCCGCCGACTACATCACCGGCCAGGTTCTGCACATTGACGGCGGCATGGTGATGTGAGCGGCGCGGCGGCACGGACGGCGGCCGGCGCGCGGCCGCCGCTTTGCGGGCAGGGCGGGTTTGCATCCACACACATCCGGGGCCATATTATCGTTTCACGGTTGTTCATGACGGATCGGGACAACGGCACAGCGTTTCGGGAGTCCTGAACGCAATCAACGCCGACCCTGAGACGAAGAACGCCTTGTCAGCAAGGAGGCAGGCACATGGCAGAAGTCACGGAACGCGACCGGCAGGCGATCATGGACAAGATCAAGCAGATCATTGTCGACAAGCTTGGCGTCAACGAGACCCAGGTGGTGCCGGAGGCCAAGTTTGTCGAGGACCTGGGTGCCGACTCGCTGGACACCGTCGAGCTGGTGATGGGGCTGGAGGACGGTTTCGGCGCCAAGATTCCCGACGAGGAAGCCGAGAAGCTGACCACCGTGGGCAAGGCGGTCGAGTACATCGTGAAGATGACTGAGGCCAAGGGCTGACGGGCGCGGCCGGGACGGCGGCGGCGCATCATCACCCGGTGCGTTCGCCGCTTTTTTTCGGCCGGGCCGACGGCGTGCGCAGCACAACCAGGGATCACGCGACATGAGCGCGGAACGGCGGGTAGTTGTCAGCGGGATCGGCGTCGTATCCAGCGTCGGCGTGGGCGTCACGGAGTTCTGGGACGGGCTCACCAGCGGGCGGTCGGGCGTCGGGCCGATCACCGTCTTTGACGCCGCCGGCATGCGTTGCCGGATTGCCGGCGAGGTCAAGAACTTCAATCCCGAGGCCTACTTGAATCCCAAGGAGGCCAAGCGCCTCGATCCGTTCTGCCACTATGCGATTGCGGCGGCCGACGAGGCGTTGGCGATGAGCGGGCTGAAGGGGGCCTCGCTCGACCCCACGCGCGCCGGCTGCCTGGTCGGCGGGGGCATCGGCGGCATCCGCACGCTCGAAGCCCAGGCCCGGGTGTTGCATGAGCGCGGGCCGGACCGCTCGTCGCCGCTGATGGTGCCGATGATGATCATTGACATGGCGTCGGGGTACCTCTCGATCCGCTACGGTTTCCGCGGCCCCAACCTCGCGGTCGTCACCGCCTGCGCCTCCGGCAGCCACGCCATCGGCGAAGCCATGTGGCTGATCAAGCGCGGCGACGCGGACGTCATGGTCACCGGCGGCACCGAGGCTTGCCTCTGCCCCTTGGGGATCGCCGGGTTCTCCGCCATGAAGGCACTCTCCGAGCGCAACCATGAACCCGCCCGCGCCAGCCGCCCGTTCGACGCCGGCCGCGACGGCTTCGTGCCCTCCGAAGGCGCCGGCATCCTCATCCTGGAATCCGAGGAGCACGCCCGCGCCCGCGGCGCCAACGCCCTCTGCGAAATCGCCGGCTACGGCGCCAGCGGCGACGGCTACCACATCACCGCCCCCGACCCCGACGGCGACGGCGCCTCGCGCGCCATCACCATGGCCATGAAACACGCCGGCCTGCGCCCCGAGGACATCGGCTACATCAATGCCCACGGAACCTCGACCCCGCTCAACGACAAGACCGAGACCGTGGCCATCAAACGCGCACTCGGCGAGCACGCCTACCGGGTGCCGGTCAGCAGCACCAAGTCCATGACCGGCCACGCCCTTGGCGCCGCCGGCGGCATGGAGTCGGTGGCGGCCATCCTGACCCTGATGCGCGGTGTCATCCCGCCGACCATCAACTACGAGGAGAAGGATCCGGACTGCGACCTCGACTACGTCCCCAACACCGCCCGCGCGGCCACGGTCAAGACCGCGCTCAACATCAACCTGGGCTTCGGCGGGCACAACGCCGTGCTTGCCTTCCGCGCGCTCTGAGACGTGACGGCCCGTGCGGCCGGGAGGGTGTGGCGGCCTGTCACATGAGGACGCATCGCGGCAGCCGGCTGGGCCGACGGTGCCCACCGGCCATGGGTTCATCCTCAGTGTCGCTGACGGAGTGTCGTGTGAGAGAAAGGCCTGGTTCCATGAGAAACTTCCGATCCAACGTGATGGTTCTGGTCGGTCTTGCCATCGTGGCCTGCGGATGTACCCGTACCGTGGTGATTCGGCAACTGACGCCGGAGCAGGAAGCTTGGGCGCAGCAGCTGCAGCGCTGGCATCCAGGCTGGGAGCGCCCGTACGTGGCGCCGGCTCGTGACGGCGGGGCGGCCCCGGCTGACGCCGCCCCGGGGCCGATGGAGGAGGGGGTCTGGGGCCTGCCAGCGCGGCCACCCGCTCCGTTGTCGGCGCCCGTTCCCGTCGAACCCGATCTCTCGGTGCCGGCCTATGCCCCCGTCCTGCCGCCGATGCCCGCCCCCGACAGCGATTTCACCATCGAGCCATTCGAGGCGGCGCCGCTGCCTCCGGTGGCCGAAACCGAAGAGTTTGCCTTCCCTGCGTTGCCGGCCGAAATCCTGCCGGCCACCGTTGCCCCCGCCCCGGAGACGTACCGCGTCAAGAAAGGCGACACCCTCTCGGGCATCGCGCGAAAGCTGTACGGAGACCCCCACGCCTGGCGGCCGATCTTCGAGGCCAACCGCGACATCCTGTCGTCGCCGGACAAGTTGCGCCCGGACATGACCCTGACCATCCCCCCGGCCCCTTGACCTGTCCTCCGTCCCCCGCCCCGCGACGAGGCGAGCTCCGCGGCCCCGCGCCGGGCCGTCCCGGGGTTCCAGGCGCCCCTCCGGGCTTGCCGCCGGAATGCCCGTTGCGAGTCATCACGTGAGCACGCATCCGCCAACCACGCAGTTGCTGCAGGCCCGCGCCGGAACGGTGACGTCCGCCATGCGCGAGGTCGCGGCCAAGGAGCACCTGGATGCCGAGTTGATCCGTGCCGAGATGGCCGCCGGGCACATGGTGATCCCGGCCAACCCGCGCCACCGCAACCTCTCGCCGATGGGCATCGGCATCGCGCTGCGCACCAAGATCAATGCCAACATCGGCAACTCCGCCTTGGCCAGCAACCTCTGCCACGAGCTGGAGAAGCTCGGTGTGGCGCTGCGCCACGGCGCCGACACCGTCATGGACCTGAGCACCGGCCTGCGGGTGGCGGAGATCCGTCGCGCCATCATCGAGGCCAGCCCCGTGCCCGTGGGCACCGTCCCCATCTACGAGGCCGTCTGCCGCGTCGAGCGCATCGAGGAACTCTCCGGCGAGCTCCTGCTCGACGTCATCCGTGAGCAGGCCGAGCAGGGAGTGGACTACATGACGGTGCACGCCGGACTGCTCCGGGAGCACCTCCCCGCCGCCTGCCGGCGCGTGCTCGGGATCGTCAGCCGCGGCGGCGCCATCCTGGCCCAGTGGATGCAGGCCCATGGCCGCGAAAACCCCCTCCACGCGCGCTTCGACGACCTGCTGGCCATCTGCCGCCAACACGATGTCACGCTCTCCCTCGGCGACGGGCTGCGCCCCGGCTGCCTGGCGGACGCCTCGGACGCCGCGCAGTTCGCGGAGCTCGAGACGCTGGGCGAGCTGGTGCGCCGCTGCCGGGCGGCCGGTGTGCAGGCGATGGTCGAAGGGCCGGGCCACATCCCGCTCGATGAGATTGCGATGAACATGGAGCGCGAGGCCCATGTCTGCGACGGTGCCCCGTTCTACATCCTCGGCCCCGTGGTCACCGACTGCGCCCCCGGCTACGACCACCTGACCTCGGCCATCGGCGCCGCCCTCGGGGCGTTCCACGGCGCCGCCATGCTCTGCTACGTCACGCCCAAGGAGCACCTCGGCCTGCCCAACGCCCGCGACGTGCGCGACGGTGTCATCGCCTACAAGATCGCGGCCCATGCCGCCGACATCGCCCGCCGCCGCCCCGGCGCCCGCGACCGCGACGACGCCATCTCCCGCGCCCGCGCCGAGTTCGACTGGGAGAGGCAGTTTGCCCTCGCCCTTGACCCCGAGCGGGCCCGCGAGCTGCGCGAGGAGGCGATGCGCGAAGCCGCCGCCGACGCCCCGCCGCGCGCCGGCGACCACTGCACCATGTGCGGGCCCAAGTTCTGCTCGATGCGGCTGTTCCGCGGGCTCAAGGGCGAAGGCGACGGCGGACACGCTGCCCCTTGACGGGAGCCTGCCCGTGCGCCGCACCGCCCGGCGCCAAATCCCTGTGGAGACCGCCCCATGCCCTCCTGCCCACACGCCGTCCGCCCCCTCGCGGACGACTTCACCGCCCTCTACAGCTCGCCCGATCCCGAGCGGCTCTTCGCGTATAGCCCCGGCATCGTCCGCCTCGATGGCGGGCGGCTGGTCGCCACGCTCGATCTGGGCGGCCCCGGTGCCGCCGGGCTGGCCGGGCCAAAGTACGGGCGCGGCGAGATGGGGTGGTCGTGGCAGGGCAAGGTCTTCACCTCCGACGACGGCGGCCGGACGTGGACGCATCGGGCCGACTTCCCGTTCATGCACGCGCGCCCCTTCGCGGCTGGGCGTTCCGTGTACGTGCTCGGCCATGCGGGCGACTTGACGGTCATCCGTTCCGACGACGCCGGGGCGACCTGGTCGGCACCCTCCAGGCTTACCGAGGGGCAGCACTGGCACCAGGCGCCGGCCAATGTCCTCCACGCCAACGGTTGCGTCTACCTGGTCATGGAGCGCCGGACACGCTTTGACATCCGCGGCTGGTATGTCGGCGAGATGGCCCCCGTCCTGATGCGCGGCCGCCTGGACCACGACCTGACCCGGCGCGAGAGCTGGAGCTTCGCCTCGGAGCTGACCTTCCGCGACGTGATGAGCGAGTCGCGGACGGACTACTTCGGCGTGCCGTTCTACGCCGCCGACCCCGTGCACGGCGTCATGGTCACGCCCACCCGCCACTGCGCCCCCATGGGCTGGCTGGAGACCAACGTCGTGCAGTTCACCGACCCCGACCACCTCTGGCACGACCCCAGCGGCCGCACCTTCCACCTGTGGATGCGCGCCCACACCGGCGGCACCGGCTACGCCTGCCTCGCCAAGGTGGTCGAAGGCGGCGAAACGGCCGGCACGGGCGCCATGACGACGATGCTCGAACACGTCCCCTCCGGCCAGG
This sequence comes from Lentisphaerae bacterium ADurb.BinA184, assembly GCA_002068325.1. GTDB lineage: Bacteria > Verrucomicrobiota > Lentisphaeria > Oligosphaerales > MVZH01 > MVZH01. The sequence continues at coordinate 4,287 of MVZH01000017.1, read as the reverse complement.
CCATCCTCTACGTCCCCTGTCCCGGCGGGCAGATGAAGTTCCACGTGCTCTACGACGACGTCACCCGCCTCCACTGGTTGCTCTCGACCCAGGCGACCGACAGCATGATCCGGGCCGACCGCATGCCCGACGACCGCTACAACCTGCCCAACAACGAACGCCGCCGCCTGCAGTTACATTTCTCGAGGAACATGGTGGACTGGTGCTTCGCCGGGCTGGTCGCCGCCGGCCCGGTCGAGAAGGCCTCGCGCCACTATGCCAGCATGGCCATTGACGGCGACGACCTGGTGGTGCTCAGCCGCTCCGGCGACGAGCGGGCGAGAACCCCGCACGACGGCAACTTGATCACCTTCCACCGGGTGAGGGGTTTCCGCGGACTGGCCTATTGATTGAGGCGCCTGCAGAGCCATTGCATGAGTGGCCGGGACGGATCCCGTGTCGTCCGCCGGATTCCGCAGGGGCCCCGATCCCCGACGCAGGGCGGACGCGCCCGTCGGTCGGCGGGCGTTTGGAGTCACTCACCGTCGTCAGGAGAACCGTCATGTCCCCGCGCAGACCGTCCTATGATGTCGCCGCCTACGTCTGGCCTTCCTACACCGGCGACGAGCCGCGCACACGCATGTTCTGGCCCGAGGGCAACGGGGAGTGGGAGACCGTGCGCAAGGCGACCGCCAAGTACCCCGGGCACACTTGGCCGCGGCGGCCGCTGTGGGGGTACTGCAACGAGGCCGACCCCGGCGTGATGGAGATGCAGATCGCCGCCGCCGCCGACCACGCCGTCAACGTCTTCATCTACGACTGGTACTGGTACGACGGCCGCCCGTTCCTCGAACAGTGCCTGAACAACGGCTACCTCAAGGCCCGCAACCACGACCGCGTGAAGTTCTACTTGATGTGGGCCAACCACGACGTCACCCACCTCTGGGACATCCGGCTCTCCCACCTCGACAACAACATCATCTGGCAGGCCGCGGTGGACCGCCGCGAGTTCGAGGTCATCGCCCGCCGCCTCATCGAGCGGTACTTCACCCATCCCTCGTACTACACCATCGAGGGCAGGCCGGTCTTCATGATCTACGACCTCAACCGGCTGGTGCACGGCTTGGGCGGGATTGGGCCGACGGCCGAGGCCTTGGCCTGGTTCCGGCAGGAGGCGGTCCGCGCCGGCCTGCCGGGGCTGCACCTGCAACTGACCAGCTGGGGGGCGCGCCGTCTCAACCTGGCCGGCTCCGACACCGCCGACACCCCCCCGCACCGCCTCGTGAGGCAGATCGGCTTCGACAGCCAGACCCACTACCAGATGGTGCACTTCACGCCCATTGACCGCGACTACACCGAGGTCATCCCGGACCTGCTCCGGGAGTGGGCGCTGATGGACGAGCTGTACGACATCCCCTACTTCCCGCACGTCTCCATCGGATGGGACAACAACCCGCGCTACCGCGACTTCCGGCCGGGCGTGGTCAAGAACAACACCCCGGAGAACGTGCAGACCGCCCTCGAACACGCCCGTGACTATGCCGACAGACACCCGAGCCAGCCGCCGCTGATCACCCTCAACAGCTGGAACGAATGGACCGAGACCAGCTACCTCCAGCCCGACGACCGCCATGGCTACGGGTACCTCGAAGCCGTACGGCGAGTCTTCGGCCACCGCGCAATGTGAGAGGTCAGTCAGGCCTAGGCGGCGTGTGCGCGGGACTCAGGCCCCGACCCGACGCCGGGCGGCCCGCCGGCCACCGAGCGCCAGCCCGCCGACGGACAGCAGGCCGAGGACACCCGGCTCAGGGATGGCGTACAGGAGCACGTCGTTGCCACCACTGAGCGCGCCGGAGACGGCATCGCCGTCGTAGGTGATCCGCCAGCGGCGCCCGCTGAAGGCGCCGACGAACGCGTCGTCCACGTGCTGGAAGGTACCGGTGGTCACACCCGTGCCCTGCACGTCAATGAGGGTGAGGGAGTCGAAGGGGTTGACGGTGAAGTCCGGCCCGAAGGCCAGCTGAAGCTCGCCGTCGAGCGAGACGCCGCCGCCCGTCACCACCAGCTGGTCGTACTCGGTGCCGGCGGTCAGGCCATTGACCTCGACGCGGAAGACCCCCGTCTCGCCGAAGGTGACGTTGCCGCCGCTGACCGTCAGGCGTCCGACGCTGAGGCCGGGGGCGAGGGTGCCGTCCACGGTCACGCCCGCCCCGCTGGCCAGGCCGATGGTACCCGTGCCGCCCAGGGTGGCGCCGATGGCCACGGTATACGTGCCCTGTCCGGTCGTGGCGCCGTTGACGTTGACGGTTCCGGCATTCACCTGGGTCGAACCCGCATAGGTGTTGTCGCCGTCGAAATCCGCCCGCCCCGCCCCCGCCTTCACCAGGACTTTCGCCGCATTGGTGCCGCGCCAGATGCCGCTGAAGACCACGTAGTCCGTCGTGGTGGCCGGATTGTCATCAATCCTCATGTTGCGGATGTTGTCGGAGTCGGGGCCGGCGCTGATATCGAGGTTGTCGATGAACGTAACGGCCGAATCGGCGGTCACGGAGTTCATGATCAGGGTGGCGTCGCCCGACCCCCAGCCGAGGCCGATGATGTGACTGTTCCAGCTGAAGTTCGAGGGCCCGTTGTTGTCAATGTCGATGGTGAGGGGCCCGCCGAACGCGGCAAAGCCGCCGCTGCCGTTGGTGTACGAGCTGTAGCCCCAGGCGATGACCCCGCCGCTGGTTCCCCGGCTGCGGGTGAACGAGCCGTTGGACTCGAAGACCCCGCCGTTGAGGAAGAGGGGAGTGGTGGCGGGGATGCCGACGCCGTCCACGGCGCGCAGGGCGCCGCCGGAGATCCTGGTCTCGCCCGTGTAGGTGCTGGTGCCGGTCAGCACCAGGGTGCCGGGGCCGACCTTGTCGAAGGCGGCGCCCGCGTAGGTCTCCGAGACGCCGCCGGTGAACGTCACCAGCGGGGTGCCGCTGTAGAAACCGACGCCGACGCCCTCGGCGCGCTCCCAGATCGCTCCGCTGGCCGTGCTCTTGCCATCGATTGTCAGGGGGCCGTTGAAGGTCAGGTCGTAGTTGCCGTCGAAGGTCATGAACTGCCCACCGTAGTCCGAACCGCCGATGCGGATGGGGTTGGCCTCGCTGTGCGGGCCATAGACGGACTCGACGCTGGTCTTGGTGCCACCGTTGTGCGTGTTGAAGACAATCAGCTCGGTGTCCGGACTCCAGAAGGTCGGGCTGGTGATGTCGACGTTGGAGCCATAGCTGTAGGTGATCGTGGCGGGCGCGGGCTGGGCAACGGCGAGGACAACGGCGGCGATGACGAGGGCGATGAGGGTCTGGACGGTTTTCATGCGGGCGTCTCCTGGGTTGTGCGGGCTCCGGTCGTGGTCGCAATGGGGCATGGTCGACTGACAAGTCTGGTGCATGGTCTGTGTCTCCTGAGGCTTCAAGGTGGCGGTGCTGCCTGGGGCCGGAAAGAGACGGATTTGAAGATCATGTATGAACTATGCGGTGCAGGTTACATCACTTGCGTTACGGAGCCGGCTGTGCATCATGTGCCCAGCGGCGATGGCTGCCTGCGTCCGGGCCCAACCTGAATTTTTCACAAAGAGGAAATGGAGGCAACGAAGGGTTCGCGATGCAGAAGGTCACCACCTCACGTACGCTTGGGCGGCGTAAGAACTGACGCCTCTTTGGGTGGTTCGTAGGCTATTGCGTACCAATGAGAGATGCCTCCGCTATCTCCGTTGCCTCTCTGTTCATGAATGGCTCAGGCCAAAAACGTGCCCGCGACTGGCCTGGCCCGGCTAGCGATGGCCCCGTTCAGCCGATGCCTCTTAGAATACAGGGCGAATCGGACAGGGGCAAGCGACGACCGCGGCCTCTGTACGGGGCCTTGGTCACCGAGTGGGGCATGTTGAGCGTGGCTGGAGGGCGGACCTCCGTGTCCGCCGGACCGTGTCGAACGGCCAGGTCTGCCGGGCACGACCTGGACGGCACGGAGACCGTCTCTCCATTGGCCACCCCACGTGCTGACCGACTGCCCGTGTGGGGGGTCCCCGGCAAGGAAGAGCGTGGTTGCACGGGGCGGGGCGGGAGAGTACATTGGAAGATGCTATGCATGGCGTGGCGGACGGCGCCGTCCTCGGGCAGTGCGAGGCGGCGCGGCCACGTCGGCGCAATGGCGCGGGTCAAAAACAGGAGAAGGCACGATGAAGTGGCATCTGGGACTGTTGGGCGGGTTGCTGGCGGGCTGTGTACTGGCGACGGCGGCGATGGCGGGCGAAGGCAAGGACGGCGCGGGTGAGAA
>MVZH01000016.1 GCA_002068325.1 Lentisphaerae bacterium ADurb.BinA184 | reverse complement strand
GATGGTGCGGATGCCGTGTCCGCTGAACCCGCTGTCGGTCTCCCACACCTGCCCGTCCGCGGCGGCCGCCAGTTCTTCGGGCGGCTTGTTGGGATCGACCGTGATCTGCGTCGGAGCCGTTGCCAGGTCCGCTTCGGCCGCGGCCAGCGCCTGGGCATCGGGGGCCTCGGTGAAACGGGGGCGCGGCGGCGGCGGCTCGTAGGCCCCCGCCACGTCCCAGACCACCATGCCCCACAGCCGCAGTCCGGGAACGACGGCGCGCACACCGTCCCCCTCGGCCGCCACGGCGATCCCCCGGCTGAACGGCGGCGCCTCCGGGGTCAACAGGATCGCCCGCCGAACCGACTCCCCCGCCGCCGGACGGAACACCACGTCGAGCAGGCCGGGCAGACGGGCCGGGAGATCGCCCTCGGCTATCGCGTCGGTGGTCGGCGGATTGACCAGATGCATCACCACGAGGCGACGCGACGGGCTGAGCACGAGCTGGCGGACAAACGTCTGCACGGGGACGGAGCGGTCGGCCATCGCGGCGACGCGCGCGGGACTGCCGACGGTCTCGAGGTTGCCGTCCCACAGCAGTTGCGAGGCCTGGGTCAGGAAGGCCCCCCAGTTCTCCGAGCCGGGCGCCGCAGCGTGGCTGCCGTAGGCGGGATGGCCGCCCGCGATCAGGCCGTAGGCCAGCTTGTAGAATCGCTGTGCCGGCGTGAGGGAAGGACTGCCCAGCTCCCAGATGCAATGGTAGTGCCCGCCCATGCGGCGGATCGCGGCCGCCACCTCGGACTCGTGCGCCGCGTAGTGCGACCACGAGGTGTAGCCCTCCCCGGTGTAGCGCCAGTTGCGGATGCCCTCCTGCATGTAAAGACCACCGCCGGCCATCGCCTCGCGCATCTCATGCGTGACTCCCGTCCGCCACTCGGGCGCCCGCCCGTAGTTGAAGCCGAAGCGGAAACCAGGCAGCTCGGCCCAGACAGTTTCCTTGAGCCGGCGCATGTTGCGCGTCGAGAGCGCGTCGTTGCCCGTGATGGTGTAGTGGCCGTCGAAGCGCACGGCGTCCCAGCCGTAGTGGCGGGCGCTGGCGACAAGCTGGGCGATGCCGAAGTCCAGAGCGTCGGTGCGGCGCAAGTCAACCGGCACGTGATACCAGTCGGTCTCGCCCATCCGCGCCCCGTGCGGCGCCCGCCATCCCGGGTCGTTCCAGCGATCCAGATGCTCGACGTTGTAGCTGCCTTGGAAGCCGCCGGCGGGGCTGCGGAAGAACCACTCGGGGTGGCGGCGCGCCGCTTCCCAGCCGTACGGGCCGGCCGGGTTGCTGCTGGCATAAGCCGCCACGCGGATGCCGACGGCGTGGCAGTTGGCGACGAAGGCCTTCAGGTTGGTTTCCTTGTGGTGGTAGTCGGCCTGCCCGCTCCACCATTCCGGCAGCGGCGACACCAGCTGCGCCCAGTCACACGGCGCCCAGAAGAACAGATCCACCCAGTTGCTGTACTTCGCGCGCAATTGCGGCACCAGCTCGGACGACGGATCGTTGCGCCCGGTCATGATCGGCTGGGCGTGGCCGATGCCGACCTCCCAGAGGTCATCGCTGACGGAGAACCAGTCCCGCAACGTCGCGTCGGCGCCGCCTTGGGCGACCGTGGCGGTGATCATGTGTCCCCAGCGTCCCTCGGCCCGCAGCGGGATCTCGAAGGAGGCGTTCGCCTTCGCGTCGAGCCTGACCTCGCGGCGCATGATCTCCGCCGTCGCGCCCAGATCCTGGCCCACCGTGACGAAGAGCTCGCCCGCCTGCGGAGCGTTCGAGAAGTTGCGGACGGCAACCGTGACCGTTCCAGTTTCTCCCGGTCGGTAGAGGACTTTGTCCGGCCGCGCCGCCAGGACGGCCAGCGGCGGCAGGGGTTCGAGGCGGGGGGCGCCCGCCGCCAGAACCAGGTGCAACTCGGCCAGCTTCGCCGCCGGGGTTTTCTCGTCGGCCAAGGTCTCGGCCAGCAGCTCCTTGTCGGCTTCCGTCTCAGGGTCTGTCCCCGGCTTCGGCCCCGTGTCCTCTGCGGCGCCGGCGACAGCCGTCTCGGCGGGAGTCCTGGGGAGCGGGGTGGCTTTCACACGGTACAGGCGGGCGGCCGCGTCAATCTCCCAGTTCACACGCAGGCGCGGCGGGACGTCGCCGTCGGCCACGAACTCGACGGCGAACTCCTGCATGCGCGCCGGGGCCTCGAATTCCCAGCGCTGGAAGACGGCGCGGCTGCCGCCGGCCTCGACGCTAACCGCGAGATTGCCGATGGCCGGATCGCGCAGCGGCTTGAGCGCCAACGGCAGCACCAGCCGGTACCGCCCCGCCGCCGGCCGTGGAGACAGCTCGGCGTCCAGCAGAACGCCCTTCTCCGCGGCGGCCAGGTCAACCGCGGCCAGCGGCGCCGGCTCGCCATGGACGCCCCCGGTGCCCGCCATCAGGCCGACTGCCGCCAGCCCGGCCGCGATGATGCGGCGCTTGATTGGAAGCCCGTTCCTGTGCACGATCTCTGCCTCCACGCCTGTGCGCCCGCACCTGCTCGTCACGCCCTGCGACACAACCGAGGCGCTCGCAGAACGCCCGCATCACGAGGCCGGGACAGAACCCGGCCCTCCATCGCCCCCGAGATGGCCCGGTGCTTGCCATGCTCGAGGGACTAGCCCCGTCTCGTCCGCGGCGGGTTCCACAAGCGCCTCAGCCGACGAAGCCAGGACCGCGGCGGGAACGCATGGCCCTTCGCCGGCAACGCTCAGCGCGTCTGCGCCGGCCCCTGGCCTGCATCGGCAAAGTATTCGTCCCCGTGCTCGGCCGCGGGGATGACGACGATGAGGGCCTTGAGGTTGCCGTAGGCGCGGTGGGCCGTGCCTGGCGGGATGATCACGGCGGTGCCGGGTTCAACCGGGATGACGTCATCGCCCAGTTCCATGTGCCCCGAGCCTTCGAGGATGTAGTAGTACTCGCTGGACTTGCGATGAAAGTGCTTGCGCGAGTCGGTGATCTCGGTCACGTGCAGGTTGGCGACCGGGGTGTCGGCGCGGGTGAAGATGCGGTGGCTGACGCCGCAGGGGCAGGCGACGACGGCCGCGTCGCGCAGGTGGCGAACCAGGTAAGGCCGGGTTGCAGCAGCTCCCATGTGCGGCTCCCTCTGTAGCGGTTCCTTGCGGCCGCCCGCTCAAGGGGCGCCCTCGTCGTGTCATCATTGGGGAGGGGGCAGGCGCCTTCTTGTACTGACGAGGGCTGTGGCCGCGCACCGGGTGCACGGGATCACCCCTCGGCCGGGCCGTGCCAGATGCCGGTGGCGTCGTCGCGACGCCAGCCGGGGCCCACGACGTCCAGCGGCCCCCGCGGCCATCCCCGGGCCAGCCGGGCCTGCGTCTCCTCCCATGACAGGATGCCGCTGAGGGCGTCGGGCGCCTGGACGTTGCAGGCGCCGACGGCGTTGGCGAAGTTCCCGCACTCCTCGATGCCCGCGTCGCGCAACAGGGCGGCGAGGAAGCCCGCGATGGTGGCGTCACCGGCGCCGGTGGTTCCGGCGACCTGGTCCGTATGGTAGATGGGGAACCAGAGTTCGCGGTTCGCCCAGGCGGCCGGGTCGGCCGGAGCCGTCCGCCCCGTGGCGCGCATGCGGGCGACGGACCCCGTGCGCAGGTAGAGTCCGCGCGCCCCGAGCTTGACGCCGGCGACGGCAACCCCCATGCCGAGCAGGCGGGCGCCGATCTGCGTCAAGGCCTCGCCCGAGAGGTTGTCGCCCTGGCCGAAGCGGTCGCGATCGATCATGTACAGCAGCTCGTCGGCGCTGGGCAGGAAGACATCGGTGTGCGGCAGGGTGCGGCGGAGGATGGCCTGCCAGTTGGCGCGGCCGCTGGGGCCGCTGGGGTCGGGCATGGTCATGTCCAGCGAGGTGGTCAGCCCGGCGCACTTGACCTTGCGGAAGATGGCTTCGAGCTGGCGTCCGTCCTCGGCGTAGGTCTGTCCCATGAGCGTCGGATAGCCGAAGTGGAAGAGCGCAGCCTCGCCGTAGGCGGACGGCACGATGTCCGCCTCGCCGAAGGTGTGGTTGGCGCCGGGGCAGTGCAGGAAGATGCGGTCCACGCCGGGGATGTTGACCACGACGGTGTAGGAGGTGACCGCCTGCGGGTCGGTGATCAGGCCGGCAGACAGCCCGGCGCCGTAGCGTTCGAGGATGGCGGCGACCGCGCGCCCGAACGTGTCGTCGCCAATCTTGCCCGCCAGCCGGGTCGGGATGCCGAGGATGCTCAGGCTGACGCCGGTGTTGGAGACGGCGCCGCCGGTGCACAGCGTGGCCGCGCCGACCTCGTAGAGCCGTCCGGGGGTCAGGTCGAAGTGGTGCCCGACCGCCGGGATGATGTCTAGGCAGATGTGCCCTGCCACCACGGCTGATCTCATGGTGCATGCCTCCTGTGGGCTGGTGGTGTGAGGGGGTCACCTCCGTGCCACGCCCGGCTTCGCGCTATCCGAGCAGGTTGCGGCTGGAGAACTCCGGATCCGAGGTCAGGTTGACGCCGAGTTTGCGCAGTCCGGCCTCGTCTCCCTGGGGTGGGATGTGGCTGAGGTGCACGTCGCAGCCGCGCAGCTCGGGCAGCTTCTCGACGGCCAGTTTGGCGGCCGGGTTGGTGATCGTGCTGGCCGCCAGCGCCACCAGCGTCTCTTCGACATCGAGGCTGACCGCCTTCAGCCTGAGCACGTTTTCCTTCAGGTTGGTGATGGACTCCACGACGTTGGGCTGGAGCAGGTGCATCTGGTCGGGGATGCCGGCCAGGCTCTTCACCGCATTGAGCAGCAGGCTCGAGGCGGCGTGCAGGAGCGGCGAGTTCTTGCCGGTGACGATGGCCCCGCTGGCCAGTTCGAGGGCGGCGCCGCAGCAGATGCCGTCGCTGCCCTTGCCGGCGGCCTGGCCCTCGCGCATGGCCCGGCGGGCGGGGCCGACGACGGGGCGGTCCTCGGGCGTCAGCTGCAGGCTCTTCATGATCATCCCGGCCCGGTGGACCGGCGTCTTGTCGGTCATCCCGAGGGCGTATTCGCAGTGTGCGCGGAAGCTGCGCCGGATGATCTCCTGGCGGGCGGCGGCCTGGACGGCCTCGTCGTTGACGATGGCGAAGCCGGCGCGGTTGACGCCCATGTCGGTCGGCGAGCGGTAGCCGGCGGTCTCCCCGTTGATGCGTTGGAGGATGCAGCGCAGGAGGGGGAAGGCGCCGACGTCGCGGTTGTAGTTGACGCAGGGCACGCCGTAGGCTTCCATGTGGTGGGGGTCGATGAGGTTGCAGTCGCCCAGGTCGAGGGTGGCGGCCTCGTAGGCCACGTTCACGGGGTGCTGGAGAGGCAGGTTCCAGATCGGGAAGGTCTCGAACTTGGCGTAGCCGGCGCGGCGTCCGCGGCGGTGTTCATGGTAGAGCTGGGACAGCGAGGTGGCCAGCTTGCCGCTGCCCGGCCCGGGGCCGGTCACCACCACCAGTGGCCGCTCGGTCTCGATAAAGGGATTGGCGCCGTAGCCCTCCTCGCTGACGATGAGGTTGACGTCGTCCGGGTAGCCGCGGGTGGGCCGGTGGAGGTAGACGCGGATGTTGCGGCGTTCGAGGCGGTTCTGGAACAGCTTGGCGGCCGGCTGGCCCTCGAAGCAGGTTATGACCACGCCGCACACGTCCAGGTTCCAGGAGCGAATGTCGTCAATCAGCTTGAGCGCATCCGAGTCGTAGGTGATGCCGAAATCGGCGCGCACCTTGCGCCGTTCGATGGCCCCGGCGTGGATGCACAGGATGATGTCGGTCTGGCCGCTGAGCTTCTGCAGCAGCCGCATCTTGACGTTAGGGTCGTAGCCGGGCAGCACGCGGGCGGCGTGCATGTCGAAGAGCAGCTTGCCGCCGAATTCGAGGTACAGTTTGCCGCTGGCGCGCGTGACCCGCTCAAGGATCGCCTGGCTCTGCTCGGCCAGGTACTTCTCGTTGTCGAACCCGCAGACTCGCGGCATGTGCCGACTCCCGTCGGGCAGGAGACCACGCCCGACCGCGGACGCCGCCTGCCGCGGCGCCCCGGCCCGCCCCACACCCGGCTATGACCGGCCGATCAGGCGACGCTTCTTTTCCAAGTACGTGCAGTAGTTGCGGAAGGAGATGTCCGGCGGCACCAGGTGATCGAGGTGGGGGATGCAGCCGCCCTGCTCAAGCAGCGGCCGGATGCGCTCCAGCTCACGGTCGATCGCCGCCCCGCCCTCGACCAGCGGCGCCTTGGCGATGCCGCCCTTGACCCGCAGCTCGCGACCGAACTCGCGGCGCCAGGCGTAGGGGTCCACCCCGGCGGCGACCTCCAGCGGGAACATGATGTTGACGCCCTCCTCCAGCCAGTTGCCGACGATGTCGTGCGGGTTGCCGTCGCAGTCAACGATGCCCAGCACGCAGCCGCGCCGGCGGGCCGCCTCCATGACGCGGTGGTAGCCCGGCTGGAGGAACTCGCGGAACACGCCCGGGCTCACGAGCGGCCCGTTCTTCGAGGCCATGTCCTCCCACCAGCTGACCTGGTCGATAGGGATGTCGGCGGCCAGCCGTTCGATCTGCCGCGCGCACAGCTCGGCCCAGTGCTCGACCATGTCGTGCACCATCTCCGGGTAGTCGTAGAAGGCGTACGAGAGCGCCTCCATCCCCATCCAGTTGCGCAGCTGCCCGTAGAAGCCGGTGCACCACACCGAAACCATCTTCTCGCCCATGACCTGGCGCACGGCGGCGAACTCGGACTCGGGGATCAGCCGCCCGGGGTCGTCAAAACGGTACCGCGCCTTCATCTCCGCCCAGTCCGCCGGTGTCTTCACCGGGAAACTCAGGAAGTGCGGGATCGAGCTGTCGTCCACGTCATTCTGGTAGCGCTCGGCCACCACGCCGCCCGAGTCCCGCAGGATGACCGAGCCGGCCTTCCGCTCGATCACCTCCTCCTCGAAGACCGGGTTCATGTGGATGCGCAGCCCAATCCCCGTCCCCTCCCCCTCGAACCCGAAGTACCCGTCGAGCTTGCCGCTGAACATGACGTTGCGCTCGCTCTCGTACTCCTTCGGCAACCCCTCCTTCAGCCAGCGCCGGATGGTCTGCGGCCAGTAGCCGAACTCGATGTCCGGCACACGGTCTACAGACTGGTAGGTGAACACGCGGTAGTAGCGGTCTCGAACCGACGGGCGGGGGCGATTCATGCGGCTGCAACTCCCTCACGGATGGACACGCGGCGGCTCCGGCGAAAACCGCGGGTGAACATAAGCGGGCTATCAGGCAACGCAAGGGCGCCCCCCCGCCGAGTTCGCCGCCGGCGGCGTGACGGGGATCGGCAGGACGGCCAGGGGCGCGGGCGAGGCATGGACCACGACACCGCATCCCACGGTGCGGAAACGTCTTGTCGCTTGACATATCATAATCACCATGGTATGTTATCATTGCTTTGAGAGAGTACGGCGGGCGCCGCCCGCCCAACCCCGCAGAAAGGAGCCTCCGCCATGAAGAGGAAACCCGTTCCCCGGCCCTCCCCGCCGCCGCCCGCCGCCGCCCCGCCGCCCGCCGAACTCATCGCCATGGATGAGGCGATCGGCCAGCTCAAAACCACCCGCAACACGTTCTACCGCTGGCTGCGCAGCGGCCGTGTCAAGGGCATGAAGGTCGGCCGCCAGTGGCGTTTCTACCGGGCCGACATCGAGCGCTTCCTCAAGGGCGAGGCGCCGCGCATCGCCCTGGCCGCGGACACCGCGCCGTTGCTGGCCGCCCTCGCCGCCCAGTACAAGGCCGTCGGCGCCGAGGGCCGCTTCGCCGCCGCCGGCGCCAACCCGGAGGAGGCTATCGTCAAGGCCGTCTCCGCCATGATCCACCTCGGCTTCCTCCTGCGCGCCTCGGACATCCACGCGGACGTCTTCGAGGACACGGCCGTCCTGAGCTACCGCATTGATGGCGTCATGCGCGAGGCCCTGCGCTACGACGCGCGCCTGCACCCGGCCATCGTCGAGCGCTGGAAGACCATGGCCAACTGCGACCTCCACGAGAAACGCCTGCCGCAGGACGGGCGCATCCAGGTGCGGGCCGAGGCGGACGGCCAGTCCACCGTGCTCGACCTGCGCGTCTGCTTCGTGCCCGCCCTCTTCGGCGAGTGCGTGACCGCCCGCATCCTCGACAAGAATGCCGTCCGCTTCACCTTCGACGCTCTCCCCTACTCGCCCACGGACCGGGAGCGGCTCGCCGCCGCCCTCGCCGCCCCCTACGGCCTCATCATCTGCGCCGGCCCCACCGGCAGCGGCAAGACGACGACGCTCTACGCCTGCCTTGACCGGCTCAACCGGCCCGGCAAGCGCCTCCTCTCCATCGAGGATCCCGTCGAGTACGCTTTCCCCGGCGTCGTCCAGATCCCGGTCAACGCGCGCGCCGGCGCCGGCGGCACCTTTGCCGGACTGCTGCGGGCCACCCTGCGCTCGGATCCGGATGTGATCATGGTCGGGGAGATGCGCGAGCGCGAAGCCCTGCAGATCGTCCTGCAGGCCGCGCTCACCGGCCACCTCGTGTTGACCACACTGCACGCCGGCGCCGCCTGCGAAGCCTTGCGGCGCATGGTCGAGATCGGTGCCGAGCCCTTCCTCGTCGGCGACGCCACCCGCCTGATCATCGCGCAACGCCTGGTGCGCCGGCTGTGCCCGCACTGCAGCCGCCCGGCAAAGCCGGCCCCGGAGCTGCTGGCCCAAGCCCGCACGTGGGCGTTGGCGGGAGGCCTGGACTGGGACAGGCTCGCGCGCAGGTGGCACACGGCCAAGGGCTGCGAGCAGTGCCGCCAGACCGGCTACCGCGGACGCCTCGCGATCGCCGAGACACTCACGGTCAGCCCCGACCTCCGGCGGGCCCTCAAGGAGCAGGCGCCGGTTGACGCCCTCGAAGCGCTGGCCGTGCGCCACGGCATGACCCCCATGGCCGCCGACGGCGTGCGCCGCGCCGCCGCCGCCGAAACGACCCTCGACGAAATCCAGCGCGTCATCGGCTGAGGGCCGCCGGCGGCCTCAAACCCCAGCTGTCAAGCCTGGGCGAACCGGCCGAAGTACTCGGAGAAGAAGCGCTCCGGCTCGACGTCGAGGGCGACCTCGTGGCGCGGCGCCGCCGCCTGCGGGTTCCAGTGCGTCAGGCCGGCGGCCGCGGCGCTGGCCAGCTCGACGGTCACCTCGCCGCGGGTGAACGCGCAGATCCCGGGGTCGAACAGGGTCGTGGCCGCGAGCGGATCGTGGAACGTCACCCGGTCGGCATGCTGGAACCAGACCTCGGCGAAATCGAGCACCGGCCGCAACAGCGGCGCGGTGAAGCGTCGGCGGACTTCGGCGGCGGGGAGGGTCACTTGGAGGGTCACGTCGAGGCCGATGGAGCGGTGGGTCCGCACGGCATGGCGGTAGGCGATGGCGGTGGCGTGGGGGTCAAGCATGGCGTTCCACTCGCAGACGGGGGCCGCGATGCGCGTGGCGAACCGGCCGCACATCATGACCAGGCCCTTGAGCAGGCCGGGGATCTCCGGGTCTGTGGCAAAGAGCAGGCCGACATTGGTCAAGGGGCCGACGGACAGCAGCGTGACCTCGCCCGGGTGCCGCCGGATGGTCTCCCGCATGAACGGGATGGCCTGCCCCAGCGGGAACTCGGTGTCGTGCGGCCACTTGGCCAGGGCGACCGCCTGGGCCGCAGCCGTCTGACGCGGGCACGCCAGCAGGGGCTGTTCGACGCCTGGATAGATCGGTATCCGGCGTCCGGCGACCCTGCACAGCACGCTGGCCAGCGCGGCGCGCTTGGCCGCTTCGCCGCTGACGGTCGTGATCCCCAGCAGCTCGCACTCCGGGTTGGCCAGCAGGTAGGCGAGGCAGACGGCGTCGTCAATGTCGCTGCCGATGTCCGTGTCGAAGAGGATTTTCTCGGCCATGTCCGGCTCCTTGGGGGCTTGGGTTGCCGTGGGGCGGCAGGGCGGGGGGAGAACCCCGCAACCGCCGGGGGGGCGGCCTCTCACTACGGACCGTAGTACGCGGTCCAGTCGTCGGCGTTGGTGGAGCCGTAGCGCCAGCGCCTCACGTGTCCGTCCGCATGGAGAGCGTTGAATCCGCCGCTGTGCACATCGGTCGGCTGGCCGGCGACATAGGACTGCAGGCGGTCGTCGCCCCCGGTGCGCACGAAGGCGGGGCCGGCGTAGTCAGGCCGTCCGGCGTCGGAGGTCTCTGACGTCACATTGACGGCGGGCCAGTAGTGGTGCCGGCAGTACAGCCAGATCACGTGGGGGTATTCGATCTTGGACAGGGAGATTCCGGAGCAGTTGTAGAAGCCATACCAGGTGGGGTCCCACTCGTTGGCCGGCCCCCGCATGCCGCGGCGGGTTCCCTGGCTGAAGACGTTCCAGCCGTAGCCACCGTAGACGGGGGGGCAGTTGGGGTCGGGGATCACCCAGTTCGTCTGGTTGGTGGTGTAGTTCATGCCTGGCAGGGGCACGCCGTGTTCCGGATTGGACGGGCACCAGAAGAGTTGGTTGGAGCCGCCGTACCCCGCGTGGCAGACGCGCTGTTCCCAGCGTTCGACGTAGCTGGCGCCGGCGCCGGTGGCGCGCGGGGTCACGCCGAAGTCGTCGGCGTACATCATGAGCTGGGCGCAATTCTGGCGCAGGTTGTTCATGCACATGGCGCCGCGGGCGGACTCGCGCGCCTGCCGCAACGCGGGCAGGAGCAACGCGGCGAGGATGGCGATGATGGCCACCACGACCAGCAGCTCGATGAGGGTGAAGGGCGTGTGGCCGTTCTCGCGCGGCCACAGGGCCGGGCGCCGTGCGGCGCCTTGCGTCGGCTGAGGACGGGCGGGCGCGGAACGGGTGCCGTCGGCCGTCCACGTGCCGCAACCTGACTCGCGTTCATCCTGCCTCATGGGGTCACCTCGCGCCTGACTGGGCATTCGCTCTGCGTGTGCATCGGTTCCGCCCCGCGGCCGTCTCAGAACTGGATCTCCCGGCGGGCGGGTTCCGGCGGCAGGTCGGGGTACGTCCATTCGGAGATGGCGATCGTGTGTTCGCCTGCGGTCACGCCGAAACCGATCGCCAACTGCGGCGTGTCGGTGCCTTTGCCGATGCTATGGTCGTCGGCCCATCCGGCACAGTAGCGCACGCCGTCCATGGTGAACATCGGGCGCACGATGTCCGCCGGCCAGGTGACCACCAGCGAGCGGGTGGGGCCGGCGACGGTGCCGCGGATGCCGCCGTCAGTGAACGTCAGGTCGAACGGGCCGACGCCGCGCACGCCGCGGTTGCCCGCCGCCAGTTTCACGTAGCTGCCGGGGGCGGCAAGGAAGCGGACGGTTCCGGCGGAGACCACGACTTCGGCCGGCCCGCCTTCGAGTCGGACCGAGGGGTCGCGGAAGCTGGCCGTGCCGGGGCCGGTCAGCCGGTAGCGGGTGGCCGCATTCTCGTCGGTGCGCGTCACGCCGGGGGCGACTTCGGTCTCCCTGGCGCCAGCCGCAGAAGGGGACTGGATGGTGACGGCCGGCGGGGCGACGGTTTCCTCGCCGGGGGCGAGGGTTGCCAGCGGGTAGCGCTTCTCGGCGGCCGCCGCACCCGCCACGATCCGTCCCTTGTAGCCGACGCGGCCTTCCCCGCCCGCCTTGGCCAGGACGACCCCCGTCGTGTCGAGGCGAACCGCCCCGGCCCGTCCGGCGAAGACCACACCCTCGCCCTCAAACGCGACGGGCGAGGGGCCGAGGAAGACGTAGTCGGTGCCTTCCGCGTGCGAAAGCTTCAGCACGCCCTGCGCCAGGAGGGCGACCTGCGGCACCGGCTGGTCGGCGGTGCGCGGATAGAGCACCCAAAGGTACCCCGCGCCGGGATCGGCGGGGATGCGCAGGATGACGTGGTTCTCAACGGTCTGATAGCTGGCGAGCGGCCCCTCCCACGGCGAGCCGTCTTTCTTCACCCAGTTCCGCGAGACCGTTCCCGGCGCGGGGGTGTGCCCGGACAGGTTGGTGTTGTGCAGGGCCAGCGGCAGCCGCTGCTCACTGAAGTCCGGCGTGACGGCGGCGGGCTGCGCGAAGAGCACGTCGAGCTGGGTCGGCCATTCGCTGGCGACCGCCAGGCGGCCGCCCTGCGGTTGCACGTCCGCCTTCGTGCCCAGGAGATTGAGGTTCAGGTACGAGGTCAACTTGCCGTCGCCGGACACCGTGTCGCGGATGACAAAGTAGTTCGGGCTGGCCGCCGTCCTGCCCTTGAGGAACATCACCTGCCGGCTCCAGTCGAAAGCCCCCTCGGTCTGCGGCCGGGCGGTGTCGAGCTTGCGTTCGCCGGCGGACGTCACGTTCGGCGCGTTGGCCCACGTCGGGGCGACGCCCGGCTTGATGAACCACTCGGGGAAGCCGGTCAGAGCCCAGGCATAGTCCACGCCGGGGCCGAAGGCGTGGTCGAGGATGACCGAGTCGCCCCAGCCGTGGGGCCAGACGTTCTCCGGGTGGCCGAAGCGGATCGTGTTCTGGAGGTCGAACGAGGCCTCGCTGGAATCGCCATACTGGAAGGGCTGATGGGGGACCAGAACCGCGCCGCGGCTGGCAAGGATGAAGTGCCCGGGATCAACCGTCCAGTGGCTCCACTGGAATCCGCAGCGCAGGAGCATGTAGGTTTCATCCGGCCCCTGATGGGCGCGGAAGATCACGCCCATACCGGGATAGACCTGACTGCCGAGGGCCGGCTCTTTCGCGGCCAGGCCGGGAGCGACGAGCGCCGCATTGGCGCCGCGCATGGCGCCGTTGGCCTGCCAGGCCCAGAGCAGGTTGGCGGCCAGCTCGGGGTCGTGCGTGGCCAGGGCTCCTGCGGCCTCCGCAAAGTGCTCCGTGTTGCCGGGCTGGCTGTTGGCCATGCCGGGGATCATGCGGGCCTGCCGGCGGGAGTCGAAGGGCGTCAGCAGGTTCATGTAGTAGCGCCAGTCGGGGGCGACGTAGTCCGCGAGCAGTCGTTCGACGCTGTCGGCGCCGGCGCTGCGCAATCCGGGCAGGCCGTTGGTCGTGCGGGCGAAGCCGTGCATGTGATAGGCCGCGCCGAACTCGAAGTAGCTGCCGCCGGGGGCGACCTGAGTGCCGATGTTGTAGGCACCGTACTGCGCCATGTGGTCGCGCCATCCCGCGAACATCGGGTGGTCCGGCAGCAGCGCCACGAAGCAGGGGCCCGACCAGAAGCGCGCGGTGCCCATGTTGGGGTTGCCGTGGTGGTGTCCGTTGCCGTAGCTCATCATGTCGCCGTCTTCGTAGAGGTAGGCCAGCAGGGCCAGGCGGGCGCGGATTTCGCGGCGGGCCTCGGGGGCGAGGTCAGGCTGGGCGAGGTCGGCGTCGGCCTGGGCGGCGATCAGGTAGTTGGCGCAGGTCCCGTGGTGGCTGGCGTGGGGCGAGGTGAAGTAGTACAGGCACGACGCGCGCAGGGCCTTGATACAGTTGCCGGGCGGCACGTTCGGGCGTGGGCCGTAGAGGCGCGGGAAGTCCGGCTTGCCGTCAGCCCATTCGAGGAGGAAGTCCTTGTAGCGGTCGAGTCCGACGATGCCGTAGAGGCGCTGCAGCTGGTAGAACGGGCGGTCGCCCTTGGCGTCGGGGATGGCGGGGTGGGCAAGGGCCAGCCCCCAGACGCGGCGGCCATACGTCAGCGGCAGTCCGGGTTCATGTTCCTGGGTCGAGAACGGCGAGGTTTCCGAGGTGATGTCCCGCCCCCATTCGGCGTGGCGCGCACTGAGGGGGAAGCGCACCGCCATCTGGTTGGGCCCGGCGCTCACCACCTCCATCGCGTTCGAGCGCCGCCACAGCCCTTTGCGGAGAGGGATCACGCCAACCAGCGGGAACCCCTCGGGGGCGGCCGTCCTGTCGGCCTCGCCGTAGATTCCCAGGTGGCTCAGTTTACCCCACGCCTGGTCGCCGACAAGGTACTGCACCGGCTGGCCCGCCATCAGGCCGGCGAAGTCAACGTCCCGGCCGGTTGGGTCGCCGCCGCCGTTGCCGTGGTTGGAGGCCGTCTGGGCGCGGTCCGGCTTCCAGCCGCCGCTCAGGTCCAGTTCCCAGAACTGCGTCCCGTCGAGGCGCCCCAGGTCGTACTCCTCGTACACCTTGGCCAGCGGCACGCCGTCAATGACCTGGACGGTCGCCCGGTAGTACCCGCCGTCGGCCCACTCGATCTCATAGCGCAGCTCGGCGTAGACCGGCCCCGCGGCGGTCAGCTTGACGGTCAGGGCCTTGACCGGGGCAGCCGACAGGACGCGGCCCGCCCCCAGCCACGGGCCGGCACCATGCCGGAAGGCCAGGATCGGCGCCGGCAGGCCCGTCGCCGGTACGGCCTTCCCGTAGGTCTCTGCGCACTCCGCAGGCAGGCGGACGGTGAACAGGGCGTTGCCCAGTTCAAGCGCCGCGCCGCGGGGAGTCACCTGCAGCCCGCCGGCCGGAACCGTGCCCTGGCCGTCGTCGCGCAGCGTGAACAGGGCCACGCCGTCGGCCGGGACTGGTGTGACGAAGCTGACCGTCAAGTTCCCGTCGCCCGCCACGGCGGAGGAGACTTGAAGGGCCTGGGGGTTGCCGCCGGCGTCGAAGAGCCGGAGGCGGGGGGCGTCGGCCGGTTCGCCCTTGAGCGTATACTGCACCAGGTCCGGCGGGAAGCCGCGGCCGGTGTAGTCCCGGATGCTGAGGGTCTGCTCCTTTGCGACGGCGGCGGCGCCGCCCAGCGCCAGGCTGAGCAGTCCGATGCGGAGTCCGTGTGTGCGTGGCGGCATGCGTCAATCTCCGGCTGGCGCGGGTACTGTGCCCGCGGAAGGCGGCCGTGTCAAGCCCCGCGCCGATGTGCGCGCGCCCCGGCGGAT
This sequence comes from Lentisphaerae bacterium ADurb.BinA184, assembly GCA_002068325.1. Classification (GTDB taxonomy): domain Bacteria; phylum Verrucomicrobiota; class Lentisphaeria; order Oligosphaerales; family MVZH01; genus MVZH01. Next base: position 19,816 of record MVZH01000016.1, on the reverse strand, counting down.
GAGAGAGCCGGCGGCCGCCGCGATGCCCGGGCCACGGGTGGGGGCGGTGGTCCGATTTGTGCCGGGGGCCTCGACGGACGCGTCGCGCGGCCCCGAGCCACCGCCGCGACCGGCACCATCACCAGTAGATGAAACAGGTGAAGCGCTGGAGGTCGGCGGCCGGCAGCTCCCGCAGGCTGGGGATGATGAAACGGTTGTCAAAGGCGTCGAGGAGCACTTTGCCGTGCTCGCCGTAGTCCTCGGCGCGGTCGCCGCGCCAGGGCATGACAAACTCCTCGCGCCCGCGCTGAGTCTCGACCTCGAAGAAGAGCAACCCGAAGCGGTACTCAACGCGGTAGACCCGGCTCACCTGCTGCTCGTGGTAGTGCAGCGCCAGGCTGCGGTGGATCAGCTCCTGCTGGTCGCGGGGGAACGCGGAGACGTCCTCGATGACGCCAATCTCGTGCTCCTTCTCGTCGCTGTCGGTGTAGCGCAGCGAGATGAAGCGGGCGGGGTTGCGGACCGGGAACATGCGGGCCGCGAAAACGCCGCGGTAGGTCTGGTCGCCCTTGACCGCCACGTGCAGCAGCGAGAACGTACCTTCGAAAATGACGGTCTCCGCCGGATGCAGTCGGCGGACGCCGGTGGCGGCCAGACGGCTGCCGGAAGAGTGGGCCTCGGTAGACATGGGTCAGGTGTCCAGGCGGGTGAGTTCGGTCTGGATGATCACCAGTTTGCGGTAGATGCCGTTGTCGAGCGCCATCAGCTGTTCGTGGGTGCCGCTCTCGACGATGCGGCCCTCGTCAACGACGAAGATATGGTCGGAGTTCTTCAGGGTGGAGAGGCGATGGGCGACCGCGATGGTGGTGCGGCCGCGGCACAGCACGGCCAGGGCCTTCTGGATCTCCTGCTCGGACTCGGTGTCCACTGAGCTGGTCGCCTCGTCGAGGATCAGCACCGTGGGGTCGCACAGCAGGGCGCGGGCGATGCTGACGCGCTGGCGTTCGCCGCCGGACAGCCCGGCGCCGTTCTCGCCGAGGCGGGTGTCGTAGGCGGCGGTGCGGCGCATAATGAAGTCGTGGGCGTTGGCGGCGCGGGCGGCGTCCATGATCTCCAGCGGGGCCGCCTCCGGGTCACCGTAGGCGATGTTGTCGGAGATGGTGCCGCGGAACAGGAAGGGGTCCTGGAGCACGAGGCCGATGCGGCGGCGCAGGTCGGCGGGGGCGATGTCGCGCACGTCGGTGCCGTCAATGAGCACCTGGCCCTGCTGCGCGTCGTAGAAGCGGCACAGCAGGTTGATGAGGCTGGTCTTGCCGGAGCCGCTCTTGCCGACGATGCCGACGAACTGGCCGGGCCGGATGGTGAAGCTGACGTTCTTGAGCACCGGCGTGTACGGGTCGTAGCCGAAGGTGACGTTGCGGAACTCGATCTCGCCCCGCACGGTGGGCAGGCGGACGGGGGCGGCGGCCACGGGCAGCGTCGCGGCCGAATCGAGGATCTCGAAGATGCGCTGGGCGGCGGAGAGGAAGCCGGTGACCCAGTTGGAGAACATGCTGAGGGCCGAGATCGGCGCGTAAAACATGCCCAGGTAGCCGAAGAACGCCATCAGCGTCCCCAGGGTGATGTGGTCATGGAAGACCAGCCGTCCGCCGGCGTACCAGATGATCAGGCCGCCAAGTCCGAATACGAAGCCCATGATCGGGTTGAAGGTGGCCGCGCCGGTCTCCAACCGCCAGCGCGACTCCTGCATGTAGCCGGCGCTCTGCCCGAAGCGCGCCTTCTCGCGCTCCTCCTGGCCAAACGCCTTGACCAGGCGGACGCCGGAGAGCAGTCCCGAGAGCAGCTGCGCCATCTTCGATTGGCTGTCCCACACGCGGTAGTAGCGCGGGTAGATGCGCTTCCAGTAGAAGACCGTGCCGACCACGACGAACGGGATGGGCAGGAGCACCAGAAGGGCCAGCTTCCAGTTCATGATGAACAGCATGGTGCCCACGCCCATCACCAGCATGAGGTTGAGCAGGAAACCCTGCGCCACCTGCGCGACGAAGCCCTGGAAGTAGTCCACGTCGTAGAGCACACGGCTCATCAGCGAGCCGACCGAGTGGCGGTTGTAGTAGTCCACGCTCAGGGTCAGCAGCTTGGCCTGCAGGCGCTGCCGCAACTCCTTGGTGACGCGCGTCCCGACCCGGCTGCTGATCCTGCCGATGAGCACGTTGAGCACGCAGCGGCCGCCCGACGCCGCCACCAGCCCGAGCAGGATCAAGGGCAGCAGGTTGAGCTGTTCGTGGGGGACGAGCACCTTGTCAACCAGCACGCGCGTCAGCTGGGCGGGGATGAGATCGAGGGTGACGCCGGCCAGCATCAGGCCCAGCAGCAGGGCGATGGACTTCGAGTAGGGCCGCATCAGCGCGAGCGACCGCAGCATGTTGCCATGCCGGCGCGAACACTTCGGGCACTCGCTGCCGCGGCCGGGCAACGGCAGGCCGCAGCGCTCGCACTGCAGCTCGCTGGGCCGCCGCAGGCCCTCCCCCTGCAGCGGCTGCCCGGCAATCATCCGGTCCAGCTGGATGCGCAACCGCCCGAACAACTCACGCCGTGAGTTGCTGTACCGGATGACGTTGACGTACGTTCCCCCGACCATGAACTGCAGGAACGCACTGCCGACCGTCTGGAAACAGCGCACCTTGGTGACCGTCTTCAGGTCGATCGGCTCGAACAGCGGCGGCCGGTCAGGGGCATCGGCGGCAAATACCGCCGCCTTTCCCTCCCAGACCAGCAGCCAGACGTCGTGGATGGTGCCGTCGCGCATGATGTCGCTGCGGGCGGCAAAGACGACGCCGGCCGCGGTGGCGCCGGCCCTGGCGGCGGCAACGGCGATGGCGTCGGGGACTTGGCCGAGGAGCAGGTCCGGTGACGGCGACGGCATAAGCGGCTTCGAATCCTATCTGATACGGGCGGCGCACCCGTGAGAGGTCAGCCCGATAGCATACCGCCGGTTTCCGTCGCTGCAACGCCCGGCCGACCGGTGGGGCGATGCCTCAGGGACGCAGGGGTGACGGGGGCTTGGGACGGTGCGGCTTCCCTCTGGCTGGGCTGGATCTCCTCCAGTCGCATCCCATGCCGGTAAGTCTTCCGGTGTCACACCCATCCCATCAGGAAGTCGAAAGGCGCGTCCTGCCCCAAGGCTTGAGCGCAGGGCAGCCGGTGGCCGGAATGGCCCATTGTGCACGCCCCCCCCGGCCCCTGCCCGGGCCCGGCCCGAACGGAGCGACGACATCCGGTGGGGCGCTTGCGGTGCGAGAGATGGGATGACCCACATGCACACCGGAGCATGAACGAGCGGGGGCCACGCCGTGAGGCCCCCCCGAGGACTGAGGCGGGCGACTTGGCCCGTGCCAATAGATCGCCCGCCCCCGTTCCGGCCGGCGAACCGGCCCGGTCAGAGGATGTCGCCCATCTTGCGGAACTGGTCCATCCGCCGCTTGGCATCGGCCTCGGCCTGCTTGAACAGGGCCTCGGCGTCCTGCGGCGCCGTATTCTTCAGTGAGGTGTAACGGCGCTCGCGGGCGAGGAACTCCTGGAAGCTGAAGGTCGCGTCCTTGGCGTCCCAGGCAAAGGCCTTCTCGCCCTCCTTGCCGGCCAGATCGGGATTGTAGCGGTAGAGCGGGTAGTAGCCCGACTCGACCGCCAGCTTCTGCTCTTCCTGTGTCAGCATCATGTTGATGCCGTGCGAGATGCAGGGCGCGTAGGCGAGCACGATGGCCGGCCCCTTGTAGGCTTCCGCCTCCTGGAAGGCCTTCAGGGTCTGCATGCGGTTGGCCCCCATAGCCACCGAGGCCACGTAGACATAGCCGTAGCTCATCGCCATCAGGCCCAGGTTCTTCTTGCCGACGCGCTTGCCGGCGGCGGCGAACTGGGCCACCGCAGCCAGCGGGGTGGACTTCGAGGCCTGGCCGCCGGTGTTCGAATACACCTCGGTGTCCAGCACCAGGACATTGACGTTGCGGCCCGAGGCCAGCACATGGTCGAGGCCGCCAAAACCGATGTCGTAGGCCCAGCCGTCGCCGCCGAACACCCACACGCTTTTGTCAATGAAGTAGTCGCCGAGGCTGGCAATGGCCTGGAGCAGCGGTATGACGTTGGCGTCGGCCTGCGCGATGGCGGCCGGCAGCGCGGCCCGCACGGCCTGCTGGGCGGCGAAGGCGGCGGCGTCGGTGCGATCCCACCCTTCGAGGGCGCGGCCGAGGGCGTCCTTGAGCGGGGCCGGGATGGCAGCTTCGAGGGCCTTGCCGACGAGCAGCCGGAGCTGGGCGCGGTGGCTGTCCACCGCCAGCCGCATGCCCAGGCCGTACTCGGCGTTGTCCTCGAACAGCGAGTTGCCCCAGGCCGGCCCGCGGCCGTCCTTGCCCTTGCAGTACGGAATGGTCGGGAACGTACCGCCGTAGATGGACGAGCAGCCGGTGGCGTTGGCCACGATCATGCGCTCGCCAAACAGCTGCGCGACCAGGCGTACGTACGGCGTCTCGCCGCAACCGCCGCAGGCGCCGGAGAACTCAAAGAGCGGCTTGCGGAACTGCGAGCCCTTGACGGTCGTCACCGCGGCGCCGTCGGTCACATCGTCGGGCAGCGACTCGAAGAACTCGGCGTTTGTGCGTTCGCCGGCCGCCCGCTCGGCCTCGAGTGTCGAGAACTCGAGCGCCTTCTGCTTGGCCGGGCAAGTCTGCACGCACACCCCGCAGCCCGTGCAGTCCTCGATGTAGAGCTGGATCTTGTACTGCAGGCCGCGGCCGTTCTTGGTCTTCGAGGGCACCGGCTTGAACGTGGCGGGGGCGCCGGCCAGGTCCTTCGGGTCAATCTGCTTGGCCCGGATGACGGCGTGCGGACAGGAGAAGGCGCACATGTTGCACTGGATGCAGTTCTCGGGCAGCCAGCGCGGCACGCGCGGCGCGATGCCGCGCTTTTCGAGGCAGGCGGTGCCGCTGGGCAGGGTGCCGTCGAAACTCATCTTCGAGACTGGGATGGTGTCGCCCAGCAGGTGCATCGAGGGTTCGATGATCTCCCTGGCGAAGGCCGAGGCGTCCTCCGGGAGCAGCGGCGGCGGGGCGAAAGACTGGGTGATGGCGGCGGGCACCTTGACCTGTTCGAGCGCGGCGGCCGTGTTGTCCACGCACTGCCAGTTCTGCCTGACAATGTCTTCGCCCTTGCGGCCGAAGGTCTTCTTGATCGCCGCCTTGATCAGCTCGATTGCCCGCTCACGCGGCAGGACGCCGGAGATGATGAAGAACGCCGTCTGCATCACCGTGTTGATCCGCTTGCCGAGGCCGGCCTTCTCCGAGATCGCCAGCGCGTCGATGCTGTAGAACCGGATGCGGCGCCGGATGATGATCTCCTGCATCTCGCGCGTCAGGTGGTTGAAGACCTCGTCGGCCGGGTGCTCGGAGTTCAGGAGGAAGACGCCGCCCTCCTTGATGCCGCTGAGCATGTCGTAGCGCCCGATGTAGGCCGGGTTGTGGCAGGCCACGAAATCGGCCTGGCCGATGAGGTAGGGCGCGCGGATCGGCTGCTTGCCGAAGCGCAGGTGCGAGATGGTGATGCCGTAGGACTTCTTCGAGTCGTAGACGAAGTAGCCCTGGGCGTACATGTCGGTGTTGTCGCCGATGATCTTGATCGAGTCCTTGTTGGCGCCGACGGTGCCGTCGGAGCCCAGCCCCCAGAACATGCAACGCACGGTGCCGGCCGGCTCGGGGTCCAACCCCGGCTCGACGGGCAGCGAGAGGCCGGTGACATCGTCCTCGATGCCGACCGTGAAACTGTGGAAGGCCTTGCCGTTGAGGTGGTCGTAGACGGCCTTGGCCATGGCCGGTGTGAACTCCTTCGACCCCAGCCCGTAGCGGCCGCCGATCACCTGGATGTCGTCGCGCCGGCCGCGCAGCACGGTCATCACGTCCTGGTAGAGCGGCTCGCCGAGGGCGCCAGGTTCCTTGGTGCGGTCGAGGACGGCGATGCGCTTGACGCTCTTCGGCAGGGCCGCCAGGAAGGCGTCCGCCGGGAAGGGTCGGTAGAGCCTGACCTTGAGCAGGCCGAGGCGGGCGCCGCGGGCGTTGAGGTACTTCACCGTCTCCTCGATGGTCTCGCACCCCGACCCCATGGCCACGATGACGCGGTCGGCGTCGGCGGCGCCCACGTAGTCAACCAAGTGGTACTGGCGGCCGACCGCGGCGGCCAGCCGGTCCATGCACTTCTGCACGATCTTGGGGCAGGCGTCGTAGTGGCGGTTGATGGTCTCGCGCCCCTGGAAGTAGACGTCGGGGTTCTGCGCCGCCACCTTGATCGCCGGCTTCTCGGGCCGCAGCGCGCGGCGGCGGAAATCCGCCACCGTGCCCGCGTCGAGCAGCCCCTGCAGCGTCGCCCGGTCAATCTCCTCGACCTTCTGCACCTCGTGCGAGGTGCGGAAACCGTCGAAGAAATGCAGGAACGGAATCCGGCTCTCGAGGGTGGCCATGTGCGCGACCGTGGCCAGGTCCATGACTTCCTGCACCGAGTTGCTGGCCAGCAGGGCAAAGCCGGTCTGGCGCACGCTCATCACGTCGCCATGGTCGCCGAAGATGGACAGCGACTGGCAGGCCAGCGAGCGGGCCGAGACGTGGAAGACCGTGGGCAGCATCTCGCCCGCGATCTTGTACATGTTGGGGATCATCAGCAGGAGGCCCTGCGAGGCGGTGAACGTGGTCGTGAGGGCGCCGGCGGACAGCGAGCCGTGCACGGCGCCGGCGGCGCCGGCCTCGGACTGCATTTCGATGACGGTGAGGGGCTTGCCAAAGAGATTGAGCAGGCCCTTGGCGGCCCAGGCATCGGCCAGCTCCCCCATCACGGACGACGGGGTGATCGGGTAGATCGCGGCGACTTCGCTGAACGCGTAGGCGACGTGCGCGGCGGCGGTGTTGCCGTCAATGGTAACCATTTTCCCGGAAGCCATGATCGTCTCCTTAGGTGTCGGCATCGGCCGGTTGGAATGAGGGGGCGTTTTCACGCACAAACAGGCGGGATGAATGTAGCTTCGACGGCGGCTTTTGCAAGCCTGTCCGCCGGCGGGCGCGTCGGTGCGGGGCCCGGTCACGATGGGGGTACCAAGACAGGAAAGGCCTCCGCGCCGGCCGGAACGGTCCCGTCCCGGAGGCCCTCGGTGGCCGAGTGGGTCGCGCTGGAGGGACGCTCTCCGGTGTCGGCAGATGCCGCCATACTCACCAAGCGAGGACTTCCGGGCGCCGAGAGTGGCAGGGGAGTCTTGACACCGGTGCTATGGTTGAGGCTGTCGTGTGCGGCTCCGCGCGCCGACAGAAAGGTCACCCATGAGACAGGCAGTCAGGGCGCTGGCGGCGGCAGGGCTGATGGGGACACTGATGACCGGGCCGGCGGGGGCTGCCCCGACCCAGTCGGTCACGCTCAAGGAATGCCTCGGGCAGGCCTGGCCGGACGAGCTGATCAGCTACCCGCTGGCCGAGGGGATGCGCGAGGCCAAGGCGGTCCGCGCGGTGGACGAGGCCGGCGCCGCCCTCCCCTGCCAACTCGACAACGGCCGCGTCCACCTGCAGGTCTCCTTGCCGCCCGACACGACGAAGACCTTCACCTTCACGGCTGCGGACTCCGCGGAATCGCCGGCCAACCCGGCCACGGTCACGACGGATGGCGGCTTCCTCGTCCTCGACTCGGGCGTGATGGCGGTGCGGTTGCCGGCGGGGCAGCAGACGTGGGATCCGCCGGCCGCTCCGGCCGACGTCCCCGGCCCCCTGGCCGGTGTGCGGCTCGGGCGCCAGGGCGCCTGGATCGGCAAGTCGTGGCTCGAAGTTCCGGCCAAGGTGACGGCCCGCGCCGTCACGGTCGAGGCCGAGGGGCCGCTGTTCTGCCAGGCCGCGGTCGCCTACAGCTTCGAGGGCGGACGGCACTACCGCCTCAGCGTGCGCGTCATCGCCGGCCAGCCCTACGCCGTCATCAACGAATCCATGGATCTCAACCCCGGCGGACGGTATGTCCTGCTGAAATACGACAACGACGCCGACGCCTCGACCTGGGAATGGTGGAACCTGGCCGACGGCGAACACCTCCTGCCCGGCGAAGGCATCCGCGAACAGCCCGCCAACGCCGTGTTCTCCTTCCGCGACAACCTCGACCCCAACCAGTGCCGCTGGACCGGCGGCCGCCCCAGCCACCCGCGCAAGGGCGTCGACGCCGAGGGCAAGCCGACGATCATGGGGGAGTCCGGCGAACTCTACGCGCCCCTGACGTATGACCAGGACGAGCGCTTCAACCGCCTCACCGGCTGGTGGCTGAACTCCTTCAGCGACCGCTCGTACGCCTTCAGCCTGATCAACGACGCGCGGCCCGACACCCCCGTGGTCTCGCTGCTCATGGGCCGGCCGAGCCGCAACGTCAATCCGCACATGGATCCACCGCCCGAACCGTGGGTCCGCATCGTCACCGGCCTCAACGACCTGCGCATCTGGACGATGAAGGATCGCGACGTGCGGGTGCTGGCGCCCGTCTGCCTGGGCACGCGCGAGTGGCTGCTCATGCTCGAACCACAGAGCGCCCTCCGGCCCAAGGGCGACAAGGGCCTCTCGAACGCCTTCCGCACCGTGCTGCGCCACTCGTGGTTCCCGCTGGACAAGGTGAAGGACTGGTCCTTCGAGTGGCCGGAACCCGAGCCGGCGTGGCCGCGGCTGTTCTGCCAGGCCGGGGACCTGCAGGCCATGAAGGACCGCGTCGCGGCGGCCACCGGTGAGATGGCCAAGTCGCATCTCATCCCCGCCATCTACAAGGCCAACGGCACACCCGAGGCGATGGCCAAGCAGGCGATGGAGTCGCTCGAACGCGCGGTCCGGGCCGCCCTCTGCGCGGACGGGCACGGCAGCATCAACTGGTTCCATGCCAGTCTGCACATGATGCAGGTGATGCCGCTGTTCGAGGCGGCGATGGCGACGCCCGGCATTGACCCTGCCACCCGCGCCCGCCTCAAGGCCTACGGCGCCTTCGTCGCCCACCGCGCCTGGGACGACGACTACTGGCCGCCCAAGGAAACCGCCAACGGTTGGGGTTCGGCCAACATGGGCACCCTCGCCGCCGGCGCCCGCGTCCTCGCCGCCGCCGCCATGGCCGGACATCCCGACCAGGCCCGCTGGCTGGCGCGCTCGCGCGGCTACCTCGACGGCAACCTGCTCGGGCTGATCGCCGACGACGGCTCCGGGCTCTCCTGCCCGCACTACCTGGGCGCCAGCACGGACCCGGTCCTCTACATGGCGCTGGCCCTCAAGTACGGCGGCGGCTACAACGTGTTCAAGGAAGACCCGCGCTGGGCCCGCTTCTGCCAGTTCATGATCGACATCCTCACCCCGCCCGACCCGCGCTCGCCGCTCGGCGGCCATCAGTTCGGCCTGCCCCTGGGGGCGCCGAGCGACCCCGCCGCCCGCAACCGCCGCAACCTCTGGCCACTCGGACACACCTCGCGCACCGAGACCACCGGCATCCTCGACATGCTCGCCCTCGGCATGCAGGGCGTGGATGACCGGCTGGCCGGGGCGTTGCGCACCATGAGCGCCGAGATGGGCGCCACCTCGTCCGGCGCCTTCGTCGCCTACGCCCTGCTCTCGAACACCACCTCCCCCCTCGCCCCGCCCGACCTCCGTTCCCGCCACTACCCCGCCTACGGCGCCATCCTCCGCGACCGCCAGCCCGCCGAAACCTGGCTCGCCATCCACTACTCGAAATTCGCCTTCGACCACGTGCAGGCTTCCGACACCGGCACCTTCACCCTCTTCGCCAAAGGCGCCCCGCTGATGATGGACTTCGGCTCGATGTACTCCCCGGAGTGCGGACAGGCCGTGTACCACAACCGCGTCGCCTGGGACATCCGCGAGGGCGACCCCAGACCCTGCCCCGGCAACCAGACAGAGGGCTGCTTCTACCGCGGGCTGACCTACTTCGAACACACGGTCGAGCCCTGGACCTGCCGCATCGAAAGCTACGGCCACGGCCGCTCGCCGCTCGACGCCTTCGGCGAAATCACCGACTTCGCCTCGTTGCCCGGCGCCGACTGGCTGGCCGGCCGCACCGAGGTCAAGACCCTCCAGACAACGCCCTATTTCGCCGACACCCCCGCCGCCCTCGCCCCCGATCCCAACCAGCGCCGCGTCATCGAAAGCGTGCCCCCCTTCGACTGGGAACGTCAGATCCTCTTCGCCAAGCCCGCCCGCGACGACGAGCCGCTCTTCGTCCTGGTGCGCGACGACTTCACCGCCCCCTGCCCGCCGCCCACGGTGAGCTACTGGGTCATGGCCAGCGACCTGCAGATGCTCGGCCGCCAGGCCCACGCCACCGGGCAGTTCGGCATCGACCTGGACCTCTACGCCGCACTCCCCGCGGAACCCGCGCTCTCGCGCTGGCAGTGGGAACACAAGAACTGGGGCGGCGAGAGGCAGTTGTGCCTACGCGTCTCCCAGCCGCAGGCCGGGCCGTTCCTGGTCGCGCTGTTCCCGCGTAAGGCCGCCGACCCCGCCCCCGTGATCGAGCCCTTGGCCGCGGGCAACGCGGTCCGCGTCACCGTGCCGCAGGCCGCCGGCGAGGCGTGGGTCTGCCACGGCGTGCTCACCGCGGGCGAGCCGATGACAGTCGCCGACGGCGAGATCCGGATCGAAGCCCGCGCCGCCGCCCTCCTCCGCCGCGCCGGCCAGATCCGCCTCTCCCTGCCCGCCGGCGGCCGCGCAACCACCGGCGAAATGACCGTCGAGAGCGACGGCGCCCTCACGCTCACCGCCGAGGCCGAAGCCGGCCCCTTCACCCTCGCCACCTCGGGCCGCGCCCAGGCCGTCCGCCTGACCGGCCGGATGAGCCGCCGACCCACCGTGACCCTCGACGGTGCCAAGGCCAAGGCCACAGTCCGGCGCGGCACGATCGAGCTCCAGGTACCGGCCGGAGACCACACGGTGCAGGTCGCCGGCAGGAGGTAGCCGGCATGGGCCACGGCGAACCGTCGGCGGCTTGGCGGCACTCTAGACACACCGGCGGATGTAGGGCCGGTTGATCTCCCACAGTTCGTCCAGCAGGCGCACGGCGGCGTCCGCGCTGCTCACCACGGGATCAATCAGCAACGCCTGCAACGCCAGTTCCTTCGAGGCGTGAACCGCAGCCTCGACGGCCAGCTGCTGGACGTGCGCCTGCACCGAAAGCAGCTTGGCAATGGGATCAGGGAGCGGGCCCAGCGAAACCGGATGGACACCGGCGGCGTCGGCCAGCACGGGGACTTCCACGGCCACGTCGGCAGGCAGGTTGGGGATGACGCCGCGGTTGCAGACAATGCCCGCCTCGATGAAACGCGGGCGGTTGTGGAGAACCGCGGCAATCACGGCCACGCCGCGTTCGCCGGAGGGGCTCAGCCAGTCCGCGGGGATCGGGGCGGCGTCGGCGAGGACACAATCGAGCCTCGCCCGCAGTGCCGCGCGCCCGCGTTCGTCGGCGTCGAAATCGTACCCGTGTTCGCCGCCCTCCCAGCCGTAGGGCACGTACTCGCCCAAGTGGTCGTCGGAACAGGTCACCCATTGCCCGAACGCACGGAAGAGCCGTCGGGTGAGCGGGAGGTAGGCGGGGTCATGGCCGCCTTCCTTCTCGCGCAGCAACGGGTACAAGTCCGCCCCGCTGCGGCGGTGACGGATGTGCTGCAGCCACTGGAAGTGGTTGAGCCCGGCGCCCCAGACCTCCACCTCGTCGTCGGCCAGGCCGAGGATTCGCGCGACCGCGTGCTGTCCCATGAAGATGCCGTGGCAAAGCCCGACCGCGCGCACACGGCTGTAGCGGCCGAGGCCGAGGATGATGCGGCTCTCGGGATTCGAGAAGTTGATGAAGAGGGCGTCGGGACAGACCGCCTCGATGTCGCGGGCGAAGTCGAGGATCAGCGGGAGGGTACGCAGCGTGAAGAACAGCCCGCCGGGGCCGCCGTTCTCGCCGAGCACCTGGCGGATGCCGTGCCGGCGCGGAATCTCGAAGTCGAGTTTCCACAGCCGATTGCGATCTATGGCCGCGGCGTTGACGACAAAACCGGCCCCGTCGAGGGCGGCGCGCCGGTCGGTCGTCCACTCGACGGTCAGTCCGGCGCCGGAGCGGCAGTTCATCTTCTGCGCCAGCCGCCCCATGCGTTCGAGCGCCTCCGGGGTGGTGTCCACCAGAGTCAGCGTCGAGCCCCGCAAAGGCGGGTCTTCCCCGGCCGGCAAGGAGAACAGGTCGCGGAACATTGACAGCCCGAAGGACATGCTGCCGGCGCCGATGAAGACGATCTTGGCGGTGTTCATCGAATCCTCGTTGGAGTTGTCAGGCGCCGAAGTTCAGGCCGTGCGCGCGGAACATCTCGTCGGCGAGGGGTTCCGCCACATCGAGGTCGCCGACCAACGGATGGTTCAGCAGGGCCAGGATCGTCGCCCGGCGGCTGCGCGTGACCGCGGCCTCGACCGCAAGCGTCTCATAGGCCTTCACCGCCTGCACGAGCCCGCGGAAGGCGAGCGGCATCGCGCCGACATCGAGGGGAACCGCCCCCTCGCGGCCAATGCGGCAGACGACCTCGACCGCCGCGCTGGCCGGCAGCGATTCGACGGCAGACCCGTTGCGCGCGCTCACCACAACCTCCGTCCCCAGATCCCCGAGGATCGCCTTCATGCAGTCGAAGGTCACTTGGCTGTACCCGCCGCCGCCGCGCCGGCTCAAGGCCGCCGGCTTGCTGGCGGTGTTCGGATCTGCGGACTCCGCAAACACGTCCTGCTCAATCGCCATGATCTCCTGGGCACGCGTCTTCTCGCCGGCGGCCTGCAGGCGCAGGCGCCTGGCCCGCCGGAAATACATCTCGGAGTAGCCCCACATCGGCACGGCGCCCAGCATCTCTGACAGATGGAGCCAGTCGGGGTCGCCCCGCTCGCCCTCGGCGGCACATGCCGACTGCTTCACCAGGTACCCGATCGCCTCGCCCGTCACCTCCCTGCCGCCGGACAGGAGACGGTGGTAGAAGCCGAAGTGGTTCAGCCCGACGGCGCGCAGCCGGAGATCAGGATAGGGTTCGCGGAGGTGCTCGCGCAGCCACGCCCCCACCGCCGGCATGCCGGAGCACAGGCCGATGATCCTGGCGTTGGAGTGATTGAGGACGGCCTCGGTGACGATGCCGCTCGGGTTGGTGTAGTTCAGGATGAAAGCCTGGGGCGCCACCCGCTCGACAGCCCGCGCGATGTCGAGCATGGCGGGGACACTGCGCAGGGCCTTGAACAGCCCGCCCGGGCCGGTCGTCTCCTGGCCGAGGAGCCCATACCGGGCGGGGATGCTCTCGTCGAGGTGCCGCGCCGCCATCCCGCCCACGCGGATCTGGGTGATCACGAAATCCGCGCCGTCGAGCATGCGTTCGAGGCAAACATCGCTGCCGACGCGGATGCGGCGGCCGCCGGCGGCAAGCATCCGCTGCGTCAGCCCGGCCATGATGGCGAGCCGCTCGCGGTTTGGGTCCGCCAGCCGCAGACCCGTGATCGGCAGTTGTTCCGCGGAGTGTTCCAGTATCCCCGCGATCAGTTCCGGCGTGTACGAACTGCCCGCACCCACGATGGCGATCGTCAGATCCTGCCTCATGACGCCCCCTTGACCGCCGCCGCCACCGTCTCGTCCACGTATACGGCCGGCTGCCGGCAGAGGAAGATGATGCTGGCCGGCCAGCGCGGATCGAACCCGCCACACGCCGCCAGCCGCGCCGCCGCCGCGCACTTGTCGGCGCCGTGCATGACCAGCACAACTCGCCGGGAGGACTGCCGGATCGTCCCCAGGCCAACCGTAACCCCATGCCGCGGAACGTCTTCCGCGGACGCAAATTCTGGGAACGTGACGGTGTTGTCGCACCGCGTCGAGTCGGCGAGGCGGACGATCCGCGTCCGCGTGTCCCCAGAACTGCCCGGCGGGTTGAACGCCACATGCCCGTCGGACGCTCCCGAGGCGATCAGGAACAGGTCGATGCCGCCGGCGGCGGCGATCCGCTCCTCGTAGGCATCGGGCCGCGCCGGGTCGGGGAACCAGATCTGACCGTCGGGAAGCTGCTCCCCCGGTTCGAGGCCGGCATTCAGGACGGCCTGGATCTGCTCGCGGGCAAAGCGGCGGCAGCTGAAATGCGCGTCCGGGGCGCACCAGGCAAAGCCTCCCGCCCGGGCGTTGACGTATTCGTCCATCATGACGAGCACGACGTGCGACAGGTCGGCCCGCTGGCATCCGGCCTGTTCGCCCATCGCCCGGTACGTGCTCTGGAGGCTGCGGCCGCCGGGGCAGCCGAGGAGAAAACGCCGGCCCTGAGCGCGGGCGGCGCGGACGCCGTCGAGGATTTCCGCGGCCAGGCATTTGCCCAGCGCCCGCACGTCGGGGAAGACGCGGCCGACGATGCGGTGCGGCCCGTGTCCGAGGACGATGGGCGTCACCGTGCACCCTCCTTTCCGGGCGCGGCCGACAGGCGCTCGAACAGGCTGCAGGCGTCGTCACCGTGGCGGAATGCGGCCATGATGGCGGCGCCGAATTCCGCGGCCAGGGCGGGCCGTCGCACGCGGGCATCGGGCAGCCGCGCGGCGACCGCGGCCGCCAGCCGCGTCCAGAACGCCTCGGGAGCACAGGCGATCACCCCACCCCCCAGCGCGATCTCGGGGCGCGCATCTCCCGTCCGCCGCCCCAGCGCCGCCGCGGTCTGCGCGTAGTCCTCAATCGCCGCCGTCACCAGCTCCTCCGCCGCGGCGTCGTCGGCCAGCCAGGCGTCGTAGACTAGGGGCGCCGTGCTCATCCGTCGCGCCCACGGGATGCGCCCGCGGTAGATCGCCTCGGCGTAGTCTGCGGAGTCCGCAATCCCCAAGTGGGCCAGCGTGCGATCCCTGAGCCCAGTCGGTTCGCGTCGGCCATCGAGCATGCGCGCGACGGCGGCCAGCAGCGCGTGCCGGATGTCGAACTGGCGGCCCACGTCAAGGTGATCGAAGAGCCGCTCGTCGCCAAGGGCGCGCCGCCAGGCCGAGGTCACCCCCGAACCGTGCTGGAGGATGGCGGCCGCCGGCACGGACGTCGCCCCCCACAGCGCGGGAATCGCGTCATTCACCAGCGTCACTCGCTCGGCCGGGACTCCGAGCGCGGCGGCGACACTGAGCCATTGCGCATCGAATTCGTCGGCGTAGTCAATGCCGCTCAGCCCAACGCCCCAGGCGGTCACCGCGGTCCGTTCAATCCCCGCCGTGCGGCACAGTGCACCGGCGACGCCGTCGAGCACGGCGGCCTCATCCGGCGACGGCGGGCCGACGATCGCACAGCGCGGGCCGCGGGACGTGGCGAGGATCCGTCCGTCGCCGTCACAGCAGACAGCGGCAGTCTTGCTGGCGCCGCCGTCAAGACCGACCAGTATCGTCTGGCTTGCCATGCCGCTGCATCACCTCCGCGCCTTACAACGCCGCGCCACGGCTCAGTCCATGTGGAAGACTTCGCGCAGGTCGAGCGACTTCGGGCTATTGTCGGGAAGGCTCGGCATCAGCTCCTTCATCGAGGCCCACCACTTCTTGCAGATGGCGGTCTGGGCGACGGCCGCCCAGCGCGCTTCGTCCTCGATCTCGACATAGCCGAAGAGCTGGCGCGTCTCGGGGTGCAGGAAGATCGAGTAGTTGCGGCCGCCGTGCGCGCGGAGGGTCTTCTCAAGCTCGGCCCAGATCGGGCGGTGGCGGCGCTCGTACTCCGCTTCCTGACCGGGGTTGACGGACATCACAAAGGCTTTGCGAATCATGGCTTGAACTCCTGCTGAAGCACACCCGGCAGCCGGCCAGACACCGACGACATCACCGGCGGAGACCGCCGGCTCCAGGACGCACGACCTACGATCCTTGCCACCCGCGCCCGCTTTGGGGCGCTCCGCATGGGGTGACCGGGTGTCCCCCGGTTGCACCGGGGGCTACATACCTCGGCCCCGCCGGGGCCGCCACGCCCCACGCTCCGCGCCCCACGCTCCGCGCTTCGTTGCCGGAATCACCGATCACGGGTCACCGATCACGGGTCACCGGTTCAGGGTTCCCGGCATCACCGGCGGAGACCGCCGGCTCCAGGATCTACGACCCACGACCTACGCCCCCTGCGGAATCCGCACCACGGTCTCCGTGTCGAGGGACTCGATGGCGGCGGCGAGCACACGCTGGGCGGCCAGTCCGGCGGCCCCTGACCCGTCAATGTCACTCGGCGGCGTTCCTGCCGTCACCTGTTCGAGGAAGCGGTGGATGCGGTTGCGGAAGGTGTCCTCGAAGTCGCGCATGCCGCCGAAAACCGGGTTGGTGTAGACCGTCTTCTCCGGGTTCCCGGCAGGGTAGAGCGTGACTTCGCGCCACATGTCCTCGAGCACGAAGCGCCCCCCGGTGCCGGCCACTTCGCAACGCTCCATAGGATGCCCGCGCTCGATGTCGTAACTGCCGGTCAGGGTTCCCACCGCGCCGTTGGCAAAGCGCATGTTGAAGGTGGCCGTCGACCAGATGCGGCGGCCGGGCGCCCTCGTGGCAAAGCACTGCACCGCGACGATGTCCCCGCAGAAGTAGCGCATCACATCCACGGTGTGGGGATGAAGGGCCTTGAGCTGGAAGTACGGCGAGCTTTCGGTGGGGTTCTTGATCCACATGCTCATGTTGACAAACAGAAGGTGCCCGAGCCGCCCCTCGTCAACCCAGCGTTTTGCGAGGAGGGCCGCCGGTGTGAAGCGGTGGTTCAGGTCAATGCCGAAACAGCGGTTCTTCTCCCTGGCCTTGGCGACCATTCGTTCGGCCTCGGCAATGTCATTGCTGATTGGCTTCTCGCACAGCACGTGGCAGCCGGCGTCGAGGGCCTGGAGGGTGGGCAGGCAGTGGTCGCTGCCGTATTCGTAGCCGCCGGTGGCGACGCTGCATAGGTCGGGCCGTAGCGCCGCCAGCATGGCCGGAGCGTCGTAGAAGGCCGGCACGCCCAGGGCCGCCGAGGCCGCGTCGGCCCGGTCTTTGCGGATGTCGCAGACGCCGACGAGCTCGGCCAGCGCATCCTCCTTGTACAGGCGGGCATGCCGGTTGCCGATCGGCCCCATTCCAATGACGCAGACTCGCAGCATGATGACGGACTCCGTCCCTGCCGATTAACAGGCAGTTGAGGGTTCAGGATGGCCAGCCATCGGTCACCGGTCACCGGTCACCGGTCACCGGTCACCGATCACCGGTCACCGATCACCGGTCACCGATCACCGGTCACGGATCACCGGTTCAGGACACAACCGGCGGAGTCCGCCGGCTCCAGGAACCACCCGGTCACCGATCACCGATCACCGGTTCAGGGCATCACCGGCGGAGCCCGCCGGCTCCAGGCTACACCCGGTAACCAATCACCGATCACCGGTCTCTCGGGTTTCTGCCTCTCAGGTATACGCGTACTCTCGCATGGGGGCATTGAGGAAGTCAAAGTGGTTTGTGCCCTCATCGCGGCGCCAGCGGCCGATGGCCTCGGGCCGCACCGGGATGCGGGCCAGCGGGATGCCGAGGAAGGCCTCCAGCCGGGCCAGGGTCTCGTCCTGGCGCAGGACGAAGTCCTCGAAGCGCACCTCGATCCAGTGGGCGGGCTGCGGCGTCGCCTTGACGAGGTCGTACTGGTACTTCCATGAGATGGCGCGGCGGCGGCGCAGGTCGTCGGTTTTGGGATAGGGGACTGCGAAGTCGGCAAGGTCGTCGGTGACGTGGTGGCCGATGATGCAGTCGCGCGGGTCGCGGATCCAGAAGATGTAGCGGATATCCGGGAACAACCGCAGTACCCAGGGATAGACCAGCGTGGTTTCGGGAATCTTCCAGCCCTTGTGCTCGGCCGGGCTTTCGCGCACGCTGACCAGGTAGCGGTGGATGAGGTCGGTGAACTCCGTGGGGATCGGCAGGGTGTGCAGGCCCGCGAAGTCCCAAGCCAGGTCGCCTTTCCACACGACATGCTTCGCCATGACCCGGCAGGCCTCGTACATGGCCTCGGGCGGGAGCAGATCCCCGCTCACGTTGAGCGGACTGCCCATGAACACGCCGCTGGCGGACAGCGTATGGGACATGGCGCGCGTGCCGGAATGGCCGCGGCCGATGACGGTGACCATCATGGGGTCAGAGTTTCTTGGCGCCGCGTTGGGTACGCAGTTCCTGCAGGGCCTTGGCGGCGTTGGGAGAGCCGATGTGCAGCGAGTTGTAGGCTTGGCGCGAGGTCTTGAATGGGCCGCAGCCCTTGCCATGCCAGTTCAGGTTGGTGTAGACCGGGTTGGGACGGCCGGTCTCCTTCTCGCGCCGGGCGATCCAAGCCTGCATGCGCGCTTCCAGCATGGCCACGACGCCGGGCTCGGCCTTGGCCAGGTTGTTCGACTCCTGCGGATCGCGCAGCACATCGTACAACTCGACCTCGGGCTTGAAGTGGAAGTCGGGTTCGAGGGCGTGGATCAGCTTCCACTGCGGCGTACGCCAGCCGTGCTTGCGCATCCACGTACACTCGGTGATGTAGAACTCCGGCTCGGGCGGGCGCGGCCCGCCGTGCATGAGCGGAGTCAGGCTGCGGCCGTCGAAACGCAGTTTCGTGGGCACGCCGAGCAGGTCGAGGATGGTCGGCATGATGTCCTTCATCTGGCAGGGGTCGGCGTGGCGCTGCCCAGCCGGGACCTTGCCGGGGAAGACGAAGACCAGCGGGATGTGGAGGGTGCACTCGTAGAGGCCATGGTGGTCGAAGTAGCAGTCGTGGTCGTAGAGCGTCTCGCCGTGGTCGGAATCGATCACCACCAGGGTGTCCTCCTCCAGCCCCAGGGTTTCGATGGCGGTGAAGATGTTGGCGATGCAGGCGTCCATGTAGGCGACGGCGCCGTCGTACTGCGCGACAATGTAGTCCTTGTCGGTGCAGCCCGGCGGGAACCAGCTGGCGAAGTAGTCGCAGAAGGGCATGAACTTCATGACCGGGTCGAGGGAGGTGTTCTTGCGGTCGAACTCATCGCCGCCGTAGAAGATGCGTTCGAAAGGCCGCGGCGGCAGGTAGGGCGAGTGCGGATCCATGTGCCGCATGAACAGGAAGAACGGCTGCCGCCCCTTGGACAGGCGCTTCAACTCCGGCAGGGTGACCGCATTGAGGTTCTCCGCCTTGTGGCTGCGGCCCGCCTCCCACGACCCCCACCCCTCGAAATCAATGTACTTCTGGAAGCCGCGCGAAGCCGGGTTGCCGCTGAAACCGATGCACGACGTGCTGTAGCCGCTGCCGCCCAGGACCTCGGCCAGCGTGGTCAGGTGCTTGGCCAGTCCGCCCTCGTGGCGCAACGCCACCACGTCCATGCCGAAACAGTCCATGCCGGTGAACATGGATCCGTAGCCCGGCGTCGTCGGGATGTGCGGGCTGAAGGTGTTCTCGAAGACCGCACCGCGGGCCGCGTAGCGGTCCATGTGCGGCGTGGTCAGCCGCGGGTAGCCGTAGAGGCTCATGTGGTCGGCCCGCAGACTGTCTATGCCGATCAAGATCAGGTTGGGCTTGCGTGCCTTGCTCATGCATCATCCTTTCGACATGATTGGCGGCCGGCCCCGGCCGCCCGGTGAAGCACAAAAGCAGGCAACGTAACCGTTCCGCCCCGGAAGCGCAAGCGGGTTGCCAGGGAGGGGGCGCAACTCAGTTCCGTAGCCGGACAGTTCCTCGGGGCCTCTCCAAGGGGGCCGCAGAGCCGGCTCGGAAGCAGGCGCCGGATCCCATGCCAGTGGTACCTTGATTTGTTCACCACCGAGGACACAGAGTTCACAGAGCCAGTTCCCTCTCTGTG
>MVZH01000015.1 GCA_002068325.1 Lentisphaerae bacterium ADurb.BinA184 | reverse complement strand
GGGCCCGGCGCCACCGCCCCCGTGAACGCCAGCGTGAAAGCCAGCCCCGCCGTCCGACCCCACCAACCTGCCGATGTCCTGTCCATCCGGGCCATCCCATCCGTGCCGTCAATATGACAAACGCCCCGGCTGAACGCTGCAGACCCGCGCCCCGCGGAACCGGCAGCGGCCAGGTGTTCGCCGTTCCTCTCTCTGCGGTTCGCCGTTGGCGGACTGGCCCCCAAGGCTACGCGAATCCACTTGGTCTACCGATAGCCGGCCGGCGGCCGAGCGCCTGCGAGGTCCGCCGGACGGCCGGGTTGGCCGGGAACCTCCGCGCGATCTCGCGCCCAGCACTGGAACTCGCCAGGGAGAGGCAGAGCCGCCGCAGCTCGCGGACCAGGCGAAGCCGTCGCCCAACGGCTTCCGGACTCATGTCAACTTCCATCGGCGATACTCCGCAAGTGCTCGATGTCATCCTGATCCTTCCCGCTTCGACGGAACGATTTCAAGAGGATCAGGCCTTGGGGGGACACTACCTTGAGTGCCCCCCCTTCCCACTCAACTTCCCGGCGACCCTCCCAGGCCCCGGCCGTCTCGGGGGTCACAAGCAGGAAGTCAAGGATCAGCTGTTCGCCAGTGTCACGGGCGATCTTGCACAGGCGACGAATCTGGATCTTCCCGCCATGGAACTCCATCGGGGCGCCGCTCAGAGTGAATCCCAACGGCTCAACGGCCCGCCTGGCACGGAACAGGGTGTCAGCCTGGATCAGCAGGTCAATATCCAGAGCCGCTTGCAGAACCCCCGCGGACAACAACGGCCTCGTGCGATGGAGGGCGGACCTCCGTGTCCGCCAGGTCATACGCGAAGACCCGGTTTGCCGCGGACGAATCCGGACGACACGGAGGTCGTCCCTCCAGAAGGGCAGACAAGGGGCACTTTCGGTGGCCATGGAGGGCCGGCCTCTGTCCCGGCCACGTGATGCAGAGGTTCTGCAAGCGCCTCTCCAGGGTGGCGCGTGGGAGGTTGTAGACGGCCATAGCCAATCCGCCGCACAGCGCGTAATCAATGCCCTCCTGGTCGAGTCTGACGGTCACCGCCTTCAATTCGTCAAGAATATCCATCGTCGTGCCCCGTGTGGCCAACGACCGGAGATTGTGCGGCGCGGCGCGACGGCTCAGCGCGTGTCCAACGGATCCCTTCGCCGGCCGGGCGATCTGCCGGCTTTCCGCCACCCGGCGGGTCTTACCATAGAGGGTCGGGACGGCATAGGCAAGCGGAAGAAGACGGCCGTCGGCGGGGCTGTGCGGGCAAGAGGCGGCGTCGCCGGAAGCGTGGTTCCGACGCTCCGCGGCGGAGGGGGCATGGCGTTTCGCGGAGTCCGCAGTCACGCCGGCGGCTTGGGCGGGAGCTCGGCGGCAGGCTGTGCTGCAGTTGGCGGCGGAGGAACCGCACCCCCGCCAGGTTCACCCGCACCGTCGAGGGCGAGACCCTCCGCTGGTTGATCAGGTGCAGGAAGGTAGGCCCGGACCTCCTCCTCCGCGATCAGGCCGGGCGAACGCATGCAGTGTCTGGCCGGCCAGCCTGGCGCGCCGGGCGCTGCCCGAAGGTGGCCGCCCCTCCCCGAAATGCAAGAGGCCGCCCCGGCTCTCCCGGAGCGGCCCCCAAGGGCGACGCAAATGCGCGCACATCACCCGCGCTTGCGCTTGAGTAACAGCAGTCCGCCAAAGCCCAGAAGAGCCATGGTGGCCGGCTCGGGAACTCCAAGCCCAAATACCTGGACATTGATGTCACTGCTCTTGTCCCAGCCATTCCCTTTTGAACTCCAGAAACCCATCCCATAGCGATCAGGGTCTGTCGAAACCCAGTACCAATAGCCCCACAAATCATCCGCCCCCTCCTGCGGCGAACCACTCAAGGCGGCGTTGGAAGCGAGTAGAAACGTATAGTCTGAGTCATAGTCGGGTTTCAAGGCAAAATTCAAGGCGGAGCCGCCCTGTACGCGCCTGTCAACGGCAAAATCCAGTTGCCACATATCCAGGAACGCTCCGCTCTGACCCTGATATCCCTCGCCATTGGCGTATGTGACCTGAGTCGCGCTGTAGGTTGTCGAGGACTGCAGAACATCGCTTATCCCGACAAACAGCTCCAAGCCAGTGTATTCGCCAACGACCCATACACGAATGGTATCGACAAGGTAATATGGGAATGCTGTCGGCAGCGTGACTTGATCTCCCACGCAATACCAAGGTTGGTTTTCGAGAGTCCAATTGACGTTGCAGCGGTAGGCTCCGGCGGCATCGTTGAGGTTTATTGTCGGCAATCCGCGATCCACCACCATGAAGGCCATGCCGTTGGTTGCGGTCAGCATGGCGGCCACCACGATCCTGACGAACGTTCTCATTGACCCCTCCAATCCCCGTTTTGAGTGTTCCGAGTCCCCAGCGAAACCAACCGGAGTGCGGCAGTGCGCCGCGCCCCCCACAGCCTAATCATACTTTACACCAAGAGCCGTGCTCTGTCAAGCCCGGCCACAACCCATTTTTCAAAGGAGTACACAACTGATTGTAGGCCAATTAGTTGTGACTCACCAATGCGCCATACTCGCGGCCAGCCGGGAAGGGGCCACCGGGGCGTCCAGCGGTCGCTCCAGTCTGGGTGGGCCCCTCGTCGGATCCGGCCGCCGCGAGCGCCTCCGCAATTCAGCCATCCCGCAGGCCGGGTTGCGGGGTCCGCAAGGACGGAGCGGCTAAGAGCGTCTGCGCCGTGCCCAGGTGGGCGGCGCCGTCCGGTGGCGGAACCGCGCCGCGGGACTATGGTGAGGCCACGCATCGGGACAGTCGCGATCGCCGCCGCCGCGCCTGAAACCCGCGGAGAACCGCCATGGCATCCCCAGATTTCCTCGGCCTGTCCGGACGGAGCGTCGCCGTGCTCGGTGTCGCCAACCGCCGCAGCGTCGCCTACGCCATCGCCAAGGTTCTAACCGAGCAAGGCGTGCGCGTGCTCTATGTGGTTCGCGACGCCGAGGTGCGTGAGCGCGTGCGGCCGCTGCTCGGCGACGCGCCGGTCTTCACCTGCAACGTCGAGAACGAGGCCGAGATCGCCGGGCTGGCGGCCGAGCTCGCCGCCGCGGGCGTCCGGCTTGACGGGCTTGTGCACTCGATCGCCTACGCCAACTATGCCCAAGGGCCGTGCCCCTTCCACGAGACGCGCCGCGAGGACTTCCTGCAGGCCGTGGACATCTCGTGCTTCTCGCTCGTCAGCCTGGTCCGTCACCTGCGCCCGTTGCTGTCCCGCACCGCCTCGGTGGTGACGATCTCGATCTCCACCACCCGCATGGCCGCCGAGAACTACGGCTACATGGCCCCCATCAAGGCGGCCCTCGATTCCACCGTGGTCTTCCTGGCCAAGTCCCTGAGCGCGGACTCGGAGATCCGCGTCAACGCCGTCGGCGCCGGACTGCTCAAGACGTCGGCCTCCGCCGGCATCCCCGGCTACGCTGACGCCTACCTGTACGCCGAGAAGGTCATCCCCCGCCGCCGCGGCCTGGCCACCGAGGAGGTCGCCCACGCCGCCGCCTTCCTGCTCAGCGGGCGCGCCAGCGGCATCAACGCCCAGACGCTGGTGGTTGATGCCGGCATGAGCATCAACTACTTCGACCGCGACATCGTGCGGCGGGTCAGCGCCCCCTGACCCGGACTGTCCACAAAGAGGAGACGGAGGAAACGAAGGCTTTGCGCTGCAGGGGGTAACGACCCCGCATGCAGTTGGACGGCGTCGAAACCGACAGCGATCTCAGTGGTTCGTAGGACACGGCGAACCCATGAGACATACCTCCGCTATCCCCGTTGCCTCCTGAGGCTCTGGCAGGACCTCCCGTCACGTGGCCGGGACAGAGCCCGGCTCCTCCATCGGCGCCCATAGGGACGTCGTCTGCCGAGCTGGAGGGACGACCTCCGTGTCGTCCGGGTTCGTCCGCGGCAGACCGAGTCTTCACGAATGACCTGGCGGACACGGAGGTCCGCCCTCCATCGCACGAGGTCGTGGTCGTCCGCGGCGGTTCTGCAAGCGCCTCTCCTTGTTGATGAATCGCTCAGGCCACGACGGCGCAGGGCTTCCCCCACCGCCGGCCATGTCCCCGGCGCCGCCCGATCCGGCCCGCCAGTCGGCCGTGGCTGCGGCTACCGCAGCGTCCAGCGCACCCCGGCGCTGGGCGAACGCTCCCAGTACGGATGCAGGGTCAGGCCATTGAGTTTGCAGACCGCCTTGTCGTGGCCGGACTCCGGTTGCGCGCCGCCGCTGTTGCCGATCTTGAAGACGAACCCGAACTCGGTGCCGGCCGCCAGGTTGAACTGTGCCAGCTCGCCCTTTGGGATGGCGCATTCGTACACGTACCCGGTGTCGGTGCGGGTGACCGAGAAGCGGGCGTCCTTGACGGCGCCGGTGGTCGGCTCGCCGCGCGGCTGGCGCGGGAAGTCGTGGATGCGCGGCACCCCGGGCGCCAGATGCCGCCACAGCTCGCCCTTGCCGTCGCCGCACAGGTAGAGGCTGTACTCGTAATCGGTGTCCGGCACGGCGTGGTAGCCGTAGGGCACCCGGTCGGTCGTGGGCTGCAGGTCGTGCCAGCCGTCGCTGACGTCGAAGGCGACCTGCACGCGGTCGCGCCGGAACGGGATGCCGGCCTCGGGCGGGAAGGCGTAGACGTAGGAGACCTCGGCGAAGCTGCGGCCCAGCTCCTTCAGGCTCTTGCCGTCCTGGCCCTTGGTGGTTTCGAGGAAGCGCTTGAACGGCTCGCGCTCGTCGTTGGCCTTGGTGTGGAAGTACGCATTCTCGTCGCGGTCGGCGAACCGGATGGGCTTCGGCTCGGGGGTCTTGTCCTTGACCTCGGCGCAGAGGTAGAGGTTGTTCTCGTCCCAGGCCAGGCGTACGCGCCCGCCCACAACCTCCTCCTCCTCGCCCTGCACCTGCAGCCACGGCCGCCGCATCAGCTCGGTGCTGTCAATCTTCTCCTTGCTGGCGAAAACGGCGACCGCCGGGATGCCCTTCCAGTCGTCCAAGTTGCCGTCAATGGTGATGGCGGCCTTGGGGGCGACCGTGACGCTCAGGGTCTCGGCGTACTCGGCCGGCCCGGCCGCCGAGGCGAAGGAGAAGGCGCACGGGTAGGCGTTCTCCTCGACGGGCGTGGCCTTGGCGACCGCGAACGCCAGGGTCTTGCTCTCCCCCGCCTTCAGCTCGACGGCCTGTTCCGGCGCCGCCAGCTGGAGTTCGGCGGGGGGTTTGACGGCCAGCCGGCCGCTGACGGCGCGGTTCAGGCAGTTGTGCACCGTCACCCGCAGCGCGGCCCCGGGGGCGGTCAGCAGCGTCGAGAAGTCGTGCGGGATGATCTCCACCGGCCGTTTGCCCTCGATGGTCATGTCGGCCAGGCGTGCCGCGGCCGCCTTGGGGCCTTGGGCGCAGGTGATGTAGCTGGGGAAGATGCTCAGCGGCAGGCGGACGGTCTTCTCGCCCTCGTAGACGGGGTTGCCGGCGAGGTCGTAGAACTTCAGCAGGCCGTCGGCGTTGGCGATCACCATGGTGCCCCCGGCGGCGGCGTTGACCTGCGACCACAGGGCCTCCTTCGGGTTGTCGCCGCCGACCTGGATGAGCTGCCCGAACATCACCAGCAGGGCGTCCTTGTCGTCGTCCTTGCCGAACTGGAAGACCCAGGGCAGATGGTCCGCGAAGACCATCCGTTCAAAGCGCTTGCCGGTGACGAAGTAGTTGAACGCCGCGGTGGCGCTGACGACCGGCGAAGGGATCAGGCTGGCGTCGCTGCCACCGGGCACGTTGTCGAACAACACCCGCGGGTGCCAGGGCGAGATGCGCGCCTGCCCGGCCGCCAGGAACTGGGCGACGCCCTGCGGCAGCTGATACTCCGTGCCGACAAACCAGGTCTCGGTCTCCATGGACTCCTTGCCGTGGGCCTTGGCCACCATCGGGCCGTAGCACATGGACGGCACGACGTAGTGGTCGGTGAGGATGTCCAGGTACTGGTTGAACTCCTCGCTGCCGTCGCTGTACAGCTTGTCCTCGGTGTTCATGATCGAGGAGGCGGCGAGCAGACGGATGTCCGGGGAGACTGAGCGGGCCGCGCGGGCGATGGTGCGCTGGATCTCGCGGTACTGCACGCAGTCGCGCGCCCAGCCGGAGATGCCGCCGCCCTCCCAGGGTTCGTTGTAGTTCTCCAGGCCCCAGAGTCCGCCCTTGCCGTCCTCCCAGTAGCGCTGGCAGAAGGCGGCGATCCATTTTTCATAGCGCGGGTACAGCTCGGGGCCGCACAGCCAGTCGCACTGGCCCCAGTACGGGTTGCCGTCCCAGTTGGGGTTGTTGCCGACCGAGGCCGGGGTCTGTTTGAATTTGAACGGCCACATCCAGCCGCCCATGCCGCCGAGGGTGACCATGATCCGGCAGCCGGCCGACTTGGCGGCGGCGAACAGCGCGTCATAGCTGTTCCAGTTGACCTGGCCGTCCTCGGTTTCGTTCCAGCTCAGCTCGGAGCGCCAGCCGCGGATGCCCATGCGGCCGTAGATGGCGGCCCGGGTGCGCAGGTCGCCGCCCATGAACTGCCCCTCCCCGAAGATCGGGGTGTTCTCGACCGTGCCGTACGGCCGCGGCGCCGGCACCCGCGCCAGCGTGCCCAGGAACTGCCGCCGGTCGCCGCGCACCAGGACCATGGCGTAGGTGCCGAAACGCGCCGGCAGGGGCACGCCCTTCAGCTCGAACTCCGCCGTCGCCGCGTCGCCGAAGGTCACCGTGAACGGATGCACGATGGGCTTGCCGATGAGATCGAAGATCGGGGCGTGGCCGGCGGTGTCGCTGAAGCCTTCCATGCCGGCGGCGACCTTGCCCGGCGTGCGCGTGCCGACCTCCTGGATCTCCAGCCCGAACTGGACCGCCCCCGCGTCCTGCCCCTTGGCGAAGGCGAACCGCAGGTCGGCCGCCTCGCCGGGGTGGAACAGCTGCCCCGGGGCATTGCTGCCGACAAAGCGGCAGTTGGCGTCGGCTGCCGCACAGTTCAGTTCCTTCATGTTCCCGGGCAATGCCACGGTCTGCCCCCAAGCCGACAGCCCGAGGATCATCAAAACGGATGCCATGCACAGTGCCTGCTTCATCACGGTCTCCTTAGGGTTTGTTGCGCAACCACGGCGCACGGAATCATACACGGTAACCCGATGGCGCGACGAGGCAACCGCCCGGCGTCGCCGCCCCGCGGGCCCGCTACCCGCCGAACCCGGCCGCTTCGAGGGAACGCATCGCCAGCCCGCCGGCCCCGCCGGCCACCTCGCGCTGGCGCAGGATGTACTTGCCGACCAGGTCGGCTTCGAGGTTGACCGCGGCCCCCGCCCGCGCCTCCGCCAAGTTCGTGTGCGCCCAAGTGTGCGGGATGACGTGGACGGCGAACCGGTCGGCCGCCAGCTCCGCCACGGTCAGCGAAATCCCGTCCACCGCAATGCTGCCCTTGACGATCACCAGGTGGGCGATCGCCGCCGGCAGGGCCACGGTCACCACCCAGTCATCGTCTTCTTTGCGAACCCCGCAAATCTCCGCCGTGGTGTCAATGTGGCCGGCGACCAGATGTCCGCCCAGGCGGTCGCCGAGGCGCATCGCCCGTTCAAGGTTCACGCGCGCTCCCAGGGGCAGGCTCCCGAGGTTGGTGCGGCGCAGCGTCTCCGCCAAGGTGTGGAAGGTCAGGGTTCCGCCCGCCGCCTGCACCGACTCGACCGTCAGGCAGGCCCCGTTGACGGCGAGGCTGTCCCCGACCCGCACTTCGTTGAGCGGCAAGCCCGTGCGGACTTCGAGCTTGCCCGCCTGGCCCAGGCTCCGTCGCCCGGCCAGGACTCCGACGTCTTCGATCAGCCCCGTGAACACGCGTCGTCTCCGTGCCGGCAGGCCGGCCCGCCAGGCCGCCCTGCGCCGGGGAATATCGCTTGCAGGTGGCGTCCAGTCAAGGTATACTTCTTCCGTACGAACTGGACATCCCTGACTGAGTGGGATGTCCGGCGTGATGATGGGTTGCGCGGACCTGGGGACGTCCCCCGGAAAAACCCAAGAAGGAGGCCCTGACGATGACAGCGATCCTCAAGCGCGTGGCGGTGGTAGCGGCGGTGGCGGCGACGCAGCTCACGGCGGTGGCGGTCAAGTTCGACTATCCCTTTCCGCTGGACGCGAACGGCGCCTACACGGCGAACGTGATGCGTGAGTACAACGCCGGCGCCGGAACCACCAAACCCGTGGTTGGCGGCGCGACGGGGCCGGGGGTGAGCCTGGAATACTCACTGTTGAACAGCGTGGACGGGGCGGGCGAGAAGACGCAATGGAACGGCGGCACGGCCAACGATCCCACCAAGTATGCCACTGTCCAATACACGCTGGCGGACACGTATCTGATCAAGGAGTTCAACCATTCCTATCTCGGGGGGAATACGACGCCCACCTCCTACCAGATCAGCGTTTCCACGACTGGGTTCGGCGCCATGACCCCCGTGGTCTCGGGGGGAACGCCTGGCACCAACCAGTGGGACGTGCTGACGACCCCGGTCGCCGCCAAGTACATCGAGTACCGCTGGCAGGGCACCAACCCGTCCTACCAGTACATCATGCTGCAGGAGTTCCGCGCCTACGCCGACGGCGCCAACCTGCCGGCGATTACCACGACGGCCGGCTTCGACGTCGTCGCCATGCGCGCCTCCGGCCCGGTGACCGCCACCAAGGTGTCCGGCAACTGGCAGTATGACTCCGAGAACAACATCATTGACTTGGATCAGTTCACCTATCTTCGCGGGGCCGGGGGAGGCGACGCTTTGGTGGTCGTTGATCTGGGCAAGACCCATGCGGTGCAGGCGTTCAGCCTGGGCTTCTACCAGGGGCAGACCTGGGGCAGCGGAGCCCGCATCGAACTGAGCGAGGACGGCGCGAGCTACACCTCGGTGTTCAGCCAGACGACATCCCTGGGCAGCGCCAAGGAAGTCTACCTGGCCAGCCCGGTGGACGCCCGCTACGTCCGCCTCACCAACTACGGCGGCTCGAATGGCGCGCTCTCGGATTTTCAGGTCTTCGGCGTCGCCATCCCCGAGCCGGCCAGCGCCAGCCTGCTGCTCCTCTCGGCGGCCGGCCTGCTGCGGCCGCGCCGGGGCTGAGTCCGGCGGCGGCCCCCTGAACGATCCCGTGCCGGAACCTCGCGGCCGGCCGACCCGGCACAGGGAAAACACGGCCCGACCCGGCGCATGGCGCCGCGGCCAGGCGGCCTCACCATCCCGGGCCATCAAGCGACGCCGTCGCATTCTCCCGTCGTCAGCCGGCCAACCCGCCTTTGCGAGGTTATACTACGGGGTCCCGTGCGCGTGGCCCGCCCCGGGCGACGTTGCCCAAGACAACGAGGGATGCGATGAGCCGCTTGACCAACACTGCCCTGTTCGAAGTCAGCTGGGAAGTCTGCAACAAGGTCGGCGGAATCTATACCGTCATCCGCAGCAAGATTCCGCAGGCCCTGGCCGAGTTCGGCGACAACTACTGCCTGCTCGGCCCCTACCTCGCGCGCAACCCCGAGTTCCAGGAGACCGATGAGCCGTGCTGGCGCGAGCCCCGCCAGTGGCTCGAGGAGCACGACTTCGAGTGCCGCTTCGGCCGCTGGGCGGTTGACGGCTGGCCCAAGGTCATCCTGCTGCGCCCGGGCAGCCGCTACAACACCGACCAGCTCCTCTACCGGCTCTGGGAAAGCTTCGGCGTGGACTCCATCGCCGGCGGCTGGGACTACGTCGAACCCGTCCTCTTCAGCACCGTGTGCGCCGAGGCCATCGTGCTGCTGGAGCAGAAGATCCTGGCCCGCTCCCAGACCAAGGTCATCGCCCACTTCCACGAGTGGATGACCGGCGCCGGCCTCCTCCACGTCAAGGAGAACGCCCCCAACATCGCTACCGTCTTCACCACCCACGCCACCGTCCTCGGACGCTCCTACATGGGCAGCGGCCGCGACCTCTACCGCGACCTCGAGGCGATCTCCCCCCAGAACGAGGCCCGCCAGCTGAACATCGTCGCCAAGCACTCGATGGAGAGCGTGACGGCGCGCGAGGCCGACGCCTTCGCCGCGGTCAGCAAGATCACCGGCTGGGAGGCGCAGAAGATCCTCGGCCGCCAGCCGTCGGTGATCACCGAGAACGCGATGGAGGTCGAGGCGGTCCCCGACCTCGCGGCCAACCGGCAGCCCGCCCTGGCCTCGCGCGGCCGGCTGCTGGATTTCGCCGGCCGCTTCCTCGGCCAGCGCCCGCCCGAGCACACCCGCATCCTCCTGATCTCCGGCCGCTACGAGTATGTCAACAAGGGCGTGGATGTCTTCCTCGACGCCCTCGCCGAGCTGCGCGCCGGCCTGCATCCCGGACAGGACGTGCTGGCGCTGTTCTGCATCCTCGGCGGCCACCTCGAACGCCGCCCCGACGGCGCCCGCGCCGACGGCACCGCCCCCATCTGCACCCACCGGCTGCGCGACGAGAACCACGACCCCATCGTCAGCCGCTGCCTCGCCCTCGGCGTCACCAACCGCGCCGAAGACCTGCTCAAGGTCATCTTCGTGCCGGTCTACCTCTGCGAGGGCGACGGCGTGCTCAACCTGCCCTACTACGAGGTGCTTCAGGGCGTTGACCTCGGGGTTTTCCCCTCGCAGTACGAGCCGTGGGGCTACACGCCGCTAGAAAGCGTCGTCTACGCCGTGCCCACCATCACCACCGACCAGGCCGGATTCGGCCTCTGGGTCCAGGAGAGCGACGACCTGGCGCACGACCGCGGCGTCCTGGTGTTGCCGCGCCGCGGCCGCTCGCGCGACGAGGTGGTCAAGGCCCTCGCCCAGCAGCTGCGCACATTCATCGCCTGGAGCGACGAGGAGCTGGCCGCGCAGCGCGCCGCCGCCCGCGCCATCGGCGGCCGGGCCCGGTGGACGGAGTTCTACCAGAAGTACCTGAACGGGTACGAGCTGGCCTTGCGCAGCGCCGAGAAACGGGCCTTCCGCCGCGAGGCGATCGAGAGCGGGCTGGTCGGCAGCGTGGTGGCCGCGCGCGAGTCGCAGCACCCCCATTTCCGCACCTTTGTGGCCGAGAAGACGCTCCCCGCCAAGATCATCCGCCTGCGCGAGCTGGCCGGCAACCTGTGGTGGTCCTGGCACCCCGCCGCGGAAAACCTGTTCGAGCGCATTGACCCCGAACGCTGGGAGCAACTGGGCTGGAACCCGATCCGGCTGCTCGACGAGGTGCCCGTCGCCCGCCTCACCGAAATCGCCGAGAGCGTCTCCTACGTGCGCGCCTACGATGAGGTGATGGCCGTCTTCGACGCCTACATGGGCGACACCACCGTCTGCCCCGACCTGCCTGCCACCGCCGCCATCAGCTGGCAACGGCCAATCGCCTACTTCTCCACCGAGTTCGGCCTCCACGAGTCCCTGCCCCTGTACTCCGGCGGCCTCGGCGTGCTGTCCGGCGACCACCTGAAGTCGGCCAGCGACCTCAGCCTCCCCCTCGTCGGCGTCGGGCTGTTCTACTCGCACGGCTACTTCAACCAACGCATCGACCGCGACGGCAACCAGGTCCCCGAGTACAACAGCAACGACTTCATCAACCTTCCGCTGAAACGCATGCAGGCCGACGACTCCACCCCCCTGACCGTCAGCGTCGACCTGCCCGGCCGCACCCTCTACGCCTTCATCTGGAAGCTCCAGGTCGGCCGCATCACGCTCTACCTGCTGGACACCGACGCCTCTGCCAACACCCCCCAGGACCGCCACATCACCGACCAGCTCTACGTCGGCGACGAACGCGTCCGCCTCGAACAGGAAATCCTCCTCGGCGTCGGCGGCGCCCGCGCCCTCCGCAAGCTCGGCATCGCCCCCAGCGTCTACCACATCAACGAAGGCCACTCAGCCTTCCTCATCATCGAGAACATCCGCGAGGCCATGGCCAACGGCGACATGTCCTTCGAGGAGGCCACCGAGCTGGTCAAGGGCCACGCGGTCTTCACCACCCACACCCCGGTCGAGGCCGGCAATGAACGCTTCGCCCGCGACCTTATCCTCTACTACTTCAACTCGTTCGTCAAGGAGCTGGGCATCACCCCGGAACGCTTCTTCGAGCTGGGGCGGCAGCCCGGCGGCGACGCCGACAAGTTCCTCATGACCGTGCTGGCGCTGAAGATGACCAGCATCGCCAACGGGGTCAGCGCCCTCCACGGCCGGGTGGCGCGCCAGATGTGGGAGCCGGTGTGGGGCGGTGTGCACCGCTCGATGGTGCCTATCTGCGCGGTCACCAACGGCATCCACGTGCCCTCCTACATCGGCCACGAAATGCGCGAGCTGCTCGACACCTACCTCGGTCTGCAGTGGGATCGCGGGCTGCCCTCGGCCAAGACCTGGGCCAAGATGGACAACGTCCCCGGCCACCTGCTCTGGGACGCCAAGCAGGAGATGAAACAGCGCCTCATCGCCTACGTGCGCGAATGCGTCGCCCGCGACTGGAACGGCGAGGCCCAGCCCGAGATCAGCCGCGACGAAGTCCTCGGCCGCATCCGCACCCTCACCCTGACCCTCGGCTTCGCCCGCCGCTTCGCCCCCTACAAACGCGCCACCCTGCTGTTCAGCGACCTCGACCGCCTCGACCGCATCGTCAACAACCCGCGGCGCCCCGTCCAGATCGTCTTCGCCGGCAAAGCCCACCCGCGCGACCAGCAGGGCTGCGAGCTGGTCCGCGACGTGGTCCGCCTCACCCGCGACCCCCGCTTCGCCGGCCGCATCGTCTTCCTCGAGGACTACGACCTGCGCATCGGCAAAATGCTCGTCCAGGGCGTTGATGTCTGGCTCAACACCCCGCGCCGGCCCTTCGAGGCCAGCGGCACCAGCGGACAGAAGGCCGCCGCCAACGCCACCATCAACCTGAGCGTCGCCGACGGCTGGTGGCACGAGGCCGCCAGCGAAAGCAACGGCTGGACCATCGGCCCCATGCCCGACGAGGTTGACGAAACTTCGGTCAGCGACGACGCCCGCGAGAGCAGCGACCTCTACAGCCTGCTCGAAGACGTCATCGTCCCCATGTACTACCAGCGCAACGCCCGCGGACTGCCTGAACGCTGGCTGGACTTCATGCGCGAGTCGGTCGGCTCGGTGACCCCCTTCTTCAACAGCCACCGCATGGTCACCGACTACTTCGCCCAGCTGTACAAGCCCGCCGCCGAACGCGCGGCCGAGCTCGAAGCCGACGACGGCCGCCTCGCCCGCGAGCTGGCCGAGTGGCGACGCCACGTCCAGAGCCGCTTCTCCTCGGTCCACCTGGTTGACCTTACCCGCTCCGGCCTGAAAAGCGGCTCCATGCAGGCCGGCGAGACCTTCGGCGTCAAGGCCCGCGTCAACCCCGGCGAGCTGGCGCCCGGCGAGCTGTGCATCGATCTCATCATCGGCCACACCGACGCCCAGCGCCAGATCCGCGACCCCATCCAGATCCGCATGGCCCACATCAACGCCGAGACCAAGGAACGGATCGCCGTCTTTGCCGCCGAATACACCGTCGAGGCCAAGGGCAGCTACTCCTACGGCATCCGCATCATCCCCTACCACGAGAAGCTGCCCAACAAGTTCGACGCCGGACTCGCCCTCTGGGCGTAGGCCTGCGCGCGTCGCGGGACGGCGGCGGCGTGAAACCGGCCGCATGGGGCCGGGGCCCTCGACTCCACGCGACAACAGGCGGCCGCCCCGTCAGCCCGTGGGAGGGAGCGGATCCGTCGTCCTCGCCGCCGCGGGGTGGTGCCGGCCGCGGGTCAGGAAGACCTGCAGCAGGGCGATGTCGGCGGGGGTGATGCCATCTATTCGGGCCGCCTGGGCGAGGGAGCGCGGGCGCACCTTCTCCAGCTTGCCGCGCGCCTCGACGCCGAGGCCGGTCACCGATCCATAGGCGAAGCCCTCGGGCACGCGCCAGGCCTCGAGCTCGTGCAGCCCGGCGGCCAACGTCGCCTCGCGCTCGATGTACCCTTCGTAGCGGGCCTCGATCATGACCTGCTCGACGGCGCGGGGGCTGGCCGCGGGGGCGTTTGCGAGGTCCGCAAACCCCGCCTCCGGGCGCCGCAGCCATTCCCACAACGTGACATCGCCCTGCCGTACCCCTTGCAGCCAGGCCTTGAGGGCCGCCACCTCCCGCTCCAGGGCGACGACGCGGTCGTACTCGGCGCGCGGCACCAGCCCGAGCCGGTAGCCGACCGGCACCAGGCGGCGGTCGGCATTGTCCTGGCGCAGGTGCAGCCGGTACTCGGCGCGGCTGGTGAACAGCCGGTAGGGTTCGATGATGTCCTTGGTCACCAGGTCGTCAATCATCACGCCGATGTAGGCCTTGCCACGCCCCAGCACGAGCCGCTCCGCCGAGCCGGCCGCCGCCCGCGCCGCATTGACGCCCGCCACCAGCCCCTGCCCGGCCGCCTCCTCGTAGCCGCTGGTGCCGTTGATCTGACCGGCCAGGAACAGCCCCGGCCAACGCTTCACTTCCAGCGACGCCGCAATCTGGTGCGGGAAGACGAAGTCGTACTCGATGGCGTAGGCGAAACGGGTGATCCAGGCGCGTTCGAGGCCTGGCACCGAGCGGATCATCTCCCACTGCACCTCGGGCGGCAGGCTGGTCGAAATCCCGTTCACGTAGTACTCCTCGGTGAACGCCCCCTCGGGTTCGAGAAAGAGATGGTGCGTCTCCTGCTGCGCAAAGCGCACCACCTTGTCCTCGAAGGACGGGCAGTAGCGGGTGCCGATGCCCTCGATGCGGCCGGCGTACAGCGGCGAACGGTCGAGGTTGCGGCGGATGATGGCGGCCGTCGCCGGCGTCGAGTGCGTGATGTAGCAGGGCCGTTGCGGAGTCCGCAGGCCGCCCAGCCGCGGCGGCTCGTCGGGCAGCGGGCGGTACGAGAAGGTATAGGGTTCGGGGTCGGCGTCCTGGCGTTCCATGGCGCCGAAGTCGAGGGTGCGGGCGAGCAGGCGGGGCGGGGTGCCCGTCTTGAGCCGCCCGAGTTCCAGGCCGAGTCCGTCGCGTAGGCTGGTGGAGAGGGCACAGCTGGCGGCGTCGCCGGCCCGGCCGCCGGGGATGGAGTCCAGGCCGTAGTGCAACTTCCCGGCCAGGAATGTGCCGGTGGCGACGACCACCGCCGCCGCCGTCCACACCTCGCCAAACTGGGCGGCGACCCCGGCGACGCGGCCGCCGCGCACCTCCAGCCGCACCGCCTCGGCCTGCTGCAGCACCAGCCCGTCCTGCCGTTCGAGCACCTGCTTCATGCGGTGCTGGTAGAGCAGCTTGTCGCACTGGGCCCGCGGCGAGTGCACGGCCGGCCCCCGCGAACGGTTGAGCATGCGGAACTGGATCGCGCTGGCGTCGGTGTTGCGCGCCATCTCGCCGCCGAGCGCATCAATCTCCCGCACCACCTGCCCCTTGGCCACCCCACCAATCGCCGGATTGCAGGACATCTGCGCGATGTGATCCGCGTGCAACGTCAACAACAGCGTCCGCGCACCCAGCCGCGCGGCGGCCAGGGCCGCCTCACAGCCGGCATGGCCTCCGCCCACCACGATCACGTCAAAATGACGGGTCAATGACATCGCTGCACGCTTCCTGCGGCGCGCCGCCGCCCGCCTCAGGCCTCGGCCTCGGGCGGCGCCTCGTCGCCGGCAACCGCCCCCCCGTCGCCGTCCCCGTCATCGTCGGCCGTGACCTGCTTCCACTCGGGCTCGCCCTTGGCGTCGCGCATGAGGATCTCGATCCGCCTCTCGGTCTCGCCCAGCTTGGCGGAACAGAACTTGGCCAGCTTCATGCCGCGCTCGAAGCGCGCCATGGTCTTGTCCAACGGCAGGTCGCCGCTCTCCATCTCCGCCACGATCTTCTCGAGCTCTTCGAGGGCTTTCTCGAAGGACAGCTTTTCGTCCAGTCCAGGGCCTGCGTTCTTGGCTGGCATGGGAGTCTCCTCGGTTTATGAGAGGGATGGAGGCTTGCCGCCGGGGGCGGGACAGGTTTTCCGGAGAAGGCCCCAGGCGGCCGCACGGGTTCAGGCCGGGCCGCGGGGTTCGCGGACGTCGTTTACGGTCAGCCCCAGTTCGCCGCGTGCCAGCAGTGCGCGCAGGCGGGCGCCGGCCGCGGTGCGCGTCGCGTCGGTGAGCGCCACGCCGGACTCGTCAAGGAGGATCGAATATCCGCGTCCGAGGACGCGCCGGGGGTCGAGCGCGGTCAGCTGTGCCTGCAGGCGGTCGAGCGCCGCCCGGCGCTGCTCGTGGCCGCGGGCGGCGGCGCGTTGCAGGCGGATCGAGGCCTCGTCCACCCGCTGCTGCGCTGTGCGCACGGCATTGCCCGGCTCGCGGAACACATAGCTGCCGGCGGCGCGCTCGACGCGGCGGCGCAGCTCACCCAGGCTCAGCAACAGCCGCGAGCGCAGGCGGCTGCGCAGGTTGGCGATGCCCTCGAACAAGTCGGCCTGGCGCCCGATGACCAGCTCGGCAGCCGCCGACGGGGTCGGCACCCGCAGGTCGGCCACAAAGTCGCAGATGGTGAAATCCACCTCGTGCCCGACCGCACTGATGACCGGGATCTGGCTGGCGGCGATCACGCGGGCCAGCGTCTCGTCGTTGAACGGCCACAGATCCTCGAGACTGCCGCCGCCGCGGGTGACCACAATGACGTCGGCGGCCCCCGTCCGGTTCAGGAAGCGAACCCCCTCGGCGACCTCGGCCGCGGCCCGCTCGCCCTGCACCGCCGCCGGCACGATGCGCACCTGGACGTTGGCGAACCGCCGCCCAAGGATGTTCAGAAAATCCTGCAGCGCAGCCCCTTGCGGGGATGTCACCACGCCGATGCGCCGGGGCAGGGCCGGAACCGGGCGCTTGCGTTCCGGGTCGAAAAGGCCCTCGGCCTGCAAGCGGAGCTTCAGCTCCTCGAACCGCTGTTGCAGATCCCCCTTGCCCTTGAGGCGGAGCTGCGTCACGACGAGCTGGTAGGCGCCCCGCGGCTCGTAGACCGTCAGCCGGCCGCACACCTCGATCAGCATCCCCTCGGCAAGGCCGGAGCGGCGCGCCGTCTCCACACCGCGGAAGTACACCGCCGAGAGCTGGCTGCGCTCGTCCTTCAGCGTCAGGTAGACGTGTCCCGAGCGGTGCAAGGTCAGGTTGCTGACTTCGCCGCGCACCCAGAACGGGTAGAAGCTCTGCTCGAACACGTCCTTGACCAGACGGTTGAGCTCGGACACGCTCCAGATCTTGGTCTCTTGCGGCATGGGTCTCACCGGTCTGCGGACCCCGGCCGTCCCCTCCGCGCCCCGCCCTCGGGAGGCCGCGCGGGGACGGGCCGGCGTCCGGTGTCTGTCTCCTGCCCCCCCCTCTCCCTGGCGGATCTCCGAGTTCTGTCATCGGGCGGGACGGCGCCCCGTCAGGTCGCCGGGGACTCCCAGCCCTACTTTGGTGCCGGCGTGCCTCCCGGCGTCGCGGGACTCTCCGGCGCCGCCGGGGGGGCGGGCGGCACGATGACCAGCGGCTCTTCGAGCGTGGCGGCGACCTCGCTCCGCGCCTCGCCAAACAACGTGAGCGTATACTGGCGCGCCGCCAGGGAACTCAGGTCGGCCGACCACGCGGCGCCGTCGGCGGCGGCCGTCAACACGGCGGGCTCGCCGCCGACCATCAGCCGCACATCGTCGTGCAGATAGGGGCCGCGGAATTCGAGCCGGGCGTTGGCGCCGACGGTGGCCTGTCTCGGCCCCCAGGACAGCCCGTAGGCCAGCGGACGACGCACGTGGATCGTGGTGGGGTCGCTGCGGGCCAGCGGGGTGCGGGCCACGGTCACGGACGGCAGGTCCGGCGTCGGGCTCCACTCCACCCACAGCGTGTGCTCGCCGGGGCAGACCAGCGGCATGGTCAGCGGAAAAGTCCCGACCGGCGTGGCCGGGGGCCACACGCACACCGCGCGCCCGTCGAGCATCAGTTGCGGATGGGCCTCCGCCAACGGCCCGTCCGCCCGCATCATGACCACCAGCATCTCGCCGGGGTCAAACACCTCGCCCGAGTACTTCACCACAAAATCGCCGGTCGCCGGCGTCGTCGCCACGCGCACTTCGCCGTGGGCGACGGCCTGCACCCCGCGGGGCGTGGCGGCAACCGCGGTCACGGTGTGCAACCCCGGACACAGCAGGCCGCCCGCAATGCGGACGCTGACGCGCGACTCCGGCACCGGCAAAAAGGGCGTCACCGCCGCCTCCGCCACAATCCCGACCGGGACGGTGACCCAGAATGACTTCTGCGCATCCAGGGCGGTGGCGAAGGCTGACCCCGGCATGCGCGAGACCCGCGCCTTGATCTCGAACGTGCGGGAGTCGCCCGCCGCCTTGGGCACAAACCACAGCTTCCATCCCGCCTGGCCACCCTCAGCCTTGCGCACCTCTGCCTTCCAGCCGCCCCGCGGCGACAGCGGTTCGAGCGGCTCGAGGAACGTAACCAGCCGTTCGAGGATCTTGTCCATGTTGTCGCTGGCCAGGGTCGAGACCGAGCGTTCCTGCCCGGCCACGGTCACCGACACGCGGTCGCCCGGCAGTGGTTGCTGGTTGCCGAAGTCCAGCACGGCGCAACGGGCCAGGATGGGGAACGGGGAGGGGGTGAACGAGCGCCGCGCCGTATGGTTGCCCACGGTCACGGCGACCTCCCCGGTCAGCGGCCGCAGCTGGCCGCCGTCAATCTCCGGCGCCACCTGCACCAGCAGTCTCAGGTTGTGCCGGCCGCCGCGGACGATGCGGAAGCGTTCCCCCGTGCCGGCCAGCTGCCCGAGCACGTCGCCCAAATCCG
The DNA here is from genome assembly GCA_002068325.1 of Lentisphaerae bacterium ADurb.BinA184. GTDB lineage: Bacteria > Verrucomicrobiota > Lentisphaeria > Oligosphaerales > MVZH01 > MVZH01. The sequence goes on along the minus strand of MVZH01000015.1, from coordinate 16,382 downwards.
TGTCCTGCTCCAGCTTGACCGAGCGCTCGAACAGCGCGCCCTCCCCCTCTTTCAACAGCAGCTGGCAGGAGGCGTCGGCGGGCAGGGTCGGACTCCAGCGGTGGACGAGGTGCTGGTCGTCCAGCCAGACTTCGAGCCAGCTCAGCCCCTCGCCTGCCGCGGTCTCCTTGAGCACGACATCCAGTGTGGCGGCGCTCCCCGAGGCGACGGGATTGGGCGGTGCGACGACTTCAACCGCACACGGCCACGAGAACGGCGCCAGCAGGGGGTCGCCCACCACGGCGCCCAACGTCATGTCCTGAACGCTCTGGAAGTAGGCCTCGGCCAGGTTGGCGCCGGCGGCGTAGCGGGCGGCCAGGCCGTAGTTGGCCCAGCGGGCCCATGCGTTGGTCGGCTCCTCGACGGTGCCGTAGGCCCCGCAGGCGCCGTTGCGGATGAACGCGAGCGCGGCGGTCTGGCCGGGGCTTTCGAGAAGGTAGCCGCCGAATGAGGTCATGTTGTCAATCACCGCCCCGGGCCGGTAGCCGACCCCGGCGATGGTGATGCGCGGGCTGCCGGTCATCTGCATGATCACGTCCTGGTGCTCGGCCGTCAGTTGCGGGCCGGGAATCACCCGGGCGCGGGCGCCGAGGGCCGTGAGCTCCTCCATGGCGGCCGGAATCTGCGGATTGCGGCTGCCGCGCGGCCCCGCCCCTTCGCACAGGTAGAACGTGCCGGCGGCCGTGAGCTTGGCGTACCGCAGCTGGCTGCGCTCGATCAGCCGCAACATGTCGCGCAACGTATACCCCGACAGGACCGTGGTCAGCCGCAGCCGTTGCCCGCCGTAGGGCACCAGGGCGTCAAAGGGCTCCTGGCGGCCGAAGTAGCCATGCAGTTCGCGCAGGCTGTCGAGGGAACCGAAGGCCAGGGCGGCGGTGGTCGAGCGGTGCTCCACGCGGTAGGGCACGTCCCGCATCAACACCACGTAGTCCATCCCCTCGTTCAGGGCCCGGCAGCGCTCGGCCACCGGCTCGGCCAGCTTGTCAAGAAAGGCCGGCCCCGCGATGGTGACCGTCTCGTTCTCGGCGAGGGCGACGCGGAGCAGGCTGGCCGGGGGCAGGCGGCGGGCCCGCATGTAGGCCAGGGCCGCTTCGAGGGAGACCGGGCTGTTGCTGTTGGCGACCACCAGCACCGGCCCGCTGCGCGGCGGGGGCGGCACACCCGGGGGGGCGGCCACGGCCACCACCGACAGCAGGAGCGCACCGGCCAGCCCTACGGCGCAACCAACCCGGCTTCGACTTGTTCGCACGCTTCCCATCGCAGAACCCTCACGGCGCGACAACGCCGACGCTCCGGCAAGGCGCCGCCGCCGTGGTACGGCCCATTCCGGACGGCCTCAGCGCCTCCCGGAGGCCCGCCCGGCCGGCGCGCGAAACCGCTCACGCCGCCGCGCCACCGACGACCGGGTGGCGCACCACCCCTTACCGCCCCTCCCGCACCAGCAGGACGACCGCCGCCGCCGTCATCCCCTCGCCACGGCCGGCGAAACCCAAGCCCTCCGAGGTGGTGGCCTTCACCGAAACCTGATCCTCGCCCGCCTCGAACAGCGCGGCAATCGCCCGCCGCATGGCCGGAACATACGGGAGCAGCCGCGGCCGTTCCGCGACCACGGTGGCGTCAACGTTGCCCAGGCGCCAGCCGGCACAACAGGGCGCGCGCAGGACGGTGCGTAGCAGTTCGGCGCTGTCCGCGTCACGGTACCGCTCGTCGTCCGGGGGGAACCACTGCCCGATGTCGCCCGCCGCCAAGGCCCCGAGCACCGCGTCGGTGATGGCGTGGAGCAGGACGTCGGCGTCGGAATGCCCGAGCAGCCCGCGGTCCCAGGGGATGACGACGCCGCCAAGCATCAGCCGGCGGCCGGCGGCCGTGCGGTGCACGTCGTAGCCGTAGCCGACCCGTATCATCACCACGCCTCGGACAACGCCGCCGCCATCTGCGCCGCCGCATCGGCGGCCGCCTGTTCGAGCCCGACCTGCCGCGCGGTGTTCATGTCGGGCACTTCCGGGAACGCGCCCTCGCCGGTCAGCATGGCCGGCGCCAGCACGGTCCGCTCCTCGACACGCGCGGCGACCAGCTCGAACTCGACGACCAGGTCGGCCCGGTAGTGAACCGTCTTGTAGGCGGAACGGTCGTCAGGCTTCACCGCATCGTCGCGCAACTTGGCCGAGCCGATACCGCGCAGGGCGTAGCTGACCACCCGGCCCTGCACCCGCACGTCCGCCCGCGCGCAATCGGCCAACTCGAACGAACCCTCGCGCGCAAGGGCCTCGGCCAGCTTGCTGCGCAGCAGGACGGCGAGCTGCGGCTCGTCGGTGAGATTCGTGAAGTCGCCGACGCACACGCGGCGGATCTGCGGATGCGCCACCGACCCCGCCCGATACCCCAGGCACCCCCCGCCCACCATCGTCACGGCCAGGGCGGCCGCAACCACAGCCAGGCACGGAAGAAAGGCTCGAAACAATCGCTTCATCGCATGCTCTCCTGCGGGACGCCGCCGGCGGGGCGGGCTGGGTATTCAGGGGGCGGACACTGGGACAAGCCTCGCATCCGCATTTCCGGGTGTCAGGTGCCGGGTGCCGGGGGTCGGGCTCCGGCTTCCGGCCTGTCGAGTCCCGGCCTTTGGGCCTTTCGGGTTTCAACCCTCTCAGCTTTCGATCCGTCCACCCTTCGAGGGGTCTACAGCCCAAGGTCCGGGATGGGCAGCAGCCACTTCTTCACACGTTCCTTCTCTTCGATGACGGTGCGGGCCGGCGGCGGCTCGACCACCGCCCCTTCCGCCGTGTCCGGCACCGCCGCGGGCACCGCCTGCGCAGGCGGCGGCAACTGGCGGTCGGACTCAATCCGCTCGGCGGCCGGCACCGGCGCCGACAGGGCCTCGCCGGTCGGCAAACGGGCCAGCAGCGCTTGCGCCTGATCCGCGGAGGCCGTCCCCGCCGCCTTCTCCAGAACCGTGGTCAGGTAGCGCCGCGCCGCCTCCGGCCGGTAGTGGGCCTTGCGCTGGTAGAACTCCCCGAGGTACAGGAAGTGTTGCACCAAAGCCTCGTCCGCTGCGGCCTTCAGCGCGGCCGCCTCCTCCGCCAGCGGACGCCCGGCCGCGCCCTCGGCCAGCCGCGTCGCCTGCTGCTGCGCCTGCCGGGCCAGCTTGGCGTCGCCGCGGCCAGCCTGCGCCTTCTCCAGCGACGTGCGCGTGAGCTCCAGGCGCGCCTCGTCGGCCTGCGGGGTGTTGGGGAAACGCCGGACGACCTCCTCGAACGTGGCGATCGCCTCGTCGTACAGCCCGTCGGCCCGCTGCAGCTGGGCCAGCCGGACGGTGTCGGCGGCGGCCAGCGGCCCGGTCGGTGCCATTTCGAGGACCGCACTGTAGATGCCGCGCGCGGCCTGGTAGTCGTTGCCGCCGAGCCATCCGACCGTGCCCGAGGCGTAGGTCTCGGCCAGCTTCCGCAACATGCCGGTGAGGTGTTCGTAGGAGACCTGGTCGCGGTACGATGTGCGCACCACCTCATAGGCCTCGTACGCCTGGCGGTACTCGCCGGCCGCGAACAGGCTGTCGGCCTGGCGCAGCTTGGCGTAGGCGCGGTTGGCCTCCTTTTCGGCCAGCTCGGCCATCTTGCCGTAGACCTCGGCGGCGTCGCGGTACTGGCCGCTGCGCTCAAAGTCCTCGGCCACGGGAGTCAGGTCGAGGTCCGGAAGCAGAAGCTGCTTGCGAATCCAGCCGGGCTCCGGCGTCACCACCGGCGGCGGCTCGGCGCTCGCCCAGCCGACGACAACCCATGCGACGGCGATGACGGCCAGTCCTGCGATCCGCATGCTCATGCTGTCACCTCTTACTTGGCCGGGCAAGGCCCGGTGGCACCCCCGCCGGGCGCCGTGTCGCCGGCTCGGCCCGCCAGCCGTGTAACATACGACGGCTAGCCCGACTGTGCCACTGGCACCGCGCCAATCCCGCGCCGCCCGTTCAGCCCAGCGATGGCTCGTCCTCCTTGAGCTCGCTACGCCGTACGGTGCGGTTCCGCCCCAGCTCCTTGGCCCGGTAGAGGGCGCGGTCAGCTTCGTCCAGCGCCTCCTCGGGGGTCAGTTCACCGCGGGCCACCGCCGCGATGCCGACGCTGACCGTCAACGGAATCCCCTCCGTCGGACTGCCCGTCGGCGGCTCGGCGGCCGCCGCCGGCCTCCCGTTCGCCCGCAAGTGGAACACCCCCTCCGCAATCCTCCCGCGGATGTCCTCCATGACCCCGAGGGCATCCCGTTCCCCGCGCCGCGGCAGCACGACGGCAAACTCCTCCCCGCCGTAGCGGTAGGCGTTGCCGCCCTTGATGTCGCGCAGGTGCCCGGCGATGAAGCGCAACGCCTGGTCGCCCACGGCGTGCCCATAGCGGTCGTTGACCCGCTTGAAGTGGTCAATGTCCACCATCGCCACGGCGAACCGCGAGCCGAGGGCCGAGAGGCGCTGTTCGAGCGCGCGGCGCCCCGGCAGCCCGGTCAGCTCGTCCAGATAGGCGCTGCCGTAGGAGTGTTCGAGCGAGGCGAGCAGCAGAACCAGCGCCGCCACGCCCATGAACAGCGAACAGGCCACACGGCCGGCCGCCAGGCGAACGGCCATGTCGCCGCCGGCCCCCCACCCGACAAAGCGCGGCGAGGTCATGCCCAACCCCAACAGCATGGCCGCCATGGCGACCGGCAGCACCGGTGTTTCAAGCGGATGTCGGGGAAGGCGCGCCGTCAGCAGGGCCCCCACGGCCAGCGCGCCCAGCAGAACCGGCCAGGGCAACGGCAGGAGCCGGCCGAACAGCGGCGCCGCAAAGAAACGCGGCAGCAGCACCACCAACGTTGCCGGGCGCGTCGCCACAAGGCCCCACAGGACCGCCATCGGACCCACGACCAGCAGCAGCCGCAGAACCCCCGGCTCCGTCACCAGCCCCCGCTCCCGCCAGTGGGCGCACAGGAGCGTGTAGACGCACACGGCCAGCCCGGCCGCCAGCGCCGTCGCCCGCTGTACCGGCTCAGTCGTGCCGCCGCTGCCCGCGGCCAGAAAGGTAAACAGCCCGACCAGGGCCAGGAACGTGATGCGGGAGTGGTTCATGCGGCCGCCCATCAGCGCCGCGATCAGGAAGACGATCAGGGGCAGGTATTCGATCCACCACGCACGATCCAGCTCCGCCAGCGACTGGCCGGCCAGCAGCACGGCCAGGCTGACGCCCGCCAGGAGAGCCAGAGGAATGATGGTGGTTGCCCGCCGGTCCATCGCCTCGCCTTCCGCCCGCCCCGCCGACGGCCGCCGCCGGCCGGCCCGCTACCACATCCACGCCCCGCCAGTTTAGCCCGTGCCCGGCCGTTTGCAACAGCCGGACCGCCGGCAACCGTCGCCGGCCGCCGCCGCGACCTCATGTCTCGTCCGGGGGGCGGACGCGGATTGGCCATCCAGTTCGCGAAAACGGGCGTGTTTTCACGCACACGGCCGGGGGTGGGGCCTGCTCCCGGGGGGCGTGTCCAGTTCGTGAAGACGGCCGTGTTTTCACGCACTCGTCAGGGGCGGGCGCCGCCTCCGGGGGGAAGCCCAGTTCGCGAAAACGGTCGTGTTTTCACGCACTCGGCAGGGGGGACGCCGCCTCCGGGGGGGAAGCCCAGTTCGCGAAAACGGATGTGTTTTCACGCACTCGTCAGGGGCGGGTGCCGCCTCCGGGGGGAAGCCCAGTTCGCGAAAACGGCCGTGTTTTCACGCACTCGGCAGGGGGGACGCCGCCTCCCGGGGGGAAGCCCAGTTCGCGAAAACGGCCGTGTTTTCACGCACTCGTCCGGGGTGGGTGCCAGCCTGCGGTCGGCGGCGCCAGTTCGTGAAAACGGCGTGTTTTCACGCACATGGCGGAGGCGGGGGCCTGCTGGCGGGGTGGCGGCATGCGGGCGTCCAGCTATCTTACCGGAGTGTGCGCAACCCGCAACAGGACGCGTCCATGAACCCTGACATCCCGGCCCTGCTCAACGCCTTGAGTTCCTTCGACGCCGACGTCCGGCGGCGGGCCTTGAGCGCCCTGCTTGATGCCGAGGCCACGGCGCCGGCGGAGACGTGGCGGGTCAACATGCACATGCACACGTTCTTCTCGTACAACGGGGAGGGCTGGTCGCCGACACGCCTGGCCTGGGAGTCGCGGCGGGAGGGTCTTTACGCGGCCGGCATCTGCGATTTCGACGTGCTGGCGGGGTTGCGCGAGTTTCTCGACGCCGCCGAGGCGTTGCGTCTGCGCGCCGCCGTGGGGTTTGAGACGCGAACCTTTTTCCGCGAGTACGGCAACCAGGAGATCAACTCCCCCGGCGAACCCGGGGTCTTCTACTTCATGGGGGTCGGCTTCCGTCGTGAACCCGACCCCGGCAGCTGCGCCCACGGCGTGCTGACCCGCATGTTGCACCAGTCGCATCAGCGCAACCGCGACCTCATCGCCCGCATCAACGACCGGCTTGCCGGTCTCGGTCTGGACTACGATTCCGAGGTGCTGCCGCTGACCCCGGCCGGCAACGCCACCGAGCGGCACATCGTCACGGCCTACTTTGACAAGGCGCTGGCCAAGGCGGGGGGCGACCCGGTTCGGGCGGCGGCGTTCTGGGCCCGCGGCCTCGGCACCAGCGCCGACGACCTGGCGGCCAAGGCACACGACGTGAACGGCTTCCTCGACCTGCTGCGCTCGAAGCTGATGAAGAAGGGCGGGGTGGGCTACACGCAGCCGACCGAGGGCACGTTCCCCGCGTTGGACGACGTGATCGCGATGATCCTCGATTGCGGTGCGCTCCCGACCAGCACGTGGCTGGACGGCACGTCCGCCGGCGAAGCCGATCCCGGCGCCCAGCTTGAGTGCCTGATCAGCAAGGGTGTTGCGGCCACCAACATCATCCCCGACCGCAATTGGAACCTCAAGGATCCGGCGCAGCGGGAACGCAAGGTCCGGGAGTTGCACCGCTACGCCAAGATGGCCGGCGACCTTGGCCTGCCGGTGCTCGTCGGTACGGAGATGAACAAGCCCGGCCAGCGGTTTGTGGACGATTTCGAGGCGCCGCCGATGAAGCCGCTTGCCCGGCAGTTCATCGAGGGCGCGCAGGTTGTGGTTGGGCACCAGCGGTTCTTCCGTTACGCCGACTTCCCGTATGTGGGGCGCGAGGCCTGCCACGAGTATGCGTCGCGGGCCCGGCGCAACCAGGTTTTCGCCGCCGTCGGCGCCCTGCCGGCGCCCTCCCCGCAGATCCGCGGCGGGCTGGAGGCGATGCCGCCGCCGAAGGCTTTCTCCTACCTCCACGACTGCGCCCGCCGCGGCGAGTGGATCTGACCGGGGGGGGAGCCGTCGCGTACGGCGGCGGCACGGCCTCGCCATCGCGCCGGCGACGCGTTATGTTCACTTGGCATGGGGCGTGCCGGTGGAGAGTCGGGCGTGCGGGTGTCTGCTGCGGGCGCCGCAGGATGCAGAGGGGTGAGCCATGCATGCGGTCAGGCGTTGGCAGGGCGATGTCCGGCGGGTGCCGTTGCCCAGGAGCCGCGACCCGTTCATCAACGTCACCCTGCTTTCGCTCGGCCCCGGGGAGGACGGGCGGGAGCGCTTCTGGGCGTCGTCGTGGAACGCGCGCCACCCGGGTTGCCGCGGCGTCGTGGTTGACGAGGGGGGCGCCTTCAGGCTCTACCGCTTCCGCGGGCACGAGTGTTTCTACGGCGCCGCGCAGGAGGATTCCGACACGCTGTGGCTGTGGGGCGACCTCTCCCGCGTGGTCCGTCTGTCGTTGAGCCGCGGGACGCACGAGGTTTTCCCGACGGGGGCGCCGGCCGGGCTGGTCTTTCAGGGGACCATTTTTGACCACGCGACGCGAAAGCTGTTCATGGCCCAGTTCATCCCCGAGGCTGGCGAGACGCTGGCCGTGTCCTTTGATACGCAGGCCCGGCGCACCGTCCGCGTTCATCGGCAGGTCTGTGACGACCGCTACATGCGCTGCAGTTTCGCCAACCCGGACGGCACCCACTGCTGCGTCCTGCAGTGCCCGGGGGAGACGATCCTGCATTGGGATCCGGTTGCCGAGACGGTCACGGCCGACGCCCTTGGGGGCGCCGGCGAGGCCGCTGCGGGCGGCACGACGTATGCGCTGGTCAGCGACGGGCGCGGGCGCTGGTATTTCCCGGGCCGCGGCTGGTACAGTCCGTCCCGCCGTCACATCAGGGCTGCCGGGCCCCGGCCGCAGCGGGAGATGACGTGGTTTGCCCGGCGCGGCGACCGGGCGTGGGGGGCCGTCCGGCGCGGCGCCGACACCACGGTCGGCGTCTGGAACCTTCACACCGGGGAGGTGCGTGAGGTGTGCACGATCCCGGACGCCAGCCTGATGAACCTGACGCTCAGTGCGGCGGGCAAGATCGTCGCCGTGAACGTCTATGGCGTCTTCCATCGGTTCGACGGCACCAGCGGCGTCCTCGAGATGTCGCGCGTGTTGCCGGCCGAGTCCGTCGGGCGGGTGGACTGTGTGTGCCGGCTGGACCGGCGGCGGCTGCTCGGCACCCCTTTCATCACCCAGCGTTTCTGGCCCGCCTGCGGCGGCTTGGGGGCTGCGTGTATCTGGGCGCCTATGGCGGCGGCGAGCTGCTCGAGTTCAACCCCGGCCGTCCGGTCGGCTTCCCCGAGAACCCGCGCGTCGTCGCCGACCCGCCGCACGCCATGCGGCCGGTGGCCATGACCGACGACGGCCGCCGGCTCTACTACGCCAGCAGCCGGGACTACGGCACCCTGGGGTCGGCCCTGGCCTGGTACGACCCCCGCACCGGCGAGACCCGGTACGCCGACGACCCGATCCCGGGACACCAGATCCTCAGCCTCCACTACGACCGCGCGCTGGGCAGCCTGGTCGCTTCGACGACGATGCACGCGGACTGCCGCAGCTGCCCGCCGACCAGCGAACGCTGTTTCTTCGCCCTGCTTTCGGCGACGGACCTGTCGCTGACCGAATGGACGGCGGCGCCGGCGGGCGTTGAATCCGCCTGGCTCGGGCCCCTGGGCGGCGGCAGCTATCTGGCCACCTGTGTCTGGCGCGACGGGGTCGGGGCGTGCCCCCGGTGTTTTGTGCTGGATGCCGCCAGCCTTGACGTGCCGGAGGCCGCCGCGATGCGGCCGCCGCCCGCCGCGGCCGGGCGCATCCTGCTCAGTCTTAGGCCCGGCTTCTTTCTCTGCCGCCGCCGGAACCGCTTCACGGTATGGGATCTGCGGCGGGAGCGTTGCGTGCGGGTGCTCTGGGAGGGCGAGGGCGTGTACCTTGCCGAGGCGCAGGACACGACCGTCTACCTGGTGCGCCCGCACGAGATCCTCATCCTCGAAGACTGCCTCAAGGGTATTGGATAATCCCGTCGCCGTCGCGGCCCTCGGCCTCAGGACGGCACGCGAAAGGAACCCCTCTGGATGGACTGCGCGACGCTCTATGTCTCTCCCGCCGGCAACGACCGGTGGGGCGGCGGCCTGGCGGATCCCAACCCCGAACACACCGACGGGCCGTTCGCCACGCTGACGCGGGCCCGCGACGAACTCCGCCGTCTGCGGGCCGCCGGGGAACTCGAGGGCCGCGCGGCGCGCATCCTCGTGCGCGGCGGGGTGTATGAGCTTGATGAGCCGTTCACGCTGACCGCCGCCGACTCGGGCACGGCCGAGGCCCCGGTCGTCTATGCGGCCTTCCCCGGCGAAGTGCCGGTCTTGAGCGGCGGCCGGCGCCTCCGCACGTGGTCGGCCGGGGCGGTTGAAGGGCGTGCCTGTTGGGTGGCGGACCTGCCCGAGGTGCGGGCCGGGCGGTGGTTCTTCACGCAGCTGTTTGTCAACGGCGGGCGCCGTTTCCGGCCGCGCCTGCCGAAACACGGGTACTACCGCTTTGCCAGCGTGGCGGCCGGCGGCCACACGCCGTGGCTTGAAGGCCCGTCCGAGGCCAAGTTCCGCACCCGCGACCTGCAGGACTGGCGCCACCGCGACGACGTCAAGGTCGTGGCGTTGCAGCTATGGTTCGAGGCCCACCACCGGATCAAGGCGCTCGACCTCGCCGCCAACACGGTCACCTTCCGCGCGAAGAGCCTTGGCAGCCTGATTGATGAGAAGGGGCTGCCGGCCCGGTACTTCGTCGAGAACGTGTTCGAGGCCCTCAACGAGCCCGGCGAGTTCTACTTGGACCGGGCCGAGGGCAGGCTGTACTACCTGCCGTTGCCCGGCGAGGAGATGGCCGCCGCCGAGGTTGTCGCCCCGCGCCTGGCCGAAATCCTGGTTTTCGCCGGCCGGCCGGACGCCGAGGTCCGTCACGTGCGCATCGAGAACTTCGCCTTCCGCCACGCCGAGTGGGAGTATGGGCCCGACGATCCCGGCTCGATCCAGGCGGCCTGGAAAGTGCCCGGCGCCGTGGTCTTCGACTGGGCCACCGACTGCGTGCTGTACGGGTGCGAGGTCTCGCACGTCGCCCAGTACGGCGTCGAGGTGCGCACCGGCAGCGCCGGCAACCGCATTGTCGCCTGCACGCTATTCGACCTGGGCGGCGGCGGCGTCCGCATCGGGCACGAGGCCTTGGAACGCTCGAACGAGACGCACCGGGGCACGTTGCGCGGGCGCGCCGACGGGCGGCCAATGGAGACCACGGTCAGCGACTGCGAGATCCGCGACGGCAGCCGCATCCACTACCAGGCGGTCAGCGTGTGGATCGGCAACTCGGGCTGCAACCGCATCCTGCGCAATCACATCCACGACATGAACTACACCGGGGTGTCGTGCGGCTGGACGTGGGGGTACGCGCCGACCGCCACGGTTGACAACCGCATCGAGTTCAACCACATCCATCACATCAACTGGGATCGCATCCTCAGCGACAACGGCGGCATCTACACGCTGGGCATCCAGCCCGGCACCACCCTGCGCGGCAACCTCATCCATCACATCGGCTGCTACCACTACGGCGGCTGGGGCATCTACCCCGACGAGGGCAGCAGCGGCATCCGCATCGAGGGCAACATCGTCCATGACACCGACGACGCCGGCTTCTCGACGCACTACGGCCGCGACAACCTGGTGCGCAACAACATCTTCGCGCTGGCCCGCGCCGCCCACGTCAACCCCGGCAAGCAGGAGGCGCATCGCACGACGGTGTTCACCGGCAACATCGTGTGGTGGCGCGGTTGCGGATTCCGCAATGCGGAGTGGCCCCGCGGGCACTTCCTGTTCTCCCGCAACCTGTTCTGGGACGGTGTGGGCGGGGATCTTGACCTGGGGGGCGGGGTGCGGCTTTCCGAGTGGCAGGCGCTCGGGCAGCACAGTGCAAGTGTGGTCGCCGACCCGCTCTTCCGCGCGCCGGAGGCCGGCGACTTCACGTTGCGCGAAGACTCCCCGGCCGTGGCGATCGGGTTCCGGCCGTTCACGCTGGCCGGGCTGGTGGGGCCGCGCGGCCGGCGGGGGGTGCGGCCGGCCGCCTACGAGGAGTGGCCGGACGAGGCGTTGGCGCGGCCGCGGCCGATCGTCCACTCGCGCCTCGAGGAGACGCCCGGCGGCGCCATCCGTCTGACGCTGACCAACCTCGGGCGGGCCGTGGCGGGCGGGCGGGTGCGGCTGGTGGTCTCTCCCCCCGAGGCCGTGCAGTTCCGCCGTCGCCCGCTGTGCGCGGTTGAGGGTCTCCAGCCGGGGGAGACGCGCACGGTGGAGTTCGCGGTCAAGCGGCGGCGGCCGCTGGCGTTTGTGACGGTTGAGACCGTCGTCTCGGGGGCGGGTTTTGTGCCGACGCTCGAGTTCCTTGGGCGTCCGCCCGAGTGGCGGGTGCCGCGGCTGGAGGCGGTTTCGACGGTGGAGCGGGTGTTCGCGACGCTGGCCGGGCTGTCGCGGCAGCCGGTGCAGTGGGCGCGTTCGCTGGCGTTGGCCGAGGTTGCGCTGGCGGTGGCCGGCGAGGATTTGGCGGTCCTGGTCAAGGTCAAGGAGGCGCGGCTGGTGTCTGGGCCGCGACCGTGGGAGGGATCGTGCGTCGAGCTTTTCCTGGCGGGTGCCGGGGAGCGCACCGAGGCCGCCCGGGCCGCGGCGCCCGGCGAGTTGCGGCAGGTCTTCCTCGTGCCGCCGGTGTCCGGGCAGCCGGTGCGCGTGGCGTTTCAGGACGGCGACCGGCAGGCCGCCGATCCGTCGCTGCGCGTGGCCGCCCGTCTCACCGCCGACGGGTATGAGGTTGCCGCGTTGCTGCCGCTGGCCTTCCTGCGCATCGGCGCGCGCGCCGACGCCTTGCTGGCCGAGGTCGCGGTCACCGCTCACCGCGCCGGCGGCGCCCGCCTGCGGGGGACGCTTTTCGGCGCCCCCCGGCCCTACTGCAGCCCTGCCGGCTACGGCACCGTGCAGGTCGAGGATCGTTGACCGGTGGGGTGCGGCGGCGTAGGCCCCGCAGGCCCAGGGGGGAGGGTGTCGCCCGGCGCCGGCCGCGGGGGGGTTGACCGGGAGGGGTTTCCCCTATACATTGAGCCGTTTTCCCCCCCGCCTGGCCGTGGGGTCCGGCTCCAGTCCGGAACCGTGGGCCGGGCCTCTCGAATGCCTATGTGCAGCGCGATCCGGCACACGGACCGTTCGTGCCGGGAATGGATAGATTCCGTGAGCACCAAGGTGCTGTTCGCCCCGCTGGCACAGCTGCAGTTGCCTAGCCATTGCGGTCCCTGCAGCCTGTCCGCCTGTCTGTTCATCCTCGGCATCAATGCCAGTCAGCGTGCCCTTGCCACGGCTGCGGGCCGGCGGGTGAGCGTGTTCACGCACGGCATTGACGAGAAGGGCCTGCGACGGGCCGCCCGCGTCTTCGGCGTCCGCTCGGAGTTCCTGCTGTGCGACCGGCAGGGCGACGGGCCGCAGTTTGCGCGGCAGCTGCGTGCGCATCTGTCGCAGGGCAATCCTGCGGTGTTGCTGATCCGGGACTTCGACCATTGGGTGGCGGTGCTGGGGTTCCTCAAGTCGCGCCGTCAGTTCATCATCGTTGACACGAGGGACGAGAACTCGCTGTTCCGGCGGTGGACGGGGGCGCGGCTTCTCCGCGAGGCCTGGAACCGCAACCCCCCGGACGGCGACCACGACGAGCCGGACCAGTATTTTGCGATCCTGCTCAGCCGTGAGGACGGGCAGCCGGCGCGCTGGCGGGTCTCCGAGGAGTGGCTGCGGCTGTGCGAGCGCGGTTCCGGCGACACCGCGGCCGGCATGGCCCGGGACCTGGGGGAGATTGCCCGCCTGGCCAGCCCGGGCAACAAGGAGATTGCGGACGGCCCCACCCTGGCCGAGCTGCTCGACGAATACGAGGAGCCGATCCTCGACAGCATAACCCGCTGGGGCGAGGGCAACGTGCGCCTCAACAAGACCGACCTGCGCAACTTCTACCGCGACTACAAGATCATCGCCAGCTCGACGGGCATCCGGGTGGCGGCCGACTCGGACCGCAGCGTCATCGTCGGGCAGCTGACCTCGCTGCTGACCAGCTACTGGTGGGGCGCGAGGTTCTGAGGGTGGCGGGCCGCCGCCATCTCCAGCAGGCGGCTGCCGAGGGCGCCGTAGGAGAAGCCCGCCTCCCCCGCGGCCAGGGCCACGGAGGCGTCGGCGCTCACGTCGGCGTTGGGGTTGACATCGAGCACGTAGAAGACGCCGTCGCGCAGCCGCAGATCAACGCGCCCGTAGTCCCGGCATCCCGTGGCGGTGTAGGCCAGCCGTGTCACCCGGCGCAGCTCCTCCATCTCGGCCTCCGTCAAGGGGGCGGGCAGGAGGGTGCCGACGGCCGAGTAGCCCTCGGAGTCCGGGTCGAACTTGGCCTCGTATGAACAGACCCGGCGGCGGGCGTCGGCGATGCCGCGGAAATCCATTTCCACGGGGGGCAGCACTTCGGCGCAGTCGTTGCCCCAGACGGGGACGTGGAACTCGCGGCCGTCAATGAACTCCTCGACGAGGGCGGGTTGCCGGTAGGTGCCGAGGACTTGGCTGACGCGGCGGGCCAGCTCGTCGCGGTTGAACACCACCGAGCCCTCATCGATGCCGAGGCTGAAGTGTTCCCAGGCCAGCTTGACAATCGCCGGGAACTCCGTCCACTCGCCGATCTCCGGCTGGTCGAAGACCGCCCACCGTGGCGTCGGCGCGCCCACCGATTCGAGGAGCCGTTTGATGGCCGGCTTGTTGTAGCTGAGTTCGAGAACCTCGGCGGTCGAACCCGTGTACGTGAAGTTCATCGTCTCCAGCAGCCGGGCCACCTTCGGCTCGCTGTGCTCGACGCCGGGCAGCCCCTCACACCAGTTGAAGACGACGACCTGTTCGGGGGAGAAGGCGGACAGCGGCGCGGTCAGGTCGGCCGTGGTGACGGGGGTGAAGGCGACCGACAGCCCCTGACGTCGCAGGGCGAAGCCGAGCCGGCGGGTCTCACGGTCAGCCGCGGCCTGGTCGTTGGCCTCCCACTCGGGATCCAAATCGTAGAGCATGACGACTCGAAGCTGATTGCGGCTGAGCTCTGACGGCATTATCGCGTGTTCCCGCTTTGCTCCTTGGGTTTCCGGGCCGGCCCTTTTTCCTGGGATCATGGGATGTAGTTAGCGCGTCTTTGCATTCTGTCAAGCCGGATGACGCACAAAAAGCGGGCGGCCAACTTTTTTTTCGGGAGGCGGCAGGATCCCTTGTGTCCGGCGGGTGGCGGCGCCGTTCGCCCCGCGTGCGTGCCCTTGGCGGATCCGGTTGGGTGCGGGGCCGGCGCGGGCGCCTTTTTCCGGCGGCGGCCTTGCCCCGGCTTGGCCCGGAGCGTTATATTGCGCTTTGCCCAACCGACCGGGGACGGTTGCCCTGTCGCGGGAGCCATCGGCCGCCGATGCGACGGCCGGCCCGCACCGCCCGAACCGGTTCACTCACGGAGGATGCAGCCATGGCGTTGGTTCCGATGAAGGAGATTCTGGATGCGGCGGAGCGCGGCAACTACGGGGTGCCGGCGCTGAACATCAACGAGATGCTGCAGTTGCAGGCCTACCTCAACGCGGCCTTCGAACGGAAGTCGCCGGTGATCCTGCAGGCGAGCATGGGGTCGCGCAAGTTCACCGGCTGGCTGTCGAAGGAGGCGGAGAACCCCGACTTGGGCGCGGCCGTCACGATCGGCATGATCAAGACGTTCATCGAGCAGTACCGGGCGGTGTATGGCTACGACGTGCCGGTTTCGATCACCTTGGACCACGGCCCGGACTTCAAGCAGTGCAAGGGGGCGATTGACAACGGGTTCCCGTCGGTCATGATTGATGCCTCGTTGGACTACGGCCGCAAGGACGACAAGGGCAAGCACCCGGCCCGTACGCTGGACGAGAACATCAAGGTGACGCGCGAGGTGGTCGAGTACGCGCACAAGCGCGGGGTTTCGGTTGAGGGCGAGCTGGGGACGCTGGGCGGCGTCGAGGACGAGACGCAGGCGGCGAGCGTGCACCTGACTGATCCCGACGAGGTCGAGCGCTTTGTGAAGGAGACGGGGGTGGATGCGCTGGCGGTGGCGATCGGCACCTCGCACGGCGCCTACAAGTTCCCAGGCGCGGCGAAGCTGGCCCTCGACCTGGTGCCGAAGATCCATGCCAAGGCGGGAACCTGCCGTCTGGTGATGCACGGCTCCTCGAGCGTGCCGGCCAACCTGGTCGCCCTGGTGGACCGCTATCCGGTGGTCTGCCTGGACAACGGCGTGCTGGGCGTGACCGGGTTCTTCAACCCCGAGGCGAAGAAGCCCGAGACGCGCCGGTACACGACGACCAACCCTTGGGACATGGCCCGCCTGGGTTCCGACCTGGCCTTCTTCTCCTGCCTGAAGAAGTCCTCCGGCGTGCCGATGGAGGCTATCCGCGAGGCGATCAAGGGCGGCGTGCGCAAGATCAATGTCGACACCGACGGCCGCCTCGGCACCACCGGCGCCATCCGCAAGTTCATGGCGGAGAAGCCGGACGAGTTCGACCAGCGCAAGTATTTCGAGGCCGCCCGCAAGGCGCTCTACGAGATGGCGGTTGAGAAGATGGTGGGCTTCGGGTCGGCCGGCAAGGTGTGAGGGGTTTGCGCCGGGCGGCCGGGCGGGTCCTGTGTGCGGGGGTGCCGGGTTCGGTCGGCGCGATTATCCAGAATTACAAATCGATAACCTCTAGGAAGATTTCCAGGCAGGACGAGTCGATGCGGGCGCTCGGACAGGTCCTCCGGAAACCCGCAACGCCCTGAAACGGGGCGCCCCGCCCGGCCTCGGGATAAGCTCGCCGGCCGATGGCAACCCCGATCCCGCCCAACCGCGCCCACTTCACGCTCGGCGAGCTCGCCGCCGCCACCGGCGGCCGGCTCTTCGCCGCCGACCCCGAAACGGCGGTCACGGGGGTC
>MVZH01000014.1 GCA_002068325.1 Lentisphaerae bacterium ADurb.BinA184 | reverse complement strand
CCCCCGCCACGGCGAAGAGGCGGGCGGAGAACTGCCCGATCACCCCGAGGCCGACCACCAGCGCGCGCTTCCCCGCCACCTCCGGAACCAGGTTGCGGCCATGCAGGGCGATGGCGCCGAGGACGGCGGGAACCGCCTCGCGAAAAGCCAATCCGGCGGGAACCGGCGTCGCCCAGGCCTCGGGGACGATCCCGCAGCTCAGATGCCCGCTCGAGAAGCTGCCGAACGGCCCGGAGCAGATCGTCCCCATGCAGTAGACAGCCGCCCCTTCGGGCAGGGTTGTTCCCTCCCCGCCGCGGAGCACACGCCCGACCATGGCGTAGCCCGGAATCAGCGGGAAGGCCCCGGCCGGGGCTTCCTCACCACGCAGGCAGCGCAGCTCGGTGCCCGGCGAGATGCAGCTGTATTCCGCCTGCACCAGCAGTTCGCCGGCGGCCGGCTCGCGCAGGTCGAACGTCCTCACACTGACGGCGTCTGGCCGGTCAAACACGATGGCTTGGGTCTTCATTCTTCCTCCGTGTGCTGTTCCTGTCGGGGTGCCTCAGAACCCGCCGGAGCACGGCGGCGCAGTAGCCACAGCCCCGGTGGCAGTCCTTTTGGCAGGCGGCGGTCGTGGCAAACCAATCGTCGGGAAAGGCGGCGTTGTCCAGCGTGCCGCCCGCCAGCACGCCTTGGTGGCCGGGTTCCAGGAGATCGAGGAGATTGCCGGCGAAGCGGCCCTCGGCATAGGCCCGGATGACCTGCGCCGGATCGGCGTGCATGCGCGTCGCCAGCTTGATCGTGTCGACCAGTCCGCCGTAATGATGCGTGTCCTCGGGACGGATCCAGGTGCTCTGCAGCAGGCGCACCCGGTTGGCTGCGTCCATGTAGTAGGGGCGGCAGATGGCGGGGTTGAAGGCGACCGCCGGAACCTCGGCGGCCTCCGCGTCATGGGCGACCAGGTTGTCGTGGAAGGACTGTCCGCTGCAGTAGGGCAGGCAGCCCGAGTTGGCGAGGATGGCGAGCCGCTTGCCATGCCGGTCGGCCCACGCGCGGAACTCGCGGAGGCGCCCGAGGTCCCGGTTGTACTCGCGGCGAAGGTAGAACTCGTCGAAGTACGGGGCCACATATTCGGCGGCCTGGATGGTGTCGATGCGCAGGTTGACCGACGCCTTGGTGCGCACCTCGGGGAAGTGGGCCTTCACCACGGCGGCGATCATCGGCGAGGTCGTCGTGACCCCGGCAAGGTTCAGCTTGGCGCGGAGCTGACTCACCCGGCGGCAGACATAGTCGGCCAGGCGCTGCGACAGGGCGTCCTCGCCGTAGCAGGCGGCATTGAACAGCAGCGTCAGCTCGATGCCCATCGCGCTGGCCGCCTCAAGATCCGTCAGCAACTGCCGTTGGATCTCTTCGTTGGACAGCGCGCTGTCAAGCCCGAGGGGCAGGCGTCCGCTGGGCTCGCCCAGGCCGGCGAAGTACAGCTCGCCGATGGCGGGGCAATGCTCGCGGATTGCCTCCATGAGCGTCTGCCCGGAGGCCGGCGTCACGGCGGCGGGCAGGCGGTAGCCCACGGCCAGCCTGGTCAGAGGGGGCATGGCGCGGCCCACCTTTCCAGGAACGCCAGCAGCCGTTCCTCGATGGCCGGAAGCAGGTGGGGGGCGTCCTGTTCGGGGTCGGCCCACATGAGATGGCCGGGCCCGTCGTACCGGTAGAGCTCCACCTCGCCGTCCACCCGGCGCGAGGCCGCCACCATGGCCTCCGCCTGTTCGATCGGAACAACCCTGTCGTTGCGGTCGTGGGAAAGGAAGATGGGGGGATGCCCCGCTTGAACGTGGTTGAGTGGCGACGTCGCCCGCCACTGCGCCGCCGTCGGCGCCTCGGTGCCCAGAAACGCCTTCACAAACCACCGCCTCTGCCCCGCGAACCCAGGCTGGCTGGCGTAGCCGGCCACATCGGTGACACCGGCCACCGAGACGATTCCCGCGACCCCATCCAGGCGCAGCCCCGTCATCAACGCCAGGTGCCCCCCCGCCGACGCCCCGAGCGTGAACAGGGGGGCCGCCGCCGCACACCCACAGCCCTCCGGCACAAGATCGCGCAGGAAGCGGCCGGCGGCCAGGCAGGCCTCCCCGCACGCCGGCCACGGACGGTCCGTGATGAGCGGGTAGTTGACGGCGAACGCGGCGTAGCCATGGTCCACGAGGCGTTGCGCGACGCCGGCCATGCGCTCCTTCGCGTACTGCTGCCAGCCGCCGCCGTGGATGACCAGCACCTTGCCGCGCCATGCCCCGGCCGGCAGGTGGAGATCCCCCGTGTGCCGCGGCGAAGCGGCGGCTGGCAGGTACGCGACGTCTTTCCGGATGCGGCGTGTCACGGGCATCGCTCCGCGAAGGGGGGGTCAGTCCTCAACCACCGGTCGCTGCTCGTCGCCGTCAAAGGCCAGCCGCCACGGCTTGCGGATGCGGAACGGCGTGTTGAAGGTGTCGGACAGCTTGTTCCGTTTCTCCAAATGGACCATGCAGGTGCGGATGCAGGAGGCCCCGCAGACGGCCGCCGTGTAGTGGTAGTTGTAGTTGCCTTGGGCGCTGGGGCGGAAATTCGCCTCGATGTAGCTGCGGATCTTCATCCGCTCCGCATCCTCCTCCGGGGAGTCCCCGAGCTGGTCCGCCCTCTCGATCTGGCGGCGCACGTCGAGGTTGGCGGGAGTCATGCTCTTGCTGAGGAACGGATTCCTCTCGCCCTTGGGCGCCTGGAAGCCGATGAAACAGCGTGTCTCCTTCAGCTTGCCCCAGGTGTACGTCTTGCCCTCGACCGTCACCGACTCGGTCTCGCCGTCCTTCGACGGTATCGCCCGCGAGGGACAGTCGCGGACGCACTGCATGCAGCGGTCGCAGAGGGTGCCCGGTTCGACCAGCGGATCCGGCGCCAGCCCGGCGTCGGTGAAGATGAAGGCCAGCCGCAGGCGCGGCCCAAGCTTGGGGTTGAGGAAGATCTTGCTCCAGCCGATCTCGCCCAGGCCGCAGATGACCCCGGCGATACGAAGGTGCATCAGCACATCGGGGCGCGGGTAGCCCGGCCGCACGGGCGCCCCGACCGGCCCCCAGGTCTGCCGGTGCCCCTGGTTGTACACGACCGCATCGAAGCCGCGATCCTCGATGTAGTTGCCCAGGCGGCGCAACGTCATCGGGATGAAGCTGTTGTTGGTGTTGGCGTACTCCTCCGCCCCGTACATGCCGAAGGCAACGCCCTCCTCCGGACCCCGCAGGCTGCCGCGATGAATGCGGAAACCCATGCCGATGACGGACTTGGCCTCGGGGAAGATGAAACGCGGATCGTGATCGGGCGGGGCGCCCGCGAAGCGTGTCATCGGCCCGATCCCCACCACATCCGCGCCCAAACCCAGCGCCGTGCGCTTGATCTCTTCAGCGGTCAGCATGCGTCTGTTCTCCTGTCCGGCCCCGTCGGCGGCACCGGCGGGGCACAACCCTACACCGTCGTTTCCATCACGCCAGGGCGGCCGGGCAGGGGATGCCCTTGCCGTTGACCGTCAGCCTCCCCTCCGCGAAATCGGCGACCACCTCGGTGCCGTCCGCGAAGCGCGTCCTCTCGACTCGGTCGGCGAGCGGCTCCCAGTGCGTCAGCCGCTGCGTCACCAGGTGGCCGTGCCTGTCCGTGACCAGGTCGTAGATGGCCTTGAACCGGGCGACGCGCGCGTCGTCGAGCACAGGCATGATGCCGGGTTCGGCCGACCACTCGTCGCGCATGACGCGGCCGAAGAGGATGGCGTTCATCGCCTCTTTCCAGCCCATGCCGCACTGTTCGAGGGTGACCAAATCGTGCAGGGCCAGCTGCCACACCGGAACCTGGCGGTCGAGCAGGTTGACGATAGGCCAGTCGGTCCGGCTCAGCGGCCAGGGGCTGAAGGGCGGATTCGGCGGATAGGGCACATACTGGGGCATGACCAAGGCGTCGGCGTGCACCGCGCAGTACAGGAACCCGCACTCCGTGGCCACCCCGCCGAACACCTCGCGGGCTGTGTCCAGGTAGCGGTTGATGCCGGCCGCGTGGTCGCAGCGCCCGCCGCCGTTCACCGGATGGTAGTTGACGTAGAGCGGGTTGCCGATCCCGTCCAGGTACTGCATGCCGTTGAAGCCCAGCGCCTTGAGCGGCTCCATGCGGCTTTCGAGGAAGCCCTCCGGCAGGGCCAGCCCCCAGTGGGTGCTCTTGACGCCGCCGCCCCAGAAGCCGACCACCTTCGGCTTCCCCCAGATGTCGTGGATCACGCGATCCGCGACAAAGTCGGGCGACCGGAAGAAGGCCGAGGCGCAGTTCAGATGGGTCGTGATGTGGTAGCCGAGCTCCTTGGCGGTGGCGATCAGGGCGCGCAGCCCCGCCTCGCCGCCCAGCCGCCGGTCGATCGGGAAGTCGGTCGGCCAGGCGCCGTCGTGCCCCTTGGGGTTCCAGCCCACGCTCTGCAGGTAGGCCCGCTCCACGCCGGCGGCCTTGAGCTTCCGCAACCCCGCCTCCGCCTGCTTGAACGACAGCACCCGCTTGTAGAACAGCTCCTTCTCGGGGTTGTCCTTCTGCCCCATCATGATGCCCTGCAGCTGCATGCCATGGAACAGCTTCATGGTGTAGGCACGCTGCTGGTAGGCACACTGGGGCGAGGCGGCCGCCCGCTCGGCCAGCGTCGGCTTGCGGAAGTCCTCGACCACATGCCGCCGCACGCGGGCGGCCGCCGCCAACACCAGGTCCGCCCCCTTGGGCAGAAAGCCGTAACGGAACTCGCGCTGCTCCCAGTTGACCGGGTCAATCCACTGACGGCGGAACATCGCGCCCATGGCAACGGTGCCGTTGCCCGCGCCGTCGGCCCCGGCCGCGCACCAGGCCTCCGTCGCCCCCTGGCGGGCCAGGCAGACCACCCCCCCGGCCGGCGACTGCACGCCGCACACCGGCAGCGTCGGCGCCAGCTCCCAACGCTCCTGCTCGCCGTAGATCAGGAACCGGTCGCGCAACCTCGGCTTGCCGGCCGGCGAGCACAACGCCCCGGTGTTGACCGGCAGCAGCATCTGGCCGTCCGCGCCCACCCGCATCAGCTCCGGCAGAACCATGATGGAATGCACCAGGTAGAGCACGTCCCTGGCCTCCTCGAGCTCGGACGGCGGCGCCAGCGCGCGCAGCTCGTCGCCCTCCCAGTCCAGCCACAGGCCCAGTGTCACCCCATGCAAAACGTCGCGCAGGATGACGTGGACGGCCCCGTCCTCGACGGCGGCGTGCATGAGCCGCAGCTCGCGGGCCGCATCCACCCGGTCTTCCATGCGGTTGATGATCTCCAGCCCCAGCAACGGCGACGTCCATTCCCGCCCGCCCTGGCGAGGCCGGATGGCGACGCCCGGCATCCCGGCGTCGGCTTCCACGCGCAACTGGCCGGCAGGGCCGTCCACACAGAGTCCCGAAGATGTGTTCATGGCGCTATCCCTTTGTGTTCAACGACCACCAGGCGGTAGCTGTGGCGTTTGACCGGCACCGAGATCGTCGCCGCCCCCTCGTGGCGGATCGGAGCCTCATCCTCCCAGCGCCAGCCCGGTATCATTTCCTTGGTGACGGGATCGCGGGTCGGGTGTATTGCCGTGCCCTCCTCCGCATCGCGAACCATCCACTCCCCCGGCGCCCCCAGCCCCAACCGGGGGCCGTCCACGACCAGCGCCGCCTCGGCCGCCTCGCCGTAGTTGACGAGCGCGACCAGAACCTTCCCGGGCCGCTGCCACGCGGCCAGGTGCACGTCCTCCTGCGCGCAACCCAGCCCCGCCCCGGCCGCCTGCCACGGCGCGATGTATGCGACATCGTCGGCGCCGATGCCGAACTTGGCCCGCGCCGTCAGCACGGAGGTGTTGAGCCCGTTGTTGTTGCCGGTCGGCAAGGCGTCAAAGAGCATCACTGCGCCGGTGTAGGCCCGCATCACTTCGGTCAGGCGCCGATGCTCCCAGGGGCCTTGGTACTCGTGCATGAAGTTCACGACCACGCCCCACTGGGCCGGCAGCGTCAGCCGCATCCGGGTCAGATCCCAGTAGTCCATGAAGTCTTTGCCGAGCTGGGGGTAGATCACGTGATGCTCGCCGTCGTAGCCGATGTCGGCGGCCCCCAGCCACGGCGCGATGAAGTTGTTGGTGGTGTGGAGGACGAACTTGCTGCGGCCATTCGCCTCCAGGAAGGCCGCGCGCAGGCGCAGCAGCAGCTTGCGCACGGCGAAGACGTTGTAGGTGGGCTGCACCCGCCCGTCCGGGAGCCGGTAGCCGCGGCCGGCGTCCAAGTTGGCGCACGCCTGCGGCCGCGAGTTGTCCAGGTAGAAGCCATCAATGCCGCAGCTCTTGGCCCACGTCCCCGCATGGTAGACCAGGAAGTCGCTCAGGGTCTCCTCGAAGCACAGGCCGTCGCTGACCGAAGTCTGCCACTGATCACCGAAGTAGGCCACCTCCGGCGCAAAGCGGGCCGAGAGCGTCTTCCATTCCAGGTAGGGCACCGCATTGCCGCCCTGCTGATGGCGGGCCGCAACCTTCTCCCGGCAGGCCTCCTCCTCGAGCGTGAACGGAATGTTGGTCCAGATCTGGTGCCCGCCGTGTTTCCCCAGGAACTGCCAGTCCATGAAGGTGTCGCCGCACCACCAGTTGTCTTCGCGCCATCCCTTGTGCAAGGGCTTCACCGGCGTGGCCTGGAAGGCGAAGACCAGAGTGCGCGGCGCGTCCAGGGTCGTCCGGCTGCTGATCAGGTTGAAGACCAGGTCCACGCTGGGCGCGCCGCCCTTGCGTCCGGCCGGCTCGCGGCGCAGCTCGATGGCCGGCGCCTCGTCGTTCGGCACCCAACCCTGGTCGCTCTCCGCGAACCAGCACAGCCCGGCCTCAGGCCCCCCCACCCACACATAGGGCATGAAGGAGCCGGCCACCATCGGGCAGTTCCCCACGCTGCGGCAGTCCCAGAGCCGTCCCGTGCCTGCCGGTATGTGCCCGTAGGCAAAGCCGGACCGGATCTGGTCGGAACAGGCGTGGTAGTAGTCCACCTGGCCGGGGGCGAACGGCACCACCATGCGCAGCGAGTCCACCGCAACCGGCTTCCGGGGGGTCAGGGTCAGCTCAACCTTGTACATGCCGTCGAACTCGACCGTCACGGCGGAGCGCAGGTCCAACTGCCCAAGCCTTGACGTGGCCTCGTAGACCGCGCGGTGCTCCGCCTGCGAGACCAGCTTCGACCTCCTGCGCGACGTTTCCGCGAGGGCGCCGGCGGCGGTTGCCATCTCCAGCCGGACCGGACCGGCCAGCAGCTTGTGACCCTGCGCCACGACCTGCTCCGGCAGCCCCGCCGCCCCCACGGTCATCGTCCGCCCCCACACCGAGACGTCCCGCCGGCCGGCCTCCACGGGCGTCCACGGCGAGATCACCCGCTCGATGTTCCCCCAAGTCGTCTTCCACCATGGAAAGCTGGTCGCGGGATCTTTCTTGATGAACTCCTTGTCCCGCGAGAGCGCCACCTTGCCGTCCGCGTCCAGGCAGTCGAGCCGCGCCTGGTACGTGCCGGGCGGCAGCCCGGGCAGGCGCAACACGCCCGAGACGTAGGCCAGGCCGTCCATGCTCAGCGGGCTGGCGGCCACCGTTTCGCCCGCCGCGTCCGCGACCCGGATCTGGAAGGACTTGAAGGCCGTCCGCGCATCATAGTTGATGAAATCCCCGTCCACGCGCAGATAGTCGGCGACCGGGTTCAGGCTCAGGTTGAGGCTCACCACGTCGCCCTTGTCGTCCACCGTGGGGGCGACCGCCGGACCGAATGCGCGCAGGGCCGACCAGTCCAGGTACGTGCTCGCGCCGTCCTCGGAGCCGACTCGGATCCGGAACGCCCCGGGGCCGGGCGTATCGAGGGCCAGGGCCGGCGCCAGCTCGGCCAGCTCTCCCGCCGGCAACACCAGCGTCCCCTGCCGGTTCACCTTGCCGTCGCTGGCGAACGACCACTGCACCGTGCCACCGGTCTTCGACCAGGCGGCCAGGTCGAGGCCGATGGCCTGCCCGTCCGGCTGCGCCACGCCGCGCAGGTGGATCGCCGGGGCGGACTTGGACAGCACATAGCGCGAGTGCGTGTCCACCACGGCGAAGGAGCTGGTCCCCTCCACGGAGTTCTGCTCCCACGGCCGCTTGAAGTTCCGCGCCAGCAGCATGGTGATCGCCTGGCCGTCCGCCAACGGCTCGGTGCAGAACAGGCTGGCGCGCGGAATCGCCACCTCCCACTCCCACACGTTGTCGGACGTCAGGCGATTGACCGGCTCCCAGCCGGACGACCAGTTGAGCAGCATGTTGCCGACGGCCGGCAGATGCACGGCGTCGAACCGCGCTCCCGCGAAATTCGCCAGGAATTGCACAAAACACGGCTGCCCGTCCGGGGTCTTCGAGCCGAGGTCCACGAAGATCTCGTAGCTGTCGTCGAAGACTACATTCCGCTCGGGCGCCCGCCAGCGCAGAGCTTGGACCGGGCGCTCGCCGGGCCGTAGCGGGCTCTGCATGGCCACGTAGAGGTGATCCTCGTCCCAGCACAGCCGGAACGTCGCCTGCCGCGTGCTCAGGCTCCCGCCGACGGTCTGCAACGCCGTCAGGCACAGCGCCTGCCGCCACTCGGTCGCGTCCACCACGCCGTCAAGGGTCGGTTTCGTCCAGGCATAGGGCATGGCAAAGGTCGGCCGCGTGTAGCCGTCCCGCACGGACGGCGGCTCCGCCGGCCCGGCCGCGCCAGAGTGGGCGCTGACCAGAAGGCTCAGCCCCGCCGCGATTGTCACGCCAAGGCCGCGCCCCCAGCGTCCATTCACATGGCACATGGTCTTGTCCATTGGCATCCCAGTCACTCCTGTGCTTGCGCTGCGACCCACGCGAGTGGCAGTCTTTCGATGGGTGTCGGCAACTCTCGATTCCTGTCGACTCCTTTCGATTCCTCTCGGTTCCTATCGAAAGGTCTCGACAGGTTTCGACAGGTCTCGACACATTCCGGCATCTCCCGCCGCTTCGCCGTCTCAACTTACCGCCGCCGACGGCCTACTCGAAGGCGACGACTAGCTCGCCGGCTTCCTGCTCCGGTGTTCCCGAGCGGCCGACGTGAAAGCCTGTGTAGGGGGCCATGCCTGAATAGACGGAAAAGTAGCCGCCCAGCTTGCCCTTGGCCTGGCGGCGGGGGACGGGCGGGGCCTTGATCGTCACGTCCTGTCCTTGCCACGGGCCGCGGACGTGGGCCTGCACGACGTGCTGGCTCTGGAGCGATTTCCAGTAGGGGTGGGTCTCGGCCCGCCCCTGCAACGGCGTCAGAGCCAGGCTCCAGTCCGGCATCATCGCCTTGATCTGCTCCAGTCCCATCTCCGGCGGCGGGCTGTGCGTAGGTTGCACGCGGGCATGGTAGCCGAGGTTCGAGGCGAGGGCCAGCCGCGGCGGATCCTTGATCTCACCCTCGATCGAGAAGCTCTTCTCGGCGAACTTCAGGGTCATCGCAAAGCGCACGTCGTCGGCAAAACGGCCGCTCAGTTTCACCGCGCCCGGCCGGGTCAGCACCTGCGGCGCCGGCGGGTTTGCGAACTCCGCAACCGGCCGCGACACGGTGTTCTTCTTGCCCGGGTCGTAGTAGTGGCAGCCGAAGGCGACCGCTATCGGTTTGCCGACGCGCGCCCCGTTGTTCTTGACATGCACCTCGATCTGGCACCGGCCGGCGGCCAGCACGGCGTCGTAGAAACGCCCCTGAAAGACGGTGTTGGCATCCTTCCACGGCCCGTCGGCGAAGGCCGCCAACTCGGCGGGGGTAGTCGGCGTAGTGACCGCGCCGGTGCCCCGGTGCTCCGCCACCCAGGCCTGCAACCGCTGGCGGTCGGCCTCGGCGAAACTGTCCACCGGCACCCGCACGGTGACGCCATCCTGGCGGCGCAACACGGCCTGGCCGGCCTCGACCTCGACCAGCTCGGCCATCACCGTCTGCCCGGCCTGGCCGCTCCAGGTGCGCATATCCTGGGCGCCGGCCACCACACCGCCAGCCCCCGCCAGTGCCGCCGCCACCATCATCTGCCGAACAATCCACCTGTTCATCATCGCCGCCCGTGTTGCTCCGCCGCCGGCTCGCCCGCCCGGCTGTTCAAGGCGATCCCACAGCACGTCCTAGAGGCTGGTGGTTCCGTAGAAACACTCACCCTCCGGGGATCAGCAGGCCCCCGGCCACACTGGAAAGGCCGGACTGTCGCGCCAGAGAGCCAAGCCGTCCGGGCGTTGCGGCTTCCGCCGGCCTGGGGGCTTCCTGCCGCCCTTTCCACGCCGTCAGTCCCCCGTCTCACTTCCACTGGCTGTCCGCGGCTTCCCAGAAAGCCATGGCGGGCCAGGTGTAGGGATAGTCGAAGCTGTATATGTAGGGCAGGTAGCCGGGGGGGCAGCCGGCGTTTTCCGGGTGGTTGGCGGGCACGACCTTGAGGGTGTCCAGGTCGCGCCGCCGCGTCAGATCAACCCACTCCACATGCCCGTCTTTGTAGAGGGCATTCGATCCCTTGCGGCCGTGCGTGAAGTTGTTATGCGCCCCGCCGCCCCAGCCCTGGCCGGTGCCGAACTGCTGGGCGCAGGCGAGGTAGGCGTTGGGCAGTTCGTCCACGCGGATGGTCACGCTGGACACGCCGAACCCGGGTTCGTTGGGTTCGTAACCCTTCTCCTGCCGCGGCCAGCGCCGGTACGAGTAGCTCGAGGTGTTGCCGTATGACTTGTATATGCTGTTCCCGGCCCAGTCACCGTAGAGGTACCGCTGCTTGCCGGGCATCGGGAAGCAGTTGGGCTGGCGGAACACGCCCCAGTAGTAGCCGGGGCCGAAGTCGTAGGGCTTGCCCTGGTCGAACGGTGATTGGTATTCCGAGCCGGGGCGGTAGTGGGTGTCCGTGCAGGCCAGGACCTGCTGGACGCTGCAGTAGCCGTTCCAGGTGAGCAGGCCGAAGCCGAGGGTCACCTCCCCGCCTCCGAAGGCGCCCTGGTTCATGTCGCGGCCAGCCGGCGGCACCGACTCGAAGTCGTCGTGGTATGCCACCATCATGATGTTGACCTGCCGCTGGCGGCTCATGCAGTCCACGCGCTTGGCCTTGTCACGCGCCTGATCCAGCGCCGGCAGCAGCAACGCCGCCAAGATGGCGATGATCGCGATCACCACCAGAAGCTCGATCAAGGTGAAGGCGGGGCGTTTCACGTCGAGGGGCCTGTCCTTGGATGTCTGCCGATGCCTATCGATGCCTGGCGGTTCCTGCCGAGGCCTGCCGAGGCCCGTCGGTTCCTGGCGAGTCCTGCCGAGGCCCGTCGGTTCCTGGCGAGTCCTGTCGATTCCTGCCGATGCCTGTCGAAAGGGCTCGATGGGTCTCGACAGGTTTCGACAGGTCCCGATGGGTTTCGACAGGTCTTGCCCCAACCCGCTCATTCGATCTGCCGCACTCCGTGGCACTTGGGGTAGCCGGTGCAACCCCAGAACTCCGCCCCGGCGTTCCGCCCGCTGCCGGCCTGGCGTCTCCTCATCGGGGCACCGCAGTCCGGACATGTCGGCGCCCCATCCTGCGCCGCCCGCGCCTCGACGCGAATCTCGGTGAGTCGCTCGCGGAAACCGCCTCGCCCGGCGAATTTCCTGCCCTGGGACTGCAACTGGTGGCCCAGCATGTTGATCGTCCGGCTGAGCAGGATCAGCAGGCAGTTGGCCACCATCTCATGATCGTCGGCTTCAAGCCAACGGTCGAACTTGGCCTTCTGCGTCAGGACGTGAAGGCACGAATCGCGCACCACGTCCTTGCCATAGTCCGGCCGGTCGAGCCGCAGCGAGTAGATGCGCTGCGAGTCCTCGGAATCGATGGGCCACGGCACCAGCCGGAGGCGCAGCAGCCACTTCTCAAAGTCGCCCTTCAGCTCCGAGAGGCTGGCATGGGCGACATTGGTCAGCCTCATCTCGGTCTCTTTCGAGGTGCTGGTGCGTTCGTTGCCCTCGACATTGTTCATCACGCCCGAGCGGGCCGCCTGGGTCATCTGGTCGTACTGGCGGCCAGTCGGGTCGAGGTCACGGGTCAGAAACCTCTCGCAGAAGCGGAAGGTGCCGAGCTGCACGATGCTGCCCATCACCCAGGAGTCCAGCCAGCGGAAGCCGCCTGGCTTGTCGAACTGCATGGCGCGCCTTGCTCCTCTGGGGTGCGAAATGTTGTCGAGGCCTGCCGAGGCCTGGCTGATCCTGGCGGTTCCTGTCGATTCCTGTCGAGTCCTATCGGTTCCTATCGAAAGGTCTCGATGGGTGTCGACAGGTCTCGACAGGTTCCGACTGGTTTCGACTGGCTTCGACTGGCTCCGCCATCTCCCGCCGCCTTGCCCTACCGCCGCCGCCGGGCCAGGGCCAGCGCGCCCACGGCCAGCAGGCCGAGGCTGGCCGGCTCGGGGACCGAATAGATCGTGAATCTGCCGGTCGCCGAGCCGTTATCGATCACGGAGAAGCCGTCCGGCAGGTCGAGCGACGCAAAAGCCCCTGTCATCGGGGCCGACGCGCTAAGGACCGTCCAGGCCGTGCCGCGCGCCCCGGACAGATCAACGACCTCGAGCAGCCCGCCCAGCTGCACGTCTCCACTCACATTCAGGAACAGATCCCCGGCCGAGTTGATCGTCACCAGATACCTGCCGTCACTCATGAAAACCAGGTCGTTGGAGGCTCCTGTGAGGCTCAGGGTGTTGACCACGGGGGCGCCGAGGACGCTGAGGGTGGTGTCCGCTGTGCCGGTGCCGTTGCCCACCGTGAAGCCGCTAGTCGCCGAGACACCGAGTCCGCCGCCGGGAGCGGCGTAGGCGAAGGTTCCCGTGTGGAGTATTGCCCCCCCGGTGATGGCGACTTTCCCCGCGGTGAAGTTCACGGTCGGAGTCCCGCTTCCGATCGGCCACTCGGCCGGAAAGTGCAGCGCGGCGGTATCGCCTGTCACGTAAAGCTCGCCGCCGGAGACGTTGAGTTTGGCTCCGTTCTGGACGTACAAGCGGGCTCTTTGGCCTTGGCTGGCGATGGTCAGGGACCCACCGGACAGGTTGTAGACCGCGTTGCTGCCCGTGATGACCGCATCGGCGTAGTCAGTCTCGGTATCGTCCACCACAACAGCGCCGGCTGTATGATTCACCGTGCCGTTCGTGACGTTCAAGGCCTGCGTGGTCCAGCCCCCGTCGGCCGTGTCCTTGATGTTCATGTTCTGTGAGATGTTCAGGGTGCCCCCGCCCGTGAGGTTGAGTCGCTGCAGCTCGCTGCCGGCTGGATAGATCGCGGTGTCGTAGTTGACGGTGTGGGCCGTGCCGAGGGTCACATTGTCGCCGGCACTGGGGGTGAGGTCGCCACTCCAGTTGAGGTTGGCGCCGCCCTGGGCGGTGCCCCAGGCGCTGGTGCCGGCGCCATAGTCCCAGGAGACAGGCAACGCGAGCAGTGTTGCAGAGGCCAAGACAACCACCGCACCCGCCAGCCATCCCGCCAAGAACTTGCCGCTGCCGAGAGTCATCTGTCCATGCTGCCGATCCATGCTGACTTCCTTCTGGGTTTGCCTTGCGGCGGTTGGGGACTCGGACACCTTCGTTGCCTGGGACATTTCCTGCCGACTGGTCACCATGGGCGTTCCTCCGCTTACCGTTTCTCGGGCCGTTGGTTGTATCTCCGTCGGTATTCGTCCTCGCCGATGGCCGGAACCGACTGGAACTTCGGCGGCTTGCCGCCGTTGCGCAACTGATCAACCCAGGTGGCCAGGGTGTTGAGCATGGCCGGGACATCAAAACCGATCCGCGCCACCGGCACTGCCGCCCGGATGCCGACCGGGAAGTTGGCCAGGGCGACCACGGTCAGATCGTGCGGAGTCCGCAGGCCGGTCTCGCGCAGGCCCCGGGTGGCGGCCGGGATGGAGTTGTCGTCGGCCAGGATCAGGCCGTCGGGGCGGTCGTCGGCAGGGCCATGCAACAGCAGGCGGACACAGCGGCGGGCCGACTGCGGACTCCGCACATCAACGAACTGTTGCCACAGCGGGTTGACCTCCAGGCCGCGCGCGGCCATGGCGGCCCGGCATTGCCGCTCGACCTCGCTCTTGTCGTCTGTCGGCGTGGCGCCGAAGAGCACGGCAAGCCGCCGCCGCCCCTGGGCGACCAGTACGTCGAGCGCCTTGGCGAAGAAGCTGGCGTAGTCAACGTGCAGCCTCGGGATGCCGGGCAGCTCGTATTCGGCGGCGATGCCCACCCGCGGAATGCCCGGCTGGTCGAGGACCGGCGTGCCCCGGAACTCGAGCGCGCCCGAGGCGAAGATCAGCCCGGCCACCCGCTCGGACCTCACCTCCTCGACCAGATCGCGGTACGACTCGATGTCGCGATGCCCGTCCAGCCCGTAGAAGAACGAGAACTCGCGGTCGCTCTCCTCCCCCATCTGCGCCGCCTCGTCGCGCAGCACCCGCCAGAACTCGCTGCGGACGCTGGGGTCACAGGGAAACAGCAGCTTGTAGTGGTGCAGATGCGGCGGCCGCGCCGCGACAAACGAGCCGCGCATCCGCGCCCCGACGGTCACGAACCCCTCCTTGATCAGATCCTCGACCGCCGCCTGCACCGTCACCAGGCTGGCGTCGTAGCGCTGGCACAACGCGCCGCGGTTCGGCAACCGCGCCCCCGGCGGCAGGCGACCCGACACGATGTCCTGCCGCAACTGCCTGGCAATCCGTTTCGGAAGCGTGCTCATCCTGACTCCCCAACCTGACCCCGGGAAAGGCTGGACGGAAACATCATATGCGGAGAACTATAAGATGTGGCCGGTCTCTTGTCAAGCCCCGCGGGCAAAAAGACCCGGCCCCTCAGACGGCCCTGGCCTGGGCGATTCATGAGAGGGGCTTGCAGAACCCCGGCATGAGCGGCCGGCACGGAGCCCGGCCCTCCACCGGCGCCGACACGGACTGTTGTCTGCCGGGCTGGAGGGACGACCTCCGTGTCGTCCGGGCTCCGCCGTGGCAAACCGGGTCTTCGGGTATGACTTGGCGGACACGGAGGTCCGCCCTCCATCGCAGGAGGCACTTGTTGTCCGCGGGGGTTCTGCAAGCGCCCCATGAACAACGGAGCGACGGAGATGGCGGAGGCACGTCTTGTTGGTTCGCAATATCCTACGAAATGGCGACAGTTCCGTCGGTTCCCCGCCGCCCAACCGCACGCGGGGCGGCAACCCCCTGCAACGCAGACCCTTCGTTGCCTCCGTCTCCCCTTTGTGAATCATCCAGGTTGGCGACGGTGCTTGATGGGCCGGAGGCGCAGGTCAATGCCCTTGACCGTGCGGACGATGCGGGGCCAGCGTGACGCCGCCCGCCGTGGCCGGCCGACGCTCCGCCTTGGATCCAGGCCATGCCCACCGTCAGTACCTCCGGATGCCGACCAGGCGCACGGACTTGGGCGGCAGGTTCTTCAGCTTCAGGCCGCGGCCGTGGAAATCCAGCGTCACGGAACCCTCGACCGGGCCGAAGTCGCGCAGGCGGACAAACTCCTGCCACGGCAGGCGGGGGGTCAGCCCCAGCTTGTCCAAATCAATGCCGAGACTGTCGGTCGCCGGCTTGTCGCCGGTGTTGCTGACGGCCAGCAGGATGCGGTCCGGCCATACCCAGGCGGCGGCCTGGACGCCCGGGCCCGCCGCCGTCACGCCCGGCACCTTGCCCGCCTCCTGGAACGCAGCCCCTGGCTCGGCGGCCCCCCAGACCAGGGCCGCCTCCGGCACCTCGACCGGCGTCGCCGCGCCAGCCTGGGCCGCCAGCGCCTTCAGCCGCTCGTGGAGCCCGGCAACCTGGGGCTTGCGCTCGAGGCGCAGGCCGATGTAGCGGCCACGGTGCGGCGGCAACGCCGGCAACGACAGCGTGCCGCTAACGGCATCCAGCCGGCATTCCATGGCGAACAGGCTGGGCACCGCGTGGTTGCCGGAGTCGCCGCGGTAATAGCTGGCCACGCCAGTCTCCGGACCGTACAGCTCGCGTGCCACGACCTCCGTGCCGGGCACCCGCAGCCCAAGCGCCTGCAGATCGATGGTGAGGGTCACTTCCTGCTCCTTGGCCCGCTCGTAGTTGAAGACGCCGATGAGCACGCGCTCGACCGGGCCGGCGGTCGGTTCGGCGCGCATGCCGGTGTCGTCCCTGTCGGCCAGCCGCCAGAGGGAGACGAGCAGGTTCTTGTTGGCGGAGGTGACATAGGGGTTGCGCCAGTAGGGATGGTAGGCGGTGGCGTCGCCGTTGAGGCCGAAGTCGAGAAGGGTGTCCGGCATGACCACGCGGCCGTCCCCGCAGTATGGGTTCTTCCAGGAATCGTGCAGCCAGATGTACTCGGTCCGCGCGATGCGCGCCAGCTCGGCCTTCTTCGGGTCCACCGATAGCAGGTGCCCCATCCAGCAGATCGGGACGCCCCAGTTGTGCGGACTGGACATGGAGCGCATGCGGGCCACCGGGTAGTTGTCGATCCAGTCGCGGCCGGAAACATCGAGGTCGAAGCCCAGCTCGCCGTCCAGCACCGCGTCCATCCAGGGCATGGCCACGGTCAGGTACGCCTGCGTGGAGTGGCCGCCGTTGCCGTCAGGCACCAGCTTGTGCGTGGCCATGAGGGCCTGCAGGCGCTGGTAGAAACGGCGCGCGTTCCAGCCGATGTAACCCGGCTGTATCCGCCCGTCTGGCAGCGGGTAGGCCATGCCGCCGACCGGGTTGGTGTCTTGGTTGGGAAAGGTGATGTCCCAGTAGGTCTGCACGACGCCGCCCTTGCCGAACGCGCCGTCGAACAGGTACATCGCATAGTTGATGAACGTGTCGTCCAGCTCATCGTCCCAGCGGGCGCTGGGGGCGAAGTACTGCAGCAGGTTGTCCTCGATGGTCTTGGGCCCATAGTTGTGGAGGGTGAAGGACATGTGATGCCAGCCGATGCCGTTGCGGGCGGCGTAGGGGTCGTACCACTGGCGGGTGCGCCAACTGTCGGCACTGCCATAGCCCATGTCACCGGTGGTCTTCTGCTTGGCCCAGAGCGCGTCCCATTCCTCGGGATAGCGCGACTCCGGGTGGATCCAGTTCATCTGCGCCCCGCCGGCGTTGACCTTCTGGCCGGTCTTGGAGTCCAGGCGCACGCTGCGGTGCGGCACGGAAAAAGTGCCGTCGTCGGTGGCATTGACCGCACGCCAGCCCTTGGTGAAGGGGCGGAACGGCGTGGCCATGTAGCTGAAGGCGATGGTGCGCGGTTCGCTCAGGCTGACGGGCTTGCCGATGATGTGGTTGCACAGCACGACCTCCGTGCCGTTCGCCGCCTTCCCCGCGGCCCTCGCCACTTCATGCGCAGGCACGTCATTCTCGGGGAACCAACCCCGGTCGTTGTCGGCCCACCACACGAAACCGCGCCGCTCGCTGCCCACCCAGACGGTCGGGTAGAAGGAGCCGCGGACCATGCGCGCGCCCGGCTGACCGGTCACCAGCGTGGACCAGAGCGGCCCCTGCTTCTCACGCGGCAGCAGCATGGCGGTCATGCTGGCGTAATTGCCGCCCGGGCCGATGCACACGAGCGCGTCGGCGTCCTCCTCGGCCAGGGGGTACTCGATGCGCAGCGCCTCCACCGCCACCGGATCCTTGGCCTGCGGCCCGTAGGTCAGTGACACGTAGACCAGTCCGTCCTGTTCCAGCCAGCCTTCGGCGTGGAACGCCAGCCCGGCGCCGACGCTGTCGCCCTTGAAGCACACGCGCCAGTCCTTGGCCTCGGTGACGGTCGCGGCCCCGAGCGGGACCACGGCCTCCTGCCCATCGCGCACCACCACCAGGCGCGCCGGCGCCGCCAGAACGGCCCGACCCTGGGACTGCAACCCCGCCGGCAGGCCGAGGCCCGTCAGCGCATATTCCCGGCCCCAGACCGAAAAGCGACGGCCCGGCTGATCCAAGTCACGCGATGGGTCCCCTTCGCCCGGTTTCCCCGCCGCGGCCTCCCGGATTGCCGTGAACGGCGGGATCACCTGATCCGCGTCGCCGAACCGCCTGCCCCACCACTGCGGGTATTCCTTGGCTTCGTCCTTCTTCTCGATGGTCGCGCTCATGGGGCCGCGCGTCCCCCCATCCTTCATCGTGATGACGGCCTCAACGGTGTACTTGCCGACCGCCAGCTCCGGCAACTCCGTCAGCTCCTGGAAACGCCAGAGCACGGTCTGCTCAACCTTGCCCGAGGCAATCGCCTTGTCCGGCGCCCCCTGCGGAAACACCTTCCACGCCATGGCGGCCGCGGCCGCCGGGTCGTCGAAGAACCACGTGTCGCCCGCCACGTTCAGCAGCCGGCGCACGGGGCTGAAGTTCACCCTGAACTCGAACTGGTTCGGATCTCGCGGCTTCACGGGCGCCAGCATTTCCGGCTTGAAGCCTTTCTGGAAGAAGGCGGTGTAGCTGAGCAACGTCTTGCCGGCCGCGGTGGCCGAAACCCGGACCATGCCGTCCACGACGTCGGCCGGCAGCCTCTCGTCCAGCTTGAAGGTCGCCTCGCCGTTGGCCGGCACGTCGAGCGTCTCGGTCTTGACGATCACGCCGGCCACGTCCACGGAGACTTCGATGGCGGCCGCCGCGGCGGTCGGGTTGAACAGCTTGATGGCCATGGCCGCGGTGCCGTCGGTGGCGAGGTTCTTGAGGCTGTCCATGATGAACTGGACGCCGGGCGTGTTCTCGACGAGGGTGGCGCGCGGGTAACCGCCTCCGGTGTCATCGAAGTAGGAGCCGAGGCAGGGGATGCGCGCCTGTGTCCAGGCCGGGATGTGGTTGAAGCCCAGCATCAGGCGCCATTCGTCGCCGGCCCGGTGGTCACCCTTCAGCTCGAAGTCGGCGGGCGTGCAGCTCATCTCCAGCTCCCACCAGCGGCCGCCCTCGGGCGCCGTGCCGGGGTCGGTGAGCCGGTAGGCGGTCTTGAACTGCGGGTTCCAGTCCTTGAACATCTGCCCGAGCGTGACGCGGCTGGTGTCGCCCTTGTAGCCCAGGCAGTTGACGAAGAACTTGTAGGCGGCGTTGCGGTTGATGACGTTCTTGCCCATGGGCTTCCACACCATTTCCATGCCGTCGTCGAAGGTGTAGGTGAGTCCATCGGCGCGCCCGTGCAGGATGATCGGTTTGTAGCCGGGGCGCAGATAGGTGCGGCAGGCGAGGTAGAGGTGGCCGGCATCCCAGCCGAGGTAGTAGAGGGTCGGGCGCGGAATCAGCCTGTTGCCTTCAGCCGCGCCGCTGACCGCCGCCGCCTCGCGCCACTCCGTCGCGTCGAGGGTGCCGTCAATGACCGGCGCCGCCGTCATCCGGGGCACCGCGATCTGCGGGATCCACTCGGGCTTGAACTCCGCGGGCACGGCCGCCGACGCCGAGACGGACGCCGCCACCAGGCCGCCGGCCACCATGGAGACGAGGCGCCGGCCGCGGGCCGTCCGCTTGCCTCGCCCCTTGCCTCCACCTCCGCCGACCGGCTCGCCACACAGGGGTCTGAGGTTCATCACTGGCTCCTTTTCCGTTGAACCGACTCGACTTGGCTGGCGTCGTCGCGCTGGCACAACTCGTCGCGGTTCGGCAACCGCGCCCCCGGCGGCAGGCGACCCGACACGGTGTCCTGCCGCAACGGCCTGGCCATCCGCTCCGGAAGCGATCCCATCCATAACCCTCCAGCCGGATGCCGGGAAAGGCTGGACGACAACATCATATGCCAGGAAGTATAAGATGCGGCGGGCACTTGTCAAGCCCTGCACGCATGCAGAGAGCCGCAAACCGTCGGAAGCCCCGGCCACCCCCCCCCGAGGCGCGGCGCGCTACTCGCCGGCCTCGATCCACTCGACGGCCAGTCTCGTGGTCACCTTCTGGAAGTCGTGGTAGCTCTTGCCCACCAGCGGCTGGGTGCGCACGCCGAGCAGCTTGATTTCGCCGGCGGCCAGCGGGATGTCAATCACGTCGGGGATCGCCAGGCTTGCCGGCGCGGCGGCGTTGCCCGGCTCCGTCGCGCCTTTGTCCTCGGCAGCCGTCTTCCGCCGGGTGCCGTGGCCGGCGGCCACCGGCTGGCCGTTGACCTCGACGGCTTCGATGCGGTGGTTCCATTTCTGGCCGTGCTGCTCGATCAGCGGCAGGTGCACACGCAACACCCCGCCCTTGCCGCCGGCCGGGGCCGCCACCGGCACGTACAGGTGCTTGCGGCCGCCGAAGTTGAAGCCGAACGGCGACACCGCGGCATCCTGCAGCACCGGTCGCTCCGCCTCATCCATACCGCCGTCCGCCTGACCGCTGATCTTCTCCGGCCGGTAGTAGTCCACCGGGTTCTCGGCTTCCGTGACGCGCAGCAGGGCGGCCTCGTGCAGGTCGGCCAGCGCCGCCGGCGGCGGCTTCACAATCACCACAATGTCGGCCGGCGCCCGCACACTCAGCGGGTACTGCCCGGCGACGCCTTCCTTCGGCTTGACCTCGACCCTCCCGCCGTTGACGTAGACCGCGGCCGGCGGGGACTATGCAGCACGAGCTGCTCCCAGCCGGTGACCGCCGAGAGCTTTGCGAGGGTCCGCAACTTGAGGAACGCCATGTAGTCGTTGTACCCGCTGTCGGCGGCGTACGCCTCGTAGAAACTGGGCCCGTAGCCCTGTACGGTCGAGAACCAGACCGGCGGGCGCTTCACGGTCGGATCGAGCACGTACCAGCGGTCAGGATCCAGCCCCGACGGCCCGGTGCGGTTCCAGGTGTGGCCCGCGTCGTCCTCGTTGTAGACCAGCCACCCGGCGATGCCGGCGCCATCGAGGGCAACCGCCTGCACGCCGGTGGCGACCCCGTAGA
The DNA here is from genome assembly GCA_002068325.1 of Lentisphaerae bacterium ADurb.BinA184. Lineage (GTDB taxonomy): Bacteria > Verrucomicrobiota > Lentisphaeria > Oligosphaerales > MVZH01 > MVZH01. The sequence continues at coordinate 14,451 of MVZH01000014.1, read as the reverse complement.
GCATCCGCCGCCGGCCATCCGCCTGAATCTGCACGAAGCGCGATCCCCACGGCGTCCTCTCATAGCGGAACTCCTCGCCCTGAGCGCCGCGGAAGTAGCTGAGCACGTCGCGGCTGTAGTCCGGCGGGTAGTACGGGCGCAGGCCGTATTCGAGAAAGGTGACGTCGCGGGTGCGGTCGTGCCAGGGCGTGTTGCACAGCGCCGGCCACCACGTGGCGTCAACGTTGTAGTCGAACGGCCCGTCAATGGCGCCGGCGATCTGGCCGCGCGCCTCCTGCATGCGGCGCTCGCGCAGGTCCCACGTCGAGTCGCCGCGCAACCGCACGAACGACCACAGCACGGTGTGCGGCCAGGCCAGGGCCGCGGTCACGGGGCTGGAGTCGTACACCCGTGCCAGGCGCATGTTCGGGGCGGTGCCCCAGTGGTAGCCGCTGCCGATGGCGTTGGCGACCGCCACGGCGTTCGGCTCGGTCACCATCTCGGTGCCGTGAAAGGTGCCCGGATTCTCGGCCGCGGCCTTGCGGAAGTAGTCGGCCATGCCCTCGGGGGAGGTCATGCCGCCGACGGCCAGCCCGCGACGGTCAATGGGCGCGTGGTAGCTCTGGTCGTGGTAGATGCCTTGGGCACCGTAGTCGTGACACCACTCCGTGACCCAGTCCAGGAACCAGCGCTGCCAGCCGGGATGCCCGAGGTGGTGCTGGTCAATGTAGGGCACGCGGGTCTCCGGATCTTTCTGGAACACCAACCGCGTGTCGGCCTCGGCGTGCAGCGCCCGCGCCAGCTTCTCGCGCTCGGGGTTGACCATCTTCTCCTCGGGCGGGAAGGGCCCCCACAGGATCATCGGCTGCAGGTAGGCCATGCCATAGGTGCCGGCCGCGCGCCAGCGCGCGGTGTCCTCCTTGAACGAGGCCACGGGCGTGTTGTCGGCGTGGTTGCGGTCAAAGGGCTGCGCCCGCACCGAGGCCAGGAAAGCCATCGCCCGGCCCTGATGCGGCTCGACATAGCGCAGGAACCACTTCAACCACTGCTCCTGCGGCCCGGCCAGCGAGGCGATGAACGAAATCCGCTGCGCGACCTCCGGCCGCGGCGCCAGCGTCACGTTGGCGTCGCGCCACTGCCGGTAACGCTCCGCCGCCTGCGCCCACCCCAGGTCAAAGGCCTGAATCCGCCACGGCAGCGCCGGGAGCGCGTCCGTCTGACCCTCGAAGGGCGGCACGTTCATCAGGGAGAAGCTGACGCTCAGCCCCTCGCCGTTGTTGAGGTAGAAGAGGTGTTTGTAGTACCGCAGCTGCCGGTCCTCCGTCCAGATCCCGAATGCCCCCCGCTTCCATCCGTTCAAGGCCACGAACCCGTACTGCCAGTAGTCGGGCCACTGGTTGACCCACAACACCTGGCCGGTGTTCTGCCGGGTGAGGCGCAACCCGTCGGTGATCGGCGCCTCGACGGTGACCGTCGGCGCCAGCGGCGCCAGGGTCAGGTTCGCCGCGTAGGCGCCCGGCTGCGGCGACCGGCCCGACGGGCTCACCAGCAGGTCGCCGGTGTCGGCGTCAATCTCAAGGGTCAGCGTGAACGTCTCATCCGGGAACCGCGCCTTCCCATCCGTCAGGTTCGTGTACGTCAACGCCGCCTTCCCCCCTTCACCCTCAACCTTCAACCCTGACTGGCTGTCCGCCCAGTGCTGGTTGGGCAGATGCAGGTCGTTGGGGTGTTCCCACCACGGCCAATGGTAGAGTTTCTCGGCTGCCTCGCGCGCCGGCTCGCCGTCCTGCGTGCCCAGCCCCGAGGGCAGGTGCGGGACGGTCTTTGCGAGGTCCGCAGCCGTGTCGAGATACTCCTCCTGGGTCAGCTGGTTGTAGAGGCTGACCAGCACGCCGTTGCGGAATTCGCAGCGGTAGCGCCCGGTCTCGGCCACCGCCCCGCGCTCGGTGGGCGTGATGGCGGCCCGCGCCGGGGTGGCCAGCGCCGCCAGCGCCGCAACGCCCAGGCTCAGAAGTCCCTTGGCAGCGTTCACTCCGCGCCTCCCTGGCCAGGTTGAACGGGTGCCGGCGCCCGCCGGCCGCGACGCTTCAGGGCCGCCAGCCCGGCCAGCGCCAACAGGCTCAGCGACGCCGGCTCCGGAACGACTTCGGCGCTGATCGGGATATCGAGGTAGTAGAGGCCGCTGAAGGGCTCGCCGGCCTGTCCGGTTGACAACGTGGCGCCGGCGTAGTAGGCCTGGGTCACGAGACGCAACGTGGCCGTGTAGGCGCCGGCCGTCGCCACCGGCAGGAGACGCACGGTGAGATCCTCCGACTCCGGCGTCAACCCTCCCAGCAGCCCGACGTTGCCGTCGGCGCCCACCAGCCGCACCTCCGTGTTGTCGTCCCCCGGATGGGAGGTCACGAAGCAAAATACGCCTGCCGCGTCGTTGATGATGATGGCGCCGACGTCGTCGGTCTCCAAGTTCCAGCCTTCGGGAGGTACGCCGATGTCGTGCAGGCCCGCCGCCCCGTAGAGGACCGACACCCGGTCGGTGCCGCGGTCGCTGGCGACGGCCGCCTGGCTGTTGGAGACCGTCCGCGTCGGAGCGTCAACCTGCGTGTCCTTGGTGACGGTACCGAAGGCGATCGGGGAGACGTCGGAGACCGCCATCTCCGGACGATACCACGTCACGCCGGTGAAGTCATCGAGAAAGAGGTCGACAGCCGGGCTGGTGTACAAGCGCAGGGACAGCGAGCTGTCCCATGCCGACCCCCCGCGCGAGCGCAGCCCGGCCACATCGACCGTCTGGAAACTGGTGTTCGTCAAGACGCTGTACTGGTACTCGTGCTGACTGTAGCCATGCGTGCCATTCGAGCTGAGGAAATGGACAAGCGTCACGCTGCCCGCCGCGCCTAGACGTGCCTGGTAGGAGTACTCGTACAGAGTCCCCGGGCGGGCGTTGACGCCGTCGCCTTCCAGCGGCGCATTCCAGCGGAAGTTCCAGGGGCTGGCGAGCGTGTCGCGCATCTCGCAGTTGGTTCCGCCCCCCGGCAGCACCGCCGCGTAGCTCCCACCGACCCCCTGGCCGGACACCCGCGACGCCCCGGAGGAGTACGACCAGTCCGTACCGTTCTCAAAACCCCCGTCTTTGAAGGGCGTCGTGAAGGTGGACAGGTAGGCACCGCGTGCCGCCAGCCCCCCGGCCAGCGCCAGGGCGATGGCGCCGCCCCCCAAGGCTCTGCCGATGGTGAAGAGACCGAGACTGCCATTCCGAACCATGGTCGTGTCCTCCGTAGGTTGCGGGCCGCTTGCCGAGGCCGGGATTGGCCTTGTGCATCTCTGCGCAATCATCGCTGTAGAGGCGCTTGCAGAACTCCCGCGGGCGACAACCGCCCCGCGTAATGGAGGGCGGACCTCCGTGTCCGCCAGGTCGTGTCCAGAAATACAGTTCATGGGATGTGACCCGGACGGCACAGAGGCCGTCCCTCCAGCCCGACACACAGGAGTCCTTGTCGAGACCGATGGAGGCCCGGGCTTTGTCCCGGCCGTTCATGCCGGGGTTCTGCACGCGGCTCTGTATTCACGAACTCACCGGTCTCCGTCTCGCGCCTGGCGATACTCGATTTCCGAGAGGGCCGGGACTTTGCGGAACTCCGGCGGCCGCCCGCCGTCGCGCAGTTGGTCTATCCAGCCGGCCAGAGTGTCCAGCATCGCGTCGACGTCGAAGCCGATGCGGGTGACCGGCACCGTCGCCGCCACCCCGGCCGGGAAGTTGGCCAGCGCCACAACGCTCAGCTCCCCCGGCACTCGCACCCCGGCGTCGCCAATCCCCTGCGTCGCGGCCGGCAGGAAGCTGTCATCGGCCACGATCAGCCCGTCGGGCCGGAGGCGCTGCCCGTCGTGCAGCAGCACGTGCGCGATGCGCCGGGCCGACAGCGGGCTCCAGACGTCCGCAAACTGCGTCCACAGCGGATGCACGGCCAGGCGGTGCCTGGCCATGGCGGCCGCATACGCCCGCTGCAGCGGGCTGTCGGTGTCGTTGGCCCCGGCGCCGAAGAGGACCGCGATCCGCCGCCGCCCCTGGGCGGCAAGGGCGGCGAGGGCCTTGGCAAAGAAGCTGGCGTAGTCCACGCTCAGTTTGGGGATGCCCGGCAGCTCGTACGCCTCGGCCACCGCCACGCGGGGAATGCCCGGCTGATCGAGGATCGGGGTGCCCTCGAACTCGGCGCCCCCGGAGGCGAAGATCAGCCCGGCGACCCGCTCGGCGCGCACGTCCTCGACCAGCTTGCGGTACGACTCGATGCCGCGATGCCCCCCGAACCCGTAGAAGAAGGAGAACTCGCGCCCGCCCTCCCGGCCCATCCGCAACGCCGCCTGCCGCAACACCCGCCAGAACTCGCCGCGATGGCCCGGATCATAGGGGAAAAGCAGCTTGTAGCGATGCAGGTGCGGCGGCCGCTCGGCGACAAACGAACCGTGCCGGCGGGCGCCCACCACCACAAACCCTTCGTCCACCAGCGAGCGCACCGCCGCCTGAACCGTGTCCGACCGCACGCCGTAACGCCGCGACAACTCGTCGCGCCGCGGCAACCGCTGCCCCGGCGCCAGGCGGCCCGAGACAATGTCCCGGCGCAGACGGTCCGTAACGGTTTTCAGGCGCCGCGTCATGGCCGGCTCCCGGTTCGGCGTGCACCCTGGCGGAGTTATTTTTCCATGCTCCGGGAAGATACAACCGGAAGCCCCGTCCGTCAAGCGCCCGCCGCGGCGCCGGGCGCGGGCCTCGCCGCACAGGTGGATAGTCAGGCGTGGGACAGCTACCTTATCCCCTGGTCACCGCGTGCCGCCGCCACCACAGGAGATGCGCCGTGTTCAGCTGCCACCAGGCCCCCGGCCGGTCCGTGATCCGTTTCGAGGCGGACCCCGTCCTCGAATTCGTCCAGGAACACGTCGTGTTCCGCAATTTCCTCCTCAGCAACCTGCGGTTGCGGCCGCACGGTCCCGTCGAGATGATCGGCCTGTTGCCCTCCGCCCTCTACGGACACCGCCTGCTGCGCTGCCACATCGAGATGGCCCAGGAATCCGCCCACACGGTCCGCGTCACCCTGACGCCCGCCAAGGTGATTGACAACCTCGACCGCTTGGTCCACGAACGCCGCGACATCCGCATCACCTACCGCCCCGACCGCCAACGCTTCGTCTGCGACATCACGGTGACGCTCGATTTCCGCCAGGACATCCGCGGCGGCGAGGGCCTGGCCTTCACCGCCATGCCGCAACAGCCCGGCGACCGCTACGCCGTGGTCGAGTTCGACGACCCGTTGCTGTCCGGCGGCGTCGGGCCGCAAGTGCCGATGACCCAGGACTGGACCGGCCTGCCCGAGCCCATCCTCTGCGAACAGCACTACACCCAGGGCTGGCGCAAGCGCTACCGCGCCGTCATCCTGCCGACGCTCCGCCGCGGCCTGCGCCGGCTGGTCTTCAACCGCACCGTGAACGGCGTCCAGCAGTTCTACAACCGCACCCTCCCGTGCACGACGCCCCGCCAGCCCTTCCTCTTCGAGAAGGCCGACGGCCGCTACGTCCGCTTCACGCCGTTGTTCGACGCCCCGGCCAGCCATCACATCTGCGAATGGGGCTACGACATGCACCTGTACGCCATGCTCGAACCCGCCGCCCCCGACGTGCTCTTCCGCCAGGGCCAGCAGGTCGTGCTGCGCTATCAGTTCGAGGAGATCGAAGCCGACGAGGCGCCCGCCGCCTATCGCGCCGCCCCCGACGCCGAGATCGAACCCGATGAACGCGCCCGCGCCGACCGCCCCATCTACGAGGAACCCGTCTGCGCCTTCCAACGCTCCGCCCTCGATTGCCCCGACCAGTACGGCTGGACCCCCGCCCCCGGATGCACCTGGGACCGCCACGGCGGACGCACCGACGGGCACGGCGCCCTCGTCATCCGGACAACCGCGAACGCCGCCGCCGGACCCTGGCGGTTCAACCACCTCGGCCCCTCCTACGCCTGCAATCCGATCCCGCCAGACAGCCGCCACCGGGTCTCTGCCTGGGTGCGCGCCGACGAACCGGCCGCCGTGTCGCTCGAATTCACGCTTGTCGGGTACAACGGCCCGGCCATGTACAGCTCGCGCCGCGAGGTCGTCTCCACCGCCACCCTCGCCGCCGACGCCCCGGTGAGCGACGGCTGGCGGCGGCTCGAGTTCGTCAGCGAACCGTCCCCCAGCTACGCCATCTCGGGCGGCGTCGCCTTCGCCTACACTGGCCGCGGCGAGGCCCGGCTCAGCGAACTGTCGGTCGAACGCCTGTGATCCGGCGGCCGCCGGCCGCGGAGCCTGTCCCCATGGAAATCCGTCTCCCCGAGCGCGCGGGCTGCGCCGGGATCGCGGCCGCCGTCAGCGCCGCCCGCCACGGCTGCCGCGTCGTGCTCCTCGAACGCTGGCCGACGGTCGGCGGCATGGCGACCAACGCCCTGGTCAACGGCTGGCACCGCAGCGACCGCGAGAAAATGGTCATCTACGGACTGGTCGAGGAAAGCGCCCGGCTCGCCGAACCGCAGGGCTGGATCCGCCGCGACCCCCAGTACCCCCACGCCCACGAAACGCACTGGTTCGAACCGGAGGGCATGCGCATCGTCTGGCACCGCATGCTCGAACAGGCCGGGGTGCGGACGTTCTGCAACCTCGCCGCCGGCGACCCCGTCCTCGAAGCCGGTCGCCTGCGCGCCGTGCTCTGCGACACCAAGTGCGGCCGCGCCGCCGTCACCGGCGCCATTTTCATCGATGCCACCGGCGACGGCGACCTCGCCGCCAAGGCCGGCGCCGAGTTCCACTTCGGCCGGCCCGCCGACGGCCGCGTCCAGGGCATGACCCTCATGTTCGGACTCCACGGCATCGATGCCGCCGCTGTCCGCGCCCACGCCCCGCAGGCCGGCGAAGCCATGATGCAACGCATGCGGGAACTCAACCGGCAGGGCGCCTTCCCCCCGTTCAACGACGGCAACGCCGCCCACTACATGCAGTGGGCCGACGACCGCACCCTCTGGAACATGCTCCCCGTCGCCGGCAACCCCCTCGACGAAGAGGAGATGACCCGGCTGACCGTTCTCGCCCGCGAACGCCTCGTCGCCTACCTCGAACTCTGGCGCCGCGAACTGCCCGGCTACGCCCAGGCCCGCATAGACCGCACCGGCTTCGCCCTCGGCGTCCGCGAAAGCCGGCGCATCCGCGGCCGCAAGACCCTCGACGCCGACATGGTCCTCGGCGCCCGCAAACACCCCGACGCCGTCGGACACGGGGTCTGGATGATCGATATCCACGACCCCTGCGGCTCCGGGCACACTACCTATACCGACCACATGCAGGACCGCGGCGGCCGCGGCTGGGTCCCGCAGGGCCAGAGTTACCACATTCCGCTCGGCATGGCCCTCAACCCCCGGATCCCCAACCTGGCCGTGGTCGGCCGCTGCGCCTCGTCCACGCACGAGGCCCATTCGTCTTTCCGTGTGCAGACGCACTGCATGGTGCTGGGGCAGGGCGCCGGAACCGCCGCCGCCCTCGCCCTGCACGAAGGGTGCACGATGGATCAGCTCAGCCTGCCTGCGTTGCAGACGGTCTTGCGCGCGGACGGGGTCTACCTCGAAGATGTGCCCGCCGAGTGACGCCCCGGCCTGCGTAGACCGCGCGGCCTCCGCCTTCGCAGGGCGGCGGCGCGACAGGCCTGCGCGATATCAGGACTGCCGAGAGTGGGTCGCGCGGCCTTGGCGCGACATCGGGATCGGCGCGTCGGAGCCTGCCGCGCCCTACCGGGAGTACGCCGCATGAAACGCCTCGCCTTCCTCGCCTCAGCCTTCGCCGCCGTCGCCCTGCACGCGAACCCCGCGCCGCTGCGGGTCGTCGGCGTCCTCGGGAACACGTCCGGCCTCGATGCCCCGCCCGTGCCCTACGCCTTTTACACGGGCATCGCCGCCGACCGCCACGGCCGGCTCTATCTGGCCGGCGCCCGCCAGGGCCTCCCCGTCTGCGACCAGGACGGGCGTTGCCTGGCCGTCCTGCGGACTCCGCAAACCGTCACCGCGCCGGTCGCGTCCCTGCTCATACGATCCGGCGATCACATCTTCGGCATCGCCGCCGACCCCGCGCGCTCCGCAAGCGCGCTCTGCCGCATCGCCACCGCCTCGCCCGACGTCGCCCAGCTGGCCGTCGAAGCGGTCGCCGACGGCCCCGGCCTGTGGGCCCTCTCCCCCACGCCCGACGCCGACGGCCGCGTCATCATCGGCAAGTCCTTTCCCGACAGGGGGGCCTACGAAGTCGCCGCCCTCGATCCCGCCGGCGGCCCCCCGCAGACGCTCTTCATCCTCGACATGCCCGCCGGCGCCACCCGGCCATGGCGTCACCTCGTGCAGGCCGACCCCGATGGCGGCGTCTCCATCCAGCACGCCGGCGGCGTGAACTGGTCCGGACGCTACCGGCTCGCCGCCGGCGACGATGCCCCGGCCGGGGCGCGGGTCGGCGAAGCCGCCGACGGCCAGATCCTCGACGGCCAGCGCTACTGCTTCGGCTACGAGGGCGGCCTGCGACGCCTCGGCCTCGACGGCGTCACCCCCGCCCCCGGAGACTGCGGCTCGCCGGCCGGCGAAATCCGCATGGCCGCCCAAGTCGCCCGCATCGGCGAACGCTTCTTCTTCGCCGGCCGCGGCGGCGCCCTCGAAGCCCGCTGGACCGGCACGAATTTCCTCTACACCCGGCGCCTCGGCGGAGTGTGTGTCGAGGACCTGTGCGACGATGGCATGGCCCTGCGCGGCATCGCCTTCACCACCAGCGGCAACCAGGACGTCCAGCACCCCATTGTCCTTCCCAAGGCGCAGCCCATCGGCCAGCTCCTGCAGGTCGAAGGGCCGGCGCACGGCCGCCACCTCGTCGCCCTCGTCGCCGCCCCCGAGGGCCAGGTCGCCGCCCACCAGGCCCGCGACGGCATCCACCTCGCCTACCTCGGCGGCGCGCGGCACCTCGACTTCGACGTCCCCCTGCCCGGCGTCCAGGGCGTCGGCCAGCTCGCACGCCTGGGCAACGACGTCCTGCTCGCCGACCCCGCCTCCGGCACCCTCTGGCGCCGCCCGCTCTTGGACAAGGCGGCCGCCGCCGTCGCCTGGCGCACCGGGCTGCCCGGCGTGACCGGCCTCGCCGTGGCCGGGGAAACCGTCTTCGCCGCCACCCCGACCCAAGTCGTCCGCCTGTCGCCCGACGGGCAGGCCGCCGCCTGGGAAACGCCCCCGCAGTGGCAGGGCATCCGCCGCCTCGCCGCCACCCCGGAGCACGTCTACGTCTGCGACACCGCTGCCCACGTCGTCGCCCAGCTTGACGCCGCCACCGGCGCCCTCCTGGCCCGCCTTGGCGCGCCCGGCGACCCCGGCGCCGCCCTCGACCGCCTCGACCGGCCGTGGGCCGTCGCCGCCGACCTCAACGCCGTCTACATCGCCGACGCCGGCAACGGCCGCATCGTCGTTGCCACCACCACCCTCTGGCGGCCTGACATCCAGCCGCTGCCGCGCGAGGACGATGCGCCGATCGTCGCCGCCCGCATCCCCTTGAGCCCGCCGGCGGGAGACCGCATGAGCGTCAACGTCTACGACCGCGACCACGTCACCGTCCGGCAACTCGCCTGCGCCGTGCCCGTGAGCGGCGAAGTGCTCTGGGACGGCCGCGACCAGTACGGACGCTGGGCCGCCCCCGGCGTCTACACCTACCACGGCATCGTCCCGCCCAAACTGTCCCTGCGCTACGTGACCAGCGTCGGCCAGAGCGGCAACCCGCCCTACCGCACCGCCGACGGCCGCGGCAGCTGGGGCGGGGTCTGGGGCGACGTCATGGACATCTGCCCGATTGATCCGGCCGCCGCCGACACCGACATTGCCGTGCTCTGGGCGTTCGAGGAGGGCGAGGGCGGCCTGATCCGCATGAGCCCTGACGGACAGGTCCGCTGGAAACAGCACCTCGACTGGTGGATGAAGGCTAGCCAGATGGCCGTCGCCAGCGACGGCAACAGCCTCTACATCGTCGCCGCCTCGGCCATGAACGCCCCCGAGGGACAGGCGAACTACCAGGGCAAATGGAACCGCCCCATGCTCTGGCGCGTCGAGGCCGCCACCGGCGCCAAACAGCTCTACGCCGCCCGCCAGGCCGACCAGCCCATGTTCGGCGAGTACAAGGACTCCGGCCGCATCGTCACCGATGTCGCCGTGCGCGACGGCCGGCTCTACCTCACGGCTCCCGCGCAGGACACCCTCTTCGTCGTCGCCGCCGCCAACGGCGCCCAGCTTGCCGCCTGGCCCGTGCCCGCGGCCAGCGGCGTCGCCTTCCTCACCGACGGGCGCCTGGTGGTCGGCAGCGGCACCGCAATCGTCGCGCTCGACACGGCCCGCGGCACCCCCGGTGAACGGCTGGCTGACGCCGGCGGCGAGGTCTGGGACGTCGAACCGACCGCCGACGGCGGCTTCGTCGCCACGGTCGGCGAGCCGCGCCATCAGGTCGTCCGCTTTGCCGCCGACGGCCGCGAGATCCGCGCCCTCGGCACGCCCGGCGGCCGCCCCCGCACCGGCCCCATGCAGCCGGAGTCCTTCCGCAACCCGGTCGGACTGTGCGCCCTCGCCGACGGGCGCATCTTCGCCGCGGAAAACGCCGCCCCAAGACGGTTCACCCGCTGGGCACCCGACGGACACCTCGAAAAGCAGTTCCACGGCCCGTACTACTTCAGCGGCATGTTCGGTGTCGATGAGGAAGAACCCGAACTCATCTACGGCGACACCCACGCCGACCTCATCCGCTACCGCGTCGATTACGACACCGGCGCCTGGGCCGTCGAACACTACTGGATCGGCGCCTACGAGCAGACCGGCGTGCCCATCAAGTGGTGGCCGCGCATCCGCCACCGCGACGGCAAGACCTACTGGTGCAGCGGCAGCGGCGCCATCGCCGAACTGGCCGAGGACCGCGCCCGCGGCGTCGCCGCCGTCTACGGAGGATGGATCCGCACCCTCGATGACGGCACTCTCGAGCCGGTCTATCACAACCAGGACACCGGCCGCAAGGGAACCTGGTCCGACCTCAACGGCGACGGCCGCAAGCAGCCCGACGAATGGCAGACCACCGAGGCCCCGGCCTATCCGCTCAAGGGCTCCGGCCCGCAGCAGGGCTGGGGGGCCTACTTCGACGAGGGCTTCAACCTGTACATGCACGACTGGACGGACGACACCTCCGGCGGCGTCTGGAAAATCCCGGTCGCCGAGTGGCGCGACGGCGTGCCCGTCTACCGCTGGGAGCAGGCCCTGCACGTCGGACTGCCGCGGCTGGGCCTCGGCCTCGGCCACGGCGCCGCCGGCGCCCGTACCGCCTTCGCCCACGCCGGCGCCGTCTATGCCTTCAACGGCGGCTACAACGCGGCCGACCTCCCCGGCGTCGGCCACGGCCACGACTGGGAGTTCGCCCAAATCACCAAGTACGACGAGGCCAGCGGCCGCCCCCTCTGGCACGCCGGCGAACGCGCCCCCTCCTTCCTCGCCCCCGGACAGCACTACTGCCCCACCGGCGCCGCCGGCATCGTCGGCGACTACCTCTTCTGGACCGACGAGAACAGCCTCGTGCACGTCTGGGATACGGAGCGCGGGCTCTACGTCGCTACCCTCCTGGAGGACATCTCCCGCGGCCCCGACCCCTCGCCCTACACCGTGTGGGTCGAACTGTTCAACACCCGCGTCTTCCGCCACCCCAAGTCCGGCAAAGTCTACCTGCTGGCCGGCAGCGACGCCATCCACATCTTCGAGGTCGGCGGGACCGAGCGGCCGCCCACCCGGTTCTCGGGCGAGTTCACCCTCACCGCCGAAGGGCTCGCCGCCGCCCGCGCCCAGGCCGACCTGCGGACTCCGCAAACCGGGCGGCGAATCGCGGTGCTGCGCCACCGCGCCGCCGAGCCACCCTCCCTGGACAGCCCCGCCTTCGCCGACGCGCCGGCCGCCACCTTTGCCCTGCGGCCCGACGCCCGCGGCGAGGCACGGCTGCTCTACGACGCACGGGCCCTCTACGTCCGCTTCGAGGTGCGCGACGACTCGCCGTGGCGAAACGCCGGCGGCGATCCGACGGCCCTGTTCAAGAGCGGCGACGAGTGCAGCGTCTGGCTCGGCCCCACACCCGGCGCCCGCACCCCGGCCCCGGGGCATCTCCGCGTCCTCCTCGCCCCGGCCGCCGAGCCGGGAAAGGCCCGCGCCATCCTCTACCGCATCGGCCCGCACGACGACGCCAGACCCGCCGACTTCCGCTCGCCTGCCGGCCAGGTGCGGATCGCTGACGTGCGTGAAAACGCCGACGTCGCCGCCACGGTCAGCGTCGCCGCCGACGCCTACCGCCTGATCGCCGTGATCCCGTGGTCGCTGCTCGGCGTTGAACCCGCGGCCGGCCGCACCCTCGGACTCGACTTGTCGGTGAATTTCAGCGACCCGGCCGGCCAGCGCAACGTCGCCCGCCTGCACTGGGGACGCAACGGCGCCGCCATCGTCTACGACCTGCCCAGCGAGGCCCGTTTCGAACCCGCCCTCTGGGGCACCGCCGAACTCGTCGAGTGAGAAGGCCCCGCCCCAACCGCACAGCGCCGCGCCGGCCCGACGCTCACCCGCGACGGCACCGCAGGGCGGTCCCCACCATGTCGGCGGCCAGCGCGCTGATCGCGGTCTCGTGGTAGCCGGCCACCCCGGTGCAGACCCGGTCGCGCATCGGCGAGGCCCAGCGCGACGGGATGGCGTCCACCCCGTGCTTCACCCCCCACAGCCCGCCGACGGTGGCGCCGTTGCAGTCGGTGTCGAACCCGCACATCACCGCGCGGCCGACTGACCGGCCAAAATCCTCCTCGCCGTACAGCAGCCCGATCGCCACCACCTCGGCGTTCGAGAGCGTGTGGCACCAGTGGTGGCCGACCCGTTCGTTCCAGCGCGCGTGCAGGGCCGCGACCGCCCCGTCGTAGTCCAGCCCCCTGAGGCAGTCGCCAATGACACGCTCGACGGACTGCGCCAGCCGCGACCGGGCCGGAACCTGCGCCAGCCCGGCCCGCAGAATGGTCACCCAGTCGTCATGCACGTAGGCCGCCGCCAGCATCGCCGCCACCCACATCTCACCGTAGATGCCGTTGCGCACGTGGCTGATCGAGGCGTCGCGCCACGCCCACTCCGCGGCGCGCTCCGGGAGCCCCGGATTGGCGAACCCGAAGTAGTCGGCGCGGATCTGCGCACCGATCCACTCGCGGTACGGATTGCGGTGCGTGGCGCTGGACGGCGGCGGCAGGCCGGCGACGAGGTTGCGGTAGGCGACGCGCTCGGCGGTGCAGGTGTGGTTGACCGGCAGGTTGTCCAGCCAGAAGGAGGCCACGTCGGAGGGCGTGAAGCCGGCGCCCCAGCGTTTGACGATGGCGAAACCGGTGGTCGTGTAGTTGATGTCATCGTCCTCGACACCGCCCCGGATGCCCGGGCGCAGGCAGGTCCCGGGGCCGTTGGCCAGCGACCACTTCGAGGCGGGGCGGCGGGCGGCGATGCGCGCATCCTCCGGACGGCTCGGCAGGCGCATGTAGTTGGCCACAGGCCAGTTGCCGGTCTCCTCGTTCGAGATGCGGATGCTGTCACGCGGCCAGCCTTCCACCGGCTTGCCGAGCATGCAGCCGCAGATGCGACCGAGCAGTCCGCCGTGCAGGCGGCGCGCGAATTCCCTCCGGCTGCCGCGCCACGGCTTGAGCGGCACCGCCGGGGGGCGGGCGGCACGGATGCCGGCGAGATCATCGGGCTCGACCCAGGGATGCCCGGCCCGCGACGGCAGGGCCTGGATGCGGTCGTTCAGGGCATAGTACGCGGCGACCCAGGCGGCGTCGCGCTTTCCGCCGAGGACGGTGCTCCAGGCGCCTTCGGGGGCGGGCGCCGCCTTGAGCCGGCCGATGGCGCGGCGCACGGAGCGCAGGTCGCGGCCCTCGTCCTCGGCTTGGCGGCACTCGGTGTCCAGGTCGATCCCGGCCAGCCAGGCGTGGCGGTTGATCCAGGCGGCGCGCGCGGCAAAGTCGGCGGTCACGGGGCAGATGTCTGGCATGGATGGGGCTTTCTGTCTGAGCGGCGCGGCCGCGAGGCATTGGCCGGCCGTTTCGATGGGGGCTCAGTCCTCGGCGGCCAGGCGGATGAGTGCCCGGGCCAAGGCGTCTCGCGGGCGGGCCAGGCCGTAGCCTCGGCGACGGCGATGCAGCAATCGGCGGGAGACGAGCTTGTCAAGGCTGAGTCCATTGGGTTCTTCGCCGTTTATTATAGCCGTGACGATCTCGGGAGCCAGTGTCGTGAGCGACAATATCCTTATCACGTAAGCGCGGCTCAGGTTCAGATCTCGTGCAAGAGCGGCTGTCGATGCGGCTTTGCCCGATTCAAGCAAAGCGCGCCATTCGTGGGCATTTCGTAACGCGTTGACT